>JBGTNL010000107.1:0-2548 GCA_041743085.1 Flavobacteriaceae bacterium
GCTATTCCGCGGACTATACCCTGAACGGTAAGGCCATCTCGTTCGGGGAACCCGGCCCGGCGACCCTGATGTACTGCGGCGAGGGGGAAGGTGTATTTTTAAAAATGATGCGTAAAGTCGATGGATATTCGATCGACACCGAAAACAGACTAAATTTGATGGCCGGTGAGGTGCCATTGCTCCGTTTTAAAAGGATGTCCACCGTATTACAAAAGGGATGCTATACGTACGATGAAAATGGAACTACCATTGACCTCGAGATTACTGAAAATGGAGATTCTGTAACGGGAAACCTCGCCTATGCACTATCGGGAAAGGATAAGAATACCGGAACCTTTAAAGGTCGATTGAAGGATGACAAGCTCATAGGTGAGTATACATTCCGGTCAGAAGGTGTGGAAAGCTCGCGGGAAGTGGCCTTTATGGTCAAGGGAGGTCGGCTTATCGAAGGCTATGGCGAAATGACCGACGAGGGCACAGCATTTAAAGACCCGGATGCCATCGATTATTCCTCCAAGATGCCATTGGCAAAAACCGATTGCAGCCAATGAAGGCCATTGTGTTTGTTCGCGAACGGAAAATCATACTCCGAGCTTGAACAAGCGTTTGATGATGCAAATATACGGGTGCCTATTATTTCTTAACCAGTAAAATAAAATAAAATTTACCTTTGTTCATTATCTCAATATGTTCAGTGACAATGAACACTAAAATTTATTGAACATTTATTTAGAATTTATTCCATTGGATAGTGTTTGTCCTCATACTTTTCTATAATATCCGCCAATTGCCCTAGTTCTTGTCCTTCAGGTGTTCCTTCTCCGGCATGAAAAATTTCGTTCATACGATTAAGGTAAGCTTTATATTGTTCGTCCGTTTCGATGATTTTGATTTCCATAATTGTAATTTTTAAAAGGATACCGATTGCAACTCCCTACCCAATTCGTGAATAGCACTTTCTATAAGCTTCACCCGTTCTTCAGAAGCGGCAGTCTTACCCGTAACATATTGCCGCATCAAAGATTCGTTGATTTTCGCCTTTTTACCAATGGCTGAAATCTTCACTTCTGGAATCAGATAAAAGAAGGCCTGCAGATTCATCTGATAATCCCATTGCGTCATTTTCTTTACGTCCTTTATCCATTTTTCTTTTTCTTCTTCGGCAACTTCGATATAATCATCGAAGGCAACTTTTAAGTTCTCTTTCAATTCTTCCAATGAATTACCAAAAGCGGTTACTACCCCTGGTATATTTTGTGTAGTACCCCAATAGGTACCGTCTTCCGCCTTTTCGACAAAAACTTTAATTGTTTTTCCCATGATGATGCATTTTGCTTTCCCCTAGTCTGAAAACAAACCGTTTGGACTATAAAAGCCCTGCTTGTTTTAAAATCGATTTTACCGTTCCCATAGGAACATCTTTTTTAGAATGCGGTATTGTTACAAGACCCTTTTACTTTGGATGCTTAAAATGGTGGTGGCTTCCTTGGGTTCTGACGATATGCCAACCATCTCTTTGAACCATTTTAATCAGAGCACTCGATTTCATATAACGAAATTATAACAAAAATGTTACATAACAAAATAGTTATATTCTTATACTTCTATTTTCTGCCGGTTTTACAACGAAACGGATGCTATACTTGTCATAATACGCAATTCACTCTGGGATTCTGGCTTTGAGTTCTTTTACTGCAATTTCTCTTTCTCTAGCCCGCCCAACCCGAAAGGCATCCACCATGTCAAATGAAAGATTTTTTTGCCGGAATTATCCAACAATCCTGCAAATTTACAAAGTGCCAAAGATGTACTGATTTCAGACACGATTACTCTTAAAAGCAGAATTCGGCATAGGGCACTGAGTACCAAATCTTGGGATATCAGTTATAACTGCAGGTAGTTTCAATGTAATTCAACTAATTTGTAGCGAAAAATCATATACATGATTTTCTATAGATGTTTTTCGGGAAGCATTTTGGTGTGTAGAATACGCACAATAAAAATGTCGCTGTCGCGCTTTAAATAATAGATCACATGGCTTTCATACCTGAAAGACCGGTATTGATGTTCTGTAAGGGTATGTTCGAACCTGCGGCCAATGTCGGGACGTTCTGCAAGCAATTGCATTCTTTCTTTCAGCCCGGCCATGTGTTTAAGGGTCTGTTCTTCCCCAAAATCCTCCATGCTGCGCTTAATCATTTTGCGGATATCCTGCTTGCTTTTTTTTGAGCGGGTATAATTGTTCACTTTGCGGCTTTGGTCTTGTATTCCGCAATGGCTTCTTGCACAATATCGTCATAATTCTCGGTACATTGGCCACTTTCTTCGCCTTCTTGCAATGCCTTGATCAAAGCCCCGTATTTTGCCTCTTCCTCTTCCAGCAGTCGTAAGGCTGCCCGCACTGCTTCGCTGGCCGATCCATATCGCCCGGCTTTGGTAAGCTGCAATAAGAAACCTCTAAAATGGTCACCTAAATTTATACTGGTTGTATTGCTCATTTTACATCGTTCATTAATGTTTCATATCAAAATTACTATATTTTGGTAAT
>JBGTNL010000108.1:0-197958 GCA_041743085.1 Flavobacteriaceae bacterium
TCGGAACGCTATAATAACTTAATAATCAATAACCTAATAACTATTATGGCTAAAATGTTTTTAGAAACTGAAAGTCTTGCACTAAAGTGCATACCTGCCTGCCGCAGGCAGGGTTTCAACTAACGAATGAGACCAATGAATTTTAATGAGTACGATATATGAATTACTCCAGAAGAGAAATACTCCGGCTTTACGGGATGACGGGTTTGGGCCTAGCGTCACTGTCTTCCCTGTATTCTTTCGCTGCGGCTGAGAATATGCTCCAAAGGGCCATTCCTGTTTCCGGGGAAAAACTACCTGTGGTAGGGCTTGGCACCTGGCAGACCTTTGATGTTGGCGATTCCAAAGAGGAACTGGAAGTTCGAAAACAGGTGCTTTCAGAAATGAATGCCTTAGGAGGAAAGGTGATCGATTCTTCCCCTATGTACGGCAGTTCGGAAGCGGTTGTTGGCATTTTGACTGCATCCCTTGACTCAAGGGACGATTTTTTCTACGCGACCAAAGTATGGACATCGGGCAAACAAGCGGGCATCTCTCAAATGGAAGATTCTGCCAAAAAAATGCAACGTACGAGCATTGACCTGATGCAGATCCATAACCTGGTCGACTGGCAAACCCATGTGAAGACCTTAAAAACCTGGAAAGAGCAGCGCAAAATACGGTATTGGGGGATTACCCACTATATGGATTCCGCCCACGAAAAACTGGAAAAGATCATTGCCGCAGAACAACCGGATTTTGTACAATTCAATTATTCGATACTATCCCGGCATGCCGAGAAATCTCTTTTTGACACGGTACAGAAACATAAAACCGCGGTAATCATTAATCAACCTTATGGGAGCGGCTCCCTTTTCCGCCTCGTGGACGGAAAACCATTGCCCGACTGGGTTGAAGCATATGGGATTAAGAGCTGGGGGCAGTATTTCCTGAAATTTATACTGTCTAACGAAGGGGTAACCTGCGCTATTCCCGGCACTTCCAAACCCAGGCATGTTATCGATAATATGCGGGCAGGGTATGGCACCCTGCCGGATGCAGCAGGCAGGGAGAAAATGGCTGCATATGTAAAGGCACTATAGTCGCTGAAGCAATTGTGCCAATCCCCGGACCCCGGGTGCTTTTTCACAAAGAAAGGTAACGGGGAGACTGAACGAAAGTCCATATTTCATGGGTTTTTAGTCGGATTCAGGTTAACATCCCCTACCTCTCGTTTGAAAACTGTTCACTGGAGATTGCTTACTGGTAACAGATTACCGGCCAACCAAAGTTCTTCTTATTTCCTTTCTCAGGTAAAACCCAGTGACAATAGTTGCGAGCGTATCGGCAATGGGAAAAGAGATCCAGACACCCAGTTCCCCTAAAAATTGGGGCAGGATCAATATCAAGGGGATAAAAAAGAACCCCTGCCTTGTTAAGGTGAGCAATAATGCCGGAACAGCTTTTCCTATAGCCTGAAAATAGGCGGCGCCGATCAATTGCAGCGCTATAATCGGGGTAGCGACAAACACCCACCGCATGGCAGAAGGCGAATGTTCAAGTACAAAAGCATTTGTGGCCAGGTCCAGCGCAGACATATCGGGCTTATTACTCAAAAACAGTCCTGCGATCTCCGCGGGAAAAACCATAAGCACCACAAATACCAGGGTTGCAACGAGGGCAGCATAGGTGATGGCAGTATTGATAGATTCTCGTACCCTTTGGTATTTTTTCGCGCCATAGTTGAACCCGGCAATTGGCAAAAAACCTTGGGTAACCCCGAAAACCGGAAAAAGTGCAAACATGAGCATCCGGCCAATAATGGCATAGACCGCAACCATAGCTTCCCCGCCAAGGTCGAATAAAATATTGTTCATCAAAAGATAAGAGATACTTACTACCGCCTGACGGGAGAGGGTTACAAAGCCCAAAGAGCAGATCTCCTTTAAAATAGTAAGGTCCAGCCCAAAATGCGGCAGGCTTATTTTTAATTCTGAATTCCGGGAAAGGAAAAAATACAGAATATACCCAAAACACAGCAGATAACCGGCCGTAGTGGCCCAAGCAGCCCCGGCCATGCCCCAATCGAAAACGTAAATAAAAAGGTAATCCAGTACCAGATTCCCCACCGAGGGAATGATCATGGCGATCATGGCAAATTTGGGTTTTCCTTCGGCCCGGATCACCGTATTGCCCATCATACAAAGCGCAAGGAAAGGCACTCCGTATAAAACAATGGTATAATAGATCTTGGCCGGGTCAAAAATGGCACCTTTCCCACCAAAGGCCGGGATTAGGCCATTGACATAATAAAGGCCGAGGCCCACCATGGAAATGGTAAGCAACAGCGTCAATGTGATCTGATTCCCAAAGGTTTTAAGGGCTTTGTTCTTATTTTCTGCTCCCAAAGCCCTTGAAATGATACTGCTGCCACCTATCCCTATGGCCATTCCCAGAGCTGCTATAAAAAAGGAGACCGGAAGAACTACATTAATGGCCGCTATTGCAATAGAGCCGATCCAGTTGCCTACGAAAATAGAATCCACCAGAACGTTGAGACTCATCACAAGGATCCCGATCGAGGCCGGTACCGCCTGTTTTATCAGGAGCTGTCCAATAGGTTCTGTCCCGAGTTGGTCAGAAGAAACTTTTGCCATTAACTATTTACTGCTATACTTTTTAATTCGGTTATTACCCAGGTTGGTGGCTATTGATTCATAACGCATTTGGCGGTATTCGCAATGACGCTTTTGAAATGAAAGCCGTGTTGGGCAATCTTCTTCATTCCCAAGGCTTGTACACAAAATTTACGGGTGTCATTACGAGCAGGGCGAAACTATCTGTTTATCGATTAGTCCAAAAGCGACAGATGAATTAGTTCTCCAGCGCTAAACCGGCAACATTTCTTTCTCCGCCCACTCCTTAATCCAATAAGCCATCACCTTAACCCATTCATCACTATCATTTAAGCAGGGAATGTGTTTATAATTTTTGCCGCCAGCCTCCTGAAATTGCTTTTTTCCTTCCATTGCGATCTCTTCCAGGGTTTCCAGGCAGTCACTTACGAAAGCAGGTGTGATCACGACCAGATTTTTCCTTCCTTCCCTGGCCAGGCGTTCAAATTCAAAGTCGGTATAGGGTTTTAGCCAGGGATCGTTGGGCAGACGGCTCTGAAAAGAATTACTCACCTTATCTTCCGGTAGTCCGAGGTGGGCTACCACCCTTTTAGTAGTATCAAAACACTGGTGCCGGTAGCAGGTGTGATGTGATACTGAATTCGTATCACAGCACTGGGTGTCTATCTTACAATGAAAATGGGTAGGGTCAGATTTTCGGATGTGCCGTTCGGGAATGCCGTGATAGGAGAATAATATATGGTCGTAATCAAAGCCTTGCAGTCCTTGTGAAATTCGCTCTGAGAGCACTTTAATGTAATTCTTATCCTTGCAGAAGGCAGGTAAGGTAGTAATTCCCATTGCCGGAAAATGTTCCTGTTGCACTGCCATTGTTTTGACCACCACTGTTTCATAGGAACTCATTGCGTAATGTGGATAGAGGGGCACCAGGAACACCTCCAGGACACCTTTTTCTCTCAATTCCCGGAGTGCCTTTTTTATGGTCATACTGCCATAGCGCATCCCCAATGCCACCGGGATGTCTGTTTTGCTCTGTACTTTATGCCGGAAACGCTCGGAGATCACGATCAAAGGTGAACCCTCTTCCCACCAGATCTTTGCATAGGCTTCGGCCGATTTCTTAGGCCGGGTCCGGAGAATGATTCCCCGGACTATGATATTCCGAAGCCATTTAGGAACGTCGATGACCCTCTCATCCATCAGAAATTCATCCAGGTACGGTCTTACGTCCTTTGCTGTAGGACTATCCGGTGATCCCAGATTGACTAAAAGTACTCCCTTCATGGTGTGATCCTCAAATTTAACTGCGCAAAAATACGACTTGTAGGGAAATTCCGTTAGAATTAAACGTACCGATTGTCAATACTGCTATCGGAAATAGCAATAGTAGGAAAATAGTGGAACCACTTTCTTTTTATTGACAAAAAGTACGCATAACGGCCTCCAATTTTGGGCTAATTTATCCTAAATCCGATTATTAATGCGCTTAACCATCGCTTTGTTGTTTGTTTGCTTCGCCACAATGCTCTCGGCCCAGGAGAAGAATAGCCTACTTTGGGAGATATCGGGCAACGGGCTGCAAAAAACCTCCTATCTCTACGGCACCATGCATGTGAGTAAAAAGATCGCCTTTCGCCTGGATGACGTCTTCTACGAAGCACTGGACCAAAGCGAGAAGGTGGCGCTGGAGTCTGATCCCGGCACATGGCTCGAAAACGATTCGGACTCAGGGAATATAGGCTACGGGCAGGGTAACGGATTTGTAGCCAAAGGTTTCTACAGCCGTCCCTTCACAATAAAACCGCCCCGAAAAGAGGATCTTGCAGCATATCTTGCATTTGAGGACCGGATTGTAAATAACATTCTCTACCGCACCAATGAGCGGTCTCAAAATTTTGAGGAAGAAACCTACCTCGACATGTTTATCTATCAGGCAGGAAGTAAATTCCATAAACCTGTTATAGCGCTTGAAGATCTTGAAGAGTCTACGGCCCTGGTAGGACGGGCAAGTCTGAATCCGGTAAAGCCAAAACCGGACGAATGGCTGCAAAAGAAAATGCTGCGCCAGGATCTGATGTTCTTGATGCAGGATGCTTACAGAGAACGCAATATTAATTTATTGGATTCCATAGACCGGGCAATGTACACCGAGCATTACTTAAAAAACATGCTCTATATCCGGAATCAAAATATGGCGCACCGCCTGGATTCCGTTATGCAAACGGCAAAGGTTTTTGCCGGGATAGGGGCCGCCCATTTGCCGGGAGGGCAAGGTGTAATTTCTCTGTTGCGGAAAAGCGGGTATACCGTAAGACCCCTGGTGTCTACAGCTACCGCCAAAGGTCAAAGGCTTAAAGAGCGGTTCGAAAACAAAAGACGGGAAAACAATTATGAAACCTATGGCCCGGACGATGATTTCTTTTCCATCTCCCTGCCCGAAAAATTATTTCCGGTTTCGGAATTTGTAAATACCACTTACCTTTCCCCTGATCTGGCCAACGGAAGTTACTTTATGGTAAACCGCATACCTACTTTTTCATTCCTAAAAAAGGAGGCTGACTACACCCTGGACGACATTGAAGGACTCCTCTTTGAAAATATTCCAGGGAAGATTCTGAAGAAAACCCGGGTCCTGAAAAATGGCTTTGAGGGCCTCGATATTAAGAACCGCCTTAAAAACGGGGATCATCAGCGCTATCAGATCTTTATAACCCCGCTGGAAATCCTGATCTTTAAAATGGGCGGGGAAGGTGATTATGTAAGGGAACGATCGGAAGCCATTTTTAATAGCCTGAAGTTCCGGCAATCGCAACAAAATACCGTGAAACTGGCTTCGGGTTACCATGATTTTGATATCCTAATGCCGGCCCTTTATAATTTCAGCAACCGTTTCAGAAGCGGCAATCGCAGCCTGGAGGGCTACGACCCTTCCAATGATTCTTATTACTTTCTTCGGAAGACCACATTGAATGATTTCGATTTTATTGAAGAGGATCGCTTCGAACTAAAACAAATCCAAAAACGCTTTTATCAGGATCTTAAACTAAAACCAAAATATGGGGATTACGAAGACAACAGCCTCACTTCGAACGCCGTATTTGATTCCATCAGCGGGAAACACCTGTATCTAAGGACAACTTTGCGCAGGGGGGATTATTATCTTATGGGAGTATTAACCAGGGAACCCCAGACCGCCAAAACCTACTTTAAATCCTTCAAATTAAAATCAACCACATATCCTGAATCGTTCCATAGCGTACGGGATACGGCAATGTTTTTCAGCACGGTATCTCCGGTAAAGCCACCTAAATTTGTGGAGAGTAGCGAAAGCTACTATCAGGACTGGAAAAAGCGCAAGCCTTATAGCCCCTACACCAAAAAAACAGTCTATCAGAATAAAAATGATGAGGCTATCACAGTGGAACTTACAAAAAGTCATGATTATCTAACCTTTCCGAGTATTGATTCGGCCTGGGCGCTTAGAAAAAAACAATACTCTGAGAAAAAATTTACCGTTCTCAGGGAAAAGAGGCTACAAGCCCCGGAAGGCTATTACGAATTATCAATGACACTTACCGATACCGCAAGTGTTCGTGGCATTCTTATTAAAAATGTGATCCGGGGCAGTTTCCTATATGAACTCAAAGCCAATGTGGATACTATTCAAAAGCCGAGTAATTTTATATCTGAATTTTTTGAAAATTTTAAACCGGAAGGCGATTTTGTAGGACGGGATATTCTGGAAGACAAAACAAACGACTTCTTTACTGCCCTCCGCGCAAATGACAGTATTGTACTCAATGGTTATCGCTTTATTCAATTTAATGAGCAGCACATAGATTCACTGAAGCACTACATTGCCACCTTCGATTTTCCCGAAGATAAAAAGAACATTCAATCCCATCTAATTCAAAAAATGGGACAGTTGGATCATCCGGGGGTAGTTCCTTTTTTTAAGGAATATTATGGGAAGTCGTACAACAATTCGGGCGCCCAGGCCAAGATTTTACGGGCGATAGCGAATGTCAGGGACGAAAACTCGGTTTGTCTTTTGTTGAACCTGATGTCCCTGGACCTGCCGTTGGTTTCAAATAAGTTTGATATCCAGCATATTTTCAGTCCTTTTAGGGATAGTCTTGCCCTTGCAAAAAAGCTCTACCCGGAAATTTTGGATTACAGCGGTATCAATGAATATAAACTGCCCATCCTTTCGTTGCTTGCCGATCTCAAATCCAAGGGAATGGTGAAACCGGGGAGTTATAAAAAATACAAAAAGCAACTATTGAATGATGCCAAAATTCAATTAAAAAGGCACCTGGGATATTATAATAATCGAAATGCACAGGGCAGGTACAGCAGAAATGAAGAAGAACAGAATAGCCTGCTTGAAGATTATACGATATTGCTCTACCCCTTTCTTAAGGAAAAAGAGGTGCAGCAGTTTTTTAACAGACTCCTTCTGGTAAAAGACCCCAGGATCCGAACTACTTATGCAACACTTATAGTGAAAAACGGAAATGTTATTCCCTCCGGAATGTTAGACTCCCTTGCCGCAGATATAGATGGCCGGGCCATGTTGTACCAAAGCCTGGAAGAAATTGGAAAGGCAACCCTGTTTCCGAAGGAATACAAATCCCAAAGGGCGCTCGCTGAAGCGGCTCTCTTTGCGCAGCGTAGATACAATGAAATGAAGGACTCCCTGCAATACCTTGAAGATCGTACGATACTTTATAAAGAAAAAATGTATACGGGATATTATTTTAAGCTGCAAAAAAAGCAGAGCTATGACAAAAACTTTAAAATGTATCTGGTAGTTTATGAGGGTGATCAACTGCAAACCAAACCCTTCTACCAAAATGAAGGTTTAAGAATAGAGGATACCGATACGGAGAGGGATGCGATGGACTACGTAACCGAGGAATTCATACTTAAGGACAGAAAACGGGCTGTTGTTTACAGGCCGGATCATTATTTGAAATATTAGTGGGCGAGGCAATCTGCACCCCACCGGTTGTTAGGCAAAAGATTGTTTCACTACGTTGGCGCTAACTACTGCATTCTACTTTTCAGACGCCTCCCTGGATTGCGCTTCCGGCACTACTTTCTCTCCAATATTTCATTTAATAGTATCCTTGGAAATAGGGATGCGCCCAACCGCCGTGGAATCAATTCGCACCCTATCCAATTTCCGGACTTTGTCCATATCCAGATCGATTTTGTCCGGATATAACTGCCTATCTGTGAGTCGTTCTGAAGCCTTCCAGGTTTCTCCCAATTGTTCCAGAATAGTACTGGTCCAGTTTGAAGGGTGCTTGGCATCTATCCAGATCACATCCCTGTACTCTGCATCTATAAGTGCCAGATCCGGGGTAGCGGCCCCATCAAATTGTTTGCTGCTGTCTCGCATGGCGGCGACAGTACCCAATACAAACAGGCGTTTCCGGCCTGCAATGTATTTAATGAACGGCCGGAACTCTACCGGTTTGTTAACAGACCAGTCGTACTCTTTTCTGGATTCCACCACTTTTAAGGGCATGGCCGAAACACCGGCCATTCCTTCTTTTTTAGCAGCGTGATCGTAATAATACAATTTGTCCGTACCATCGGCCGGGATCATGACGCTGTAAGCCAGACTTGTACGTTCATCCCCTATGGGTTCCAGCCCAAACCAATGATAAAGTCCGTCCTCGGCATCTATTTTCATTCCTTCAAAACTGAAGTCGGTTACAAAGGGCTGTTGGTTCTGATCGTCGGGTAGTTCAGGTATTTTTACAGCAGTCTTCATATTCCAGGGCAAAGGATCCGTAAAGCCCCCCAAAAATTGCAGTGACTGCGCCTGGATCCTTGAAACTTCTTCAGCAAGGGTATTCTGCCCGGTCAGGAAAGGATAATCCTGTATTTTGGACGGCGGAACATACTTCCCTTTTCCTATGCTGATTCGTTCCAAATAATCTTTGAAATTGTGCTCTCCCGCATCGATAATCATAACTCCACCGTAGGTGGGATACGGAAAGAAGAATCCTGTCCACCTGATAAGGCTTACTACCTGCACCCATTTACCATCATCGTTTTTCATATAAAAAACATCACTGGGTTCTAGTGTGAACAACTGAAAAGGATTAAACCGCTGTACCACCGCATTGTGGGTATTTCTACTAAAGGCAAGGGATTCCCCTATTGAAAAAGTGACAGGAATGCGATTTTCATTGGAAAACCTGGGGAAGGGCGAAGTGCTCTCCACGGCAAAGAGCTCCTCCGTATTGTCATTTATCCGCTGCCAGGTGTACTCCTTGGCAGGTTGTACCGCCATGGTCCACTGGTTGCTGCTATCTAACCGAACGAGTTGCGGTAGCGATACCTC
This sequence comes from Flavobacteriaceae bacterium, assembly GCA_041743085.1. Lineage (GTDB taxonomy): Bacteria > Bacteroidota > Bacteroidia > Flavobacteriales > Flavobacteriaceae > JAFMPW01. The sequence goes on from JBGTNL010000108.1 coordinate 8,977, forward strand.
CTGGGTCTCCCCGATGGATTCATACGCCATGGTAACAATATTGTTGAACGGCTGTATGCGCTCATTTTGTGTGAGAGGTAATTCATTTATTTCAATCCTATGCAAGTGGTTGTATACATTATAGGTTTGCATGTACTGATACAGGTTCAGTTTCCATCCGAAAAACCAAAGCGTAACAAAAAAGGCAGCCATTCCCAACAGATTAAGTATCCTACGGCCGGCACTTAGGGCGCTTCGGAATTTGGTAAGCGCAAACCAGAGAAAAAGCCCTGCCAGCAGGATGATGAAAAAAAACCTCCTCAGAAACAAAAGTACCGGCTGATACTCATCCCTGAGAAAAAACAAAGCCAGCAGCAAAACAATCCCGGTGATGGTGAGTATGCGTTTTTGTTTTCTTCCTTTTTGCCAGTACTTTTTTATCATGGTTTTTTTATCATATTAGGTATCCAGTAGTTAGTATTAAGAATGATTTGCTAGTTACAAGATTTCTTATAATTTTACTCTTTACTCAATGATAGTTGGTAAGTGCTTTCGTCTTTTCTCCAAGATCTTTTGTCTTGTCTCTTGTTGTTAAGGTATTGACACAATGATGAGTAATGAACTTACTTTATCATCCCCTTATCTTTCAATCGATCGCGGGCCGATTTTTTCGGAGTTGCTTCCGGTTCGGGGACCGGAGCCTCTTTTTCTTCTTCCACCGGCTCCCCCGCCTCCGTGATTTCGCCCACAAGATCCTTCCCTCTTTGGAGCACCTTATCCAGGTTTTCCTTTTTTGCACTGTCCTGGGCAAAAATAAGGGCGGATGCTACAAAGGTCCCTATTAAGGTTCCTGCGATGGCCGATACAAAATATTGTACGTAAAAGGCATTGACAGGAGTGACCAGGCTAACCACTGTAGCCGCTAAAACGAACAAAAGGGTAATCCATACCAACCGCAACAGGAATGGTTGCCTGTGCAAAAAACCTTTGGTGTTTTCCGGCTTCATCTGTAATTCTTTGGTGTGGGTGATCCGGTTAGCCAAACGATAGAGCTTATTGCTTTTAGATTCTCTCCAGTACCAAACGATCCCGAAAAGGATGGCCAGCACAAATACAATGATTTCCAGTGTCATATTTTCTGTTTTTAGTGGTTCCTTTTTTTTATTTTCCACAATGCCGCTAACCGTTAGTTAACATTGAGAGGACCGTTGATCAAGAACTGTCTTTTCAATTAGACCCCTTCCACTTCCCTGGTGGAGGGAATTTGCTTTCGGCCTGTTCACAATGCCGGTCATTTACTATCCAAACCAACTCAACACCTTTAATTCTGGTCTTTATGCTAATTGTTCTTCAAAATACAATCGATCACCCAGTCCTGGTAGGCGGTATCCCAGTCAGTGTATGCGCTGTAAAAAGCCTCTTTATCGTACCAGTACAAATGCAAAGGGTCATTGGGAATAATCTTACAGAGCAATTTCCATATAAGCTCCTTTTCTTCTTCCTGCAGCGAGGAATGTGGCTCATGCAGGGCTTTAAAATATTGCTTGTCCACATAATCCCCTATTTTCAGGTGCTTGTCCACGATCAGTTTTTGAAAGTAAATTTCTACCCCTGATATTTTTTTCTGTACCTCCAGATCCAATTGGCTAAGGTATTTTTTAGAGAGAAAATGGCTGTTAAGGATCTCCTTCAGGGAATGCTCTTTTTTCTTGATATGTTTCGCAAATCTGTGATTTTTTATCCGGGAATAGCGAGTGGTTTTCATTGCTTTGTTTAAATTCTTTTCCAGGATAAGGTGTTTTACCAGTGTTTCTATGAGTTCCTCATGGTGGATGTGATAGAGCAGTACATCATGAGCCGTGTTACTCGTTGCATTTTTAAACATCTCCTCATCCTCAAAAACGAGAATGGGTTTAATGAATTCCTTCAATACAAATACTCCGCCAAAAGCCCTGGTATAAAAAGAACTGACTTTAAAGGATATGGATTCCAAAGCCAGTTTTCTAAGCCGCAGATCGCCATAGGTCTTTGCGGTCTGAAGCAGTTCTTTATGGATCTCCCTGTCTATGAAATTATTCTTGGCATTAAAAAGCGCTACCAGGGCTTCCTGCTCTACCTTTCTTTTATCGAGATCATGTAATATGCTAAAGCGTATGACAATAGTATTGTACCGAAGTAGATCGAAAGGTTCGTATAAGGCATCTATATTCTGATCCAAATGGGCAATGGCCGCGGAGTCCTTTGTTATATCCCTGATTTCCTTACCGTAGGCCGCGAAAATAGCCCGCATTACGTCCTTGTCGAAACTATGCGACGGCATATGGACCGCTCTTTCATTTTGATCCGGGGAAATGACAATTGCATTTACATTGGCCTCTCCGCTGTTTAAATAAAAATTATCCTTTTTTTCCAGGGCTACCTCTGGGCTCCATCCAATTCCATCCACTGAAAAAATCTTCAATTTTGTCGGGCTAACCCCTAAAAGGGCCAGACATTCGTTATAGCGCCGGACCAACGATCCGGAAAGAGGTACCAAACCTCCTCCGAATAGTCCTGCTGCCCTTAATTTTTCCATTAGCCTTTTTCTTGGGATTCAAATTTGCGCTGTGCTTCAACTTGCACTTCCAGGTCATGTACCCGTTGGTCTACTTTTCGCTTAAAATCGGTATCCGCTATAGTGGCCACATTATCCAGGTAGCGGACCGTTTCTTGTTTTCGTATATCCGAAAAGTTAAGACCCTTCATGTTCTGCTTCATCAGATCTTTCAGCATGGAAAGTTTTGTATTATAGTCTTTTTTAAAATAAAGCGAAGCATCCTCAAACCAGTCTTCCGGCAGATCAAAATCGGTTAAACGAAGGGATACTGCACTTTGTATATTCCGGATATCCCTTGATGAAAAAAAGGGAAATATTCTTTGAATGTTCTTAAACAATTCAGCATAAAACAAATGTTCTGTCGTCCTGTGTTTCGCTTCGGTTTGCCCGTAGATTTCCAAAACCCGTTCTTCGGTTGGCTTCTCGCTGGTTTTCAAAATTTCACCGAGATTTTTCGCCAGGCCCTGATCGCTTAAAAACCTGTAATTCTCCGGGTTCTTCATATTCACGAAATCGGGCATGGTCTCATCAAACCTGCGCCACCACAAATAATCCTGATCCACAAAATCCGGGATAGTACGGGCCCCATCGATCTTAAACCGCCCTTGCACACGAGAGATAACGGCCTTGTCCAGCATTTCTGGCAGGTTGGTAAAGAGACCAATAGCGCTATTGCCGTAATTAATTGCGTAGGCTCCTTCCGTATATCTCAGGAATACCCCTATCACTTCTTTTACCCCTGCCGAAACTCCCTGGGCGGTGCGTTCCTGTAAATTGTTCTCCGCATCATCTATGGGCGCAAAAATGAGTTTCCCGGGATCCTGCAAGGGCTTCATCCACTGAACCATTTTCTCCGCGGAACCGCCCTGAAAAGTCGAGATCAGGGTATCGGGCATAGGATGGAAAAGAAAAGGGATATCCAGGGCATCACAGTGCTCCTTTAAGCGGGTTGCGATAGCTGCGATCAACATACTTTTTCCGGTACCGGGGATCCCATATCCCATAAATACCGGCATAAAACCACCCAATTCCAGAAAAGGATTTTTCTTTGAAACAAAGTCATAGCTCAATAAGCGCTCTGTTAGCCGGCGGGCGAAGTGTTTTGCATCCCGGTTGCCAACGATCTCTTCAAATTGAATTTTATTGAATTCAACACTCCTGGTTGTACCTTCCAGCACATTTTCCCAGCCAGAGACGGCAAATTCACTCTTCTCCAGTTTATAGGTCCGATCGGTAATGGTATCGGTGTATTCCAGAGTACTGAGACGCAGTTGAATTTCGGCTATGATAGCCTCAAAAAAGACCGTTGTAAAATTAACTATCTCCTCATCCGACGTAATGATCTCAGGGTGACTTAAATATTTATCGTAATAAAACAGCAAACAGGAAATTCCTTTCAAGGGAGACATCAATGAGAGCTCAGGAATACCCGCAAATTTGTTTTTCGTAACACTTAAGTCTTCTGAAGCCACTTGCTTTAAATCGTACAAAATGCGATATGCTGTTCCATATAGCATAAAAGCGGTTGCCGTTTGTAATTTGGAATCGAATTCCCGCCGCTGGAAAGCGTCTAAAGTAGATTTTCGTTCATTTAGTGACGAAAGACCGGAAGAGTCGTAATAACTGTCCTTGAGCCAGATGCCCATGGTAATTCCTTCCTGTAATGCGTAAAGGGCCTGGTTTAAATTCAATGGAATTGCAACAGAATCTGGCATTAAGCGCTTCTTCAGGGACAGGATGGTTTTGGAAACAGAGATGACCTCACCTGTAGCGTTGCCACTGGCCTTGGAGAGGTAGAGCAGGATAGAGTCATCCTTTTGTTCCTTGTCCCGTCTTTTGGCCTTACCACCCTGCTCCCACTGCACTCCTTTCAGATAAGAAGTGGCTTCATTCCTCAACGCTTCGAGTTCTGATAATTTTATAGGGAAAGTGCTGTTGTGTTCCATTTAAATGAGTTTTAAAGCTGGTATCTCTATAGGTTCCCGTGTGAGGCCGCCAAGTGTTTCCGGGATGTTATCGTAAAGGGATTGCATTACCCTATGCGTGGTAAACAAATATTTTTGCGTTTTGGAGGTTTCCCACACCTGAAGGTGTTGTTTGCTGAAAAAATTTCCTTTGGCAAAATCCCCTGTGGAAATCACCTCTTCCACCGTCAACGAAATTGCATAGGCTGCAGGATCCAGCACCTTGTTGGCAATGGCCCTTAACAGCGCATGGGTGACCTGTAGTTCATCCCGGGCGAAAACATTATGGAGGGGCCCCAGGTCTATTTTCTTTAGTTTATAGGGCCAAAGGTTGGATAATTTTTTATCTATTGCATAGGCCATCAGGTCTAAACTCATGTCCCGGTCTGCAGTCTCTTTTAGCACATCGTATATTTTTTGTTTGTATTCTTCCACATTTTCTTTGTGATGATCAAAATACATGAAGCAAATAAACGGCCTGTTATAGGTAACATCATAGAAAGACCAGCTCACCATGAATTGTGCAAAATCTTCCTGTATCGGTACAATTTTCCCTTGTATAAAACGCTTGTAGATAAACTGTGGATCTACCGACGAATAGTAAACAACGGAGGCCGCCTGATGTAACTTACGCTCGGGAATGGGTTGCTTATCCCTCAGAAGGCACTGTAGAAATTCTTCCTTTAAGCTGTCAATGTCTGGCAGTTTACTCATATGTTCCCGCTTCAGGGTCAGATCGTTATACAGGTACCGGAACTCGAGAAAGTTGGGGAAACCTGACTCCGTTAAATCAATCCGCATTTTCTCCTCGTCGTCAAAGAGGTATTTAATTCGAAAAGCCTCCAGGGAATACGTAAGAAGTTCACAATATTGAGTTACGAGAGTGGTTTCCAATTCGCTGCAAATCCGTTCTTCGGCAATGCTCCGAACCAATTGTTTGAAAGCGTGTTTCACTATTTCGAAATAGGCCTTATACTGTTCCTTGGTTTCCAGGACAGCACTATCAAAAGGGGTTACAATTTGGTTTAAAGACATAGGACGAGCATTTGGCAAATTACGGAGGGTGCAAAATGCTCCCTGACCGACAGATTCATGAATGGACGGCTAACCGCAAAGCGATAGTTATTTGTACGATACAGGCCGATCCCGTTAGCTTAAAAGATCATCTTCCGTCGTCCTGGGAGGCACGGCAGGTTCGCCTTCCGCCGGAGAGGCATTGCCATCGGTAGCATAATATTCCTCAAAAATTTCTTTCATATCTATTCCATAGCGGTTTGCAAAGTCTTTTTGGATCTCGGCATCCTTCATCCGTATTTCCTGAAGGGATTCCGCATAGCTGGAATACACCCCCTGCATTACTTTTTCGTGTACCGGAATATTGTCCATCATTTCCTGGCGGGCCTTGGCACTTGCGGTATGCATAGCGGCTAAAGTCTGGCCGATGTGCTCGTCCGTCTTTACACCTAGATGTTCCAATATAGCTGCAAACTCCTGGTCTGTTCGGGCTTTAAGGGCCACCACATACCCATCGTAATATTTGAGTCGTTCATCCGTATCACTTTTTAATTTTGCTCTGTGGGATTGCAGGTTGCTTCGCAGGGATGTAAGTACCTTTATGGTAAGGTTGTGCTTGTGCACAAAACTATCCTTACTGGCGGCCAGGGTGGTGTAGGCATTTTTAAGCCCCTCCAATTCCTCAACCTTCTGTTCAATTGTTGTTACTTTGCCGATAGCTTCGGAATAGGCCGTGGACTGTTTGTCCGAGATCTCCTCCAGTTCCTGCCGGGCTTGTTTCAACAAGGCATATTGCTCCTCGAGCTTATCTTCGGTTTCTTTTTTCTTCTCCAGGGCCCTGGTATGGTTTTTACTCGCCTCAACTATTGCCACCTGCAGCTTATCTTCAACTTCCCTGATCTCCACTTCACGATTTTTTAGGCGGCTTACCGCAGCCTGACTCTTATAGGAAAGTTCGTTTAACAGGGTTTGCACATCGGCGGATTCGATGCGCTCCTGGAACATTTGTTTGGCTTTCAGGTCTGCCCCGTCACGTACCTTTTGAGCGGCCGTGAGTTCTTCCTGGCGTTTTTTGATCCTCGCTTTACGCCCCCAAAGGTTGTTCCACCAATTATCCGTTACTTTTTCGGCTTCTTGGAGCGCAAGTTTAGCCCTGTCCAACTCCTTTTGGGCATCGTCTATCACTTTTTGCTCGGCAGCGTTCAGGGTAGAAAATTTTTCGAAGATGATCCCTACCTCATCCTGATAGTCCGTGAGGTCCTTGATGGCATCCAGGAGGGATGTCCTGTCCTTCTCTGCCATTCCGACCACATCATCGAGAGTGGCGTTTAATATCTTTTGCCTAATCTCAGGATCGTCTTCCTGAGCCAGTTTGGACTTCATCTGGTCCACGGTCTTACCCCAGTCTACTTCTACTTTTTCCTGTTGGGAAGAAGAATCGGTTTCTAACAAATCAAATTCATCGGACATATTAAAGTCAATTTTTAAGGATTAGGTATTGTTTAAAATAAATATTCAATTTCGGTAAAAATTCCGATTTATAAAACGGAATGCAGAAAAGCTTTACTGGTAGGTATGGAGATTGTAAAAAATGTTACATTTTTAAAAAATTTCTTTCTATATAAATAATATTTGGTGCGATTTATTTAATTATCTGCATAGTTTTGATCCCACGTTCTGTTTTTATCGTGGTTTCTCAAGTCACATTTGTAATCAATTACCGCCTTAAAATTCAATAGAACGGAAACCCAACCCGCATGGGTGTCCAAATACTCTGAGTCTGTAATCCCTTCATTGATTAAAGTCAAATCCGTTCCATTGTCTTCAGAAGGAGCTAAAACTATTTTTAAATTAGAATTAAAATACTCAATGTGAAATTCTCGGTTTGGTTGTAAATGAAGGATTTTGCTGTAATAACTTTCACCATTCGGGAAAGTAAAATGAATAACACCATCCCTCTCTGGGGCTTTTTCAGCCCAGAATTGCTCACGTCCATTTGTAGAAGTAAGAAACGGAAAAACCACTTCTGGACTTGAACTAAGATGTATTTTCCATTTCACAGTCTTCATAGGTTCTTTTAAATTCACCACAACGGTTAGGCTATGATATCGGCTGGAATTTATGCCAATAAATTCAGGCTACGAAATCGAGCCGATTAAAAGCAGGAAAATTTAGTTTAGCTAGGTACGAAATCTGAATTATAGGAGCCATTGTTGAACGAATACTTAGTTATCGTAACTCCGACAGCTGTATAACCTTCAGGTCTTAAAATTGCCTTCTAACAATGAATTGAGCGTCAATTGAACCGGCATTTTGCCTCCTCGGCGAGGCCAGGTTGTGTATCAGGTCCTAAGCGTGCCGGAGCTTTTAGCAGGAGATCATCAAATTGTTTACTTTTATGGACTAATAGTTGACCTATGAAGGCCCCTTTGTTTTTATTCTTTTGTTTTTTCCTGCACTGTATTTATCCTCAACAAATCACATGCTCCGCAAAAGACAAACAAGCCTTTGAGAATAAGATCGAGGAAATCGGCGATTTGGAAAAAAACGATTTTGGAGCAACCCTTGTTGCAGTTGGCAAAACCTTTTTAGGCACCCCCTACGTTGCCAAAACCCTGGAAGTGGGCGATACCGAATCCCTGGTGATTAATCTGCACGGACTTGACTGCACCACCTATGTTGAAAATGTGCTTGCATTTGGTCTGATGCTAAAACAAGCTGAAACCAATTTTGATGCATTTACGGGAGCCCTGGAAAACATCCGCTATAAAGACGGGAAATTGGACGGGTATGCGTCCCGCCTGCATTATTTTTCGGAATGGATAGCAAATAACGAAAAGAAGGGGCTTCTAAAGGACATAACTACGGAGATCGGGGGAACCGAAATTACAAAGGACATTAATTTTATGAGTACCCACAGGGATCTTTATCCCTTTTTGAGCGATGATGAAAATTTTGAAAAAATAAAGCAATCCGAAAACCACCTGAACGACCAGCCCATTTGTGTGCTACCCCAGAATGCCATTGAAATGAATGAGGCTTTGATCCGATCGGGAGACATTATCGCCCTGACTACGGCAATAGAAGGATTGGATATTACCCATACCGGCATCGCATCCCGGGAAAAGGACGGCCGTATTCATTTATTGCACGCCTCGTCTTCAGGGCAGGTGGAGGTTTCAGAATTACCTTTGGTGGATTACCTCAAGAAGATAAAAAAGAATACGGGGATCATGGTTGCGAGACCACTCTCTCCAGAGTAGATTCACCTCAATAAAATACTGCAACAATTTGCGCTATTTCCCCCCTAAACAATACTCAATTCCCCCGACAAGGTGCTTTCTGAAATTAGGATCGTCATAAGCTTCGTCAGTATGGCCTAAGCCGGTGTAAAAGGCCCGGCCGCCGTCAAATTCATGATACCAGGCAATAGGATGATTGTCGCCGTTCTCCCCTCCTTCATAGCTGCCCTCATCCAGCTTCATGAGGACTTGGAGATCGGGATTGATATCCTTGTAGTTGTACCATTCGTCAAAATGCTTCCAACTCGAATCAAGATGAGCGGTGGAAGGATGGCCTTGATCCACTACCTCTATCGTGGCTTTTTGTTGTTTGGGGTGACTTTTAAAATAGGCTCCTACCAATTGTCCGTACCAGGGCCATTCGTATTCCGTGTCGGCCGCCGCGTGGATCCCCATAAAATTTCCGCCTCCGTTGATGTAACTCTTAAAAGCATCTTGCTGTGCTGTTCCTAAAACATCCTGCGTAGTACTCAGGAAAAGAACCAATTGATATTTTTTAAGGTTATCCTCCGTAAATTGAAGTGAATCCTCTGTCTGCGTAATTTCAAACCCATTTTCCCTTCCCAGCTCTTTTAAGGTGGCTACCCCTTTTTCTATGGATTTATGCCGGAAGCCCGCTGTTTTGGTAAATACCAGGATTTGGTCGTTCTGAGAAGTGGTGCCTACTTTTTGGGCCAATTCCTTGTCTTTCTTCGTTGCTTTTTCGCCGCAGGACATCAACGTAATGAACATCGCAGCTACTACGACTGTTGCTTTTATTTTCATGATTCTAGTTTATAATGTTGAAGTGATTTAAATTTAACCTTTTGCACCCAATATCGGCAATTAATTTAGAGGTTAACCAGCCAGGGACATTAAATATTTCTTAGGGGTGGTACCGTATTTCTTTTTAAAGGCAGTGATAAAATGACTGGCGGTGCTATACCCTATTTTAAGCCCTACCTCATTTACGTTGTACTTATTAGTCTCAAGCATTTTCCGGGCATAATTCATCTTATATTCAAACAAAAAGCTGTAGACCGAGTCTCCGTACACTTGTTTAAAGCCTTCTTTTAATTTCTTGATCGGTAAGCGTATCTCCTCGGAAAGTTCTGTGAGCGTTGGCGGCTCGGCCATCCGGGATATCACGATCTCTTTGGCCTGCCGGATTCGTTTTACATTCTCCTCGTCAACCAAAAAAGGGCATTGCTCAATATCCACCTCTTCACTCCTGTTGAAATAAAGTGAGATGAGTTCATATACCTTTCCCTTGATATAGAGGGACTTCACCGAGGGGTGTAAATTGTAGTTTATCAACTGACTCAATATTACAGCGATCGAGGGTGAAACCATTTCCTGTGAGTAATACTTTTTATCTCTGTTCTCAGCGCTTAAAAATGGGATATAATCTGCTTCCCTCGAAAAAAGGGAATGAAATTTCCGAATGGTCATCACTATGGAGACCATCCAGGAATCGGGGCTCAGTTCTACATTAAGCGGCAAATCCATTTGAGTATTATAGAGCAGCAGGGAATTCTCTTCGTTTACCTCCAGGGCATACCGGTTATCATTAAAAATGAATTTGGCATTTCCCTTTAAACAGAAATGAAACTGAATATAGGAACTATCTATTTCCCGGGTAACTTTCCGGGTCTCAGAGCCATCATTCTGAATCTTGAGTACATAAAAACCCTCTTCAATAAACACCTCCCTAAAGGAACCTTCAGCGTTATTTTTTTGTTCCAATGCCAAGTTCATAATTGCTAATTTATTTAGAAACAATCTAAATAGAAAACAGGATAATCCTTGCGTTTTCTATAAAAATAATTGTTTTCCGACAAAAATAATGGAATTAAGTTGAAAAGTACCCGAAACGATACAATTAGTTCCTCTAGCGTTATTTTTATTATACCAATGAAATTATTTTTGTTGTTGATCGAGATAGATTGCATGCAGCGTTACCATATTTCCAAACATAACTCTTTTTACACCATTGGCCTTAACTACAAAAAGGCAGACGCCGATATTCGCGGCAAGTTCAGCCTGGATGACGCCGCCTTGGATACAATTTTACTTCAGGCCAGGAAGGAAGACATCGATGGACTTTTAGTGACCTCCACCTGTAACCGCACCGAACTCCACGGATTTGCGCAACACCCTTTTCAATTGATAAAATTACTTTGCGACAATACGCGGGGTACTATCGAAGAATTTCAGGAGGTAGCCTATATACATAAGAACAAGGAGGCCATCGCCCATTTGTTTAGGGTAGGAACCGGTTTGGACAGTCAGATCCTGGGCGATTTTGAAATTATAAGTCAGTTAAAGCGTAGTTTCAACCGATCGCGGAAACTGGGATTGGCCAATCCGTTCATTGAACGTTTGTGCAATGCAGTGATCCAGGCCAGTAAACGCATAAAAACGGAAACGGAGATCTCTACCGGTGCTACCTCGGTAGCCTTTGCATCCGTCCAGTTTATCCTAAAGCAGGTGCCGAATATTTCGGAAAAAAACATTTTGCTTTTCGGAACTGGGAAAATAGGCCGAAACACCTGCGAAAACCTTATTAAACATACGGGCAATTCACATATTACCTTAATAAACCGGACCAAGGACAGAGCTGAGAAAATAGCAGGGAAATTTAATTTAGACGTAAAGGACTATGGGGATCTGCAAACGGAGATCAGAAAAACAGATGTCCTGGTCGTTGCCACCGGGGCCCATTCACCCACCATTTCGAAAGAACTCGTATATCCCAAGAAATCCTTAATGATCCTTGATCTTTCAATTCCAAGGAATGTTTCCGACGATGTGGCTGACCTCGATAATGTATCTGTAGTTCATCTGGACGATCTATCCCGAATGACGGATGCCACCCTGGAGCGAAGAAAGCAGTTTATACCGCATGCCGAGGCCATTATTGATGAGGTGCAATCCGATTTCATCCAATGGCTCGAAACCAGAAAATTTGCGCCCGTGATCAAGGCCTTGAAAAAGAAATTAAGGTCTATGAAGGATGAGGAACTGGATTATCAATCTAAAAAATTATCAGATTTTAATTCCGAACAGGCCGCTGTAATCTCAGATCGTATCATTCAAAAGATAACCAAGCAATTTGCCAATCACCTCAAGGAAACAGATATAGATGCCGATACCAGTTTGGAGCTCATTCAAAAGGTATTTCAACTACAAGTAGATACAAAATGAGCGCCCTTATACGCATTGGCACCCGCGATAGCGAACTGGCGTTATGGCAGGCAAACACCGTTAAGGATCAGCTGGAAACACTTGGGTACCCCACAGATCTTGTACCCATCAAATCTACCGGCGATCTCGTCCTGGATAAACCGCTTCACGAATTGGGCATTACGGGAATTTTCACAAAGACCCTGGATGTAGCCATGATACGCGGAGAGATAGATATTGCAGTGCATTCCCTAAAAGACGTTCCCACAACACTTCCCAAAGGAATTATACAGGCGGCCGTACTCAAACGGGGCAACTCTAATGATCTGTTGATTTTTAAGCACAATGAAGAGTTTTTGGCGAGGGAAAATGCAGTTATAGCCACGGGAAGCCTGAGGAGAAAAGCGCAGTGGTTAAACCGGTATCCCACCCATACTATGGCCGAGTTAAGAGGAAACGTAAATACCCGGCTTCAGAAACTGCAAGACAACACTTGGAACGGTGCCATTTTCGCTGCCGCCGGTCTGGAACGTATTGGATTGAAACCCAGGAACTCGATCAGCCTTGACTGGATGGTTCCGGCCCCTGCACAAGGTGCGATTATGATTGCTGCAATGGAGGACAACGATTATGTCAGAGAAGCCTGTTCCAGGCTCAATCATGAGGAAACCGCCATTTGTGCAGCCGTGGAAAGGGAGTTTTTAAAATTACTCGAAGGCGGCTGTACGGCGCCTATAGGCGCTCTGGCCTATATAAAAAAGGAAGAAGTTTATTTTAGAGGAGTACTTCTGAACCTGGACGGAACCCGAAAAATTGAAGTGGAGAGAACTGCTCCCCTGGGAGCGCATCAACATATTGCAGGCGAATGTGCGGACGTAGTTTTGAAACGTGGCGGGAAGCGTCTCATGAACGAACTTCAACATTCCAAAAAACCTGTGCATGTATTTTCTACAAAAAAACTGACAAATGACCAACTGCACTTGTTCAGCGCTGGGATCCGGGTAGGGGAAGAAGATTTTATCCGTATAAGCCCCAATAGGATTTCTCAGAGCCTTCTGAAATCTGAGATCAAAAATGTAATCATAACAAGTAAAAATACCGTTGAATCCCTCCTGAACAACAGTGATGCCAAAACGCTCAGGTTTAATAATATCTATTGCGTAGGACGAAAGACCAAACGGTTTATAGAACGGCGTATTGGCAAGGTTAAGCACGCAGAAACCGACGCTAAAAAATTAGCAAAACATCTTGTGGAACACATGGACGGCGCCGAGGTGACCTATTTCCGCAGCACTTTGCGTTTGGACGATCTCCCTGCTATTCTGGCGGAAAATAATATAGCGGTAAATGAAGTGGAGGCCTATGAAACAAGGCATTCTCCGGTGAAGATTGATGAAAGCGTTGAAGGACTGCTTTTTTTCAGTCCGTCTGCCATTCAAAGTTATTTACTTGAAAATACTGCAGATAAAATTGCTTTTTGCATAGGCGAAACTACTGCTGAGGAGGCAAGCAAGCGTTTTACAGATGTGCGGGTCGCCAAAATACCTACGGTTGAGGGGGTTATTGAGTTGGTAAATTTTCATTATAACGTATAGAAGTGATTTAAATTGAAACTAAGGCATGCAAAAAATAGAAGAAAAAAGTAAAACCACATTAAAGAACGATTTGTTGTTACGGGCGCTAAAAGGAGAGAGTGTTGAACGACCTCCGGTCTGGATGATGCGGCAGGCAGGCCGCTATCTTCCCGAATTTATGGGGATCCGTGAGAAATACGATTTCTTTACCCGTTGCCAAACCCCGGAACTGGCTTCTGAAATTACAGTACAGCCTATTCGCCGTTTCGGGATGGATGCCGCAATTTTGTTCAGCGATATCCTGGTGATCCCGCAGGCAATGAATATAGAGGTGCAAATGAAACCCGATTTTGGGCCCTATTTACCCAATCCTGTCAGGTCGCAACGGGATGTTGATATTGTAGTAATTCCTGACGTGAACGAGACCCTTGATTATGTAATGAAGGCCATTAAAATGACCAAAGAAAAGCTTGAAGATGAAATACCCCTGATAGGGTTTGCAGGATCGCCCTGGACCATTCTTTGTTATTGTGTGCAGGGCCAGGGGAGCAAGACCTTTGACAAAGCCAAAAAATTTTGCTTTACCCAACCCGTGGCTGCCCATTGCCTACTACAAAAAATCACGGACACAACAATCGCCTATCTAAAGGCCAAAGTGAGGGCAGGAGTTGATGTTGTTCAGGTGTTCGATTCCTGGGGCGGCCTGCTTTCGCCCGTTGATTATCAGGAATTTTCCTGGAAATACACACAACAGATAATCGATGCGGTTAAAGACAGGGCACCGGTAATTGTATTCGGAAAGGGCTGCTGGTTTGCACTTGGAGAAATGGCTTCCTCCGGAGCAGCTGCCCTGGGAGTAGACTGGACCTGTTCTGCCCGTAATGCGCGTTATCTCACGGGAGGAAAAATTACCTTACAGGGGAACTTTGATCCTGCCCGTTTGCTTTCCCCTCCTCCGGAAATTAAGAAGATGGTCACCCAAATGATCAATGAATTTGGGAAGGACCACTATATAGTGAATCTCGGCCATGGCATTCTGCCTAATATTCCGGTAGCCCATGCCAGGGCTTTTGTGGACGCTGTGAAAGAATATCCTCAGCGTTAGACTCGGGTCTTGTCGACCAAAAGGGGTTTTCTTTGGTCTTGAACACTAAAAGGATGAAATTGGATTGACTCGAAAATGACAGAAGAGGAAAAAGCTCTTACTCAGTCGTTTTCAAATCTTTTGCAGCCTATACAAGCGCTTTTAACAAAATGGAGGAAAGAACTGGCAGCTTATTTGAAAAACATTTCGAAAGAAAGAAAATTAGGTCCAAAGAGTATCTGAGAAATCTTATTATTTATATCCCTACAGACCCCTCCAACCATGCTATTTATGAAGGCTTTGCCAAATACCCATTTTCTTCATATCCCTATTTTTTAAATCCTGATAAGTATCCTCTTCTTCCAAATGCATACAAGGATATTTTACGGTTGTTTGGGGATACTACCTCGCAGGTCTTAGTCCATAAAATTCAACCCCAAAGCCCGAACTGGCCATGAAGGATCAATTCTACATCTACATCCGATCTTTGCAAAATAGCATCACTGCCAAATTGGAAGCCATAGATGGCAAATCAAAATTTAAAGAAGATATTTGGGAGCGCCCTGAGGGAGGTGGAGGCAGGTCGCGCATCCTGGAGAACGGAGACGTTTTTGAAAAGGGCGGTGTGAACATCTCGGCGGTGCACGGGGAATTACCGGCCGGTATGCAGGACTATTTCGGGGTGGCCGAAGCAGATTTTTACGCCTGCGGATTAAGCCTGGTTCTTCATCCCGTAAATCCCATGGTCCCTACCGTACACGCCAATTGGCGCTACTTTGAAATGTACGACAAAAACGGGAACACTGTTGACCAATGGTTTGGCGGAGGTCAGGATCTTACCCCGTATTATTTATTTGAGGAGGATGCCGTACATTTTCATTCCCTTTGTAAGCGTGCCTGTGACGCCCATGACCCCCAATTTTATACATGCTTTAAAAAAAAGTGCGACGAGTATTTTTGGAATGCCCATAGAAATGAGGCCCGGGGCATTGGCGGCCTCTTTTTTGACTATTGCAGGAAGACCGATGAAATGACTATGGCAGACTGGTACAATTTTGTAAAAGAAGTCGGGGATACTTTTTTAGAAGCCTATATTCCTATTGTGGAACGAAGAAAAGGCCTCTTTTATTATAAGGAACAGCGGGATTGGCAGGAAATAAGGCGTGGCCGCTATGTAGAATTTAATTTAGTTCACGATAAAGGGACTTTGTTTGGACTGAAGACCAACGGGCGAATTGAAAGTATATTAATGAGCCTCCCGCCCCATGTGCAATGGAGGTACGACCACCATCCCCCGAAAGGAAGCGAGGAGGAAAAATTACTTGAAGTCCTGAAAACGCCTAAAGTCTGGGTATGAAACAGGGTCAAACCATTCTTTGGCTTCTCAAAAGCTGCATTTGCCTGTCTCAAACGGATCCCGATTATGTCCGGGAATTTCCTGAAAAATTCACCGTTAGATTGGGTATGCAAAGTACTTTCAATAGTTTTAACCTGACTGATACTACCAACAATTCCATCCTGGAGGTAAAACCCAATGACAAAACTTACCTGGGAGCATCCTTTCTGTTTAGGTCTATTGAAGTTGACCTTGGCTATGCCCCAAATTTCCTGGCCGAAAACAAGGACAATGAAGATTCCAGGCTTTTTACCCTGAATTTCAGAATGTTCCTTGGGAAATGGATGCAAACACTGGACCTCTATAGTCAGAAAGGCTTTTTTGCCACGGATGGCAACAATACCCTGCTTCTCCCTGAGTTGTCTACGCTCAAAATCGGTGGCACCACAGGATATATTTTTAATAATAGATTTTCTTTCCGGGCTATAGGTTTTCAGAACGAATGGCAGAAAAAAAGCGCGGGGAGTTTTATCCCAAGATTTTCATTTTATTATACAAAGATCAATTTGCATGATGAAAGTCCGGAAAGCCCCACCAACTCTTTTGATACAGCCCTTGGTCCGGGCTATTACTACAATTGGGTAATAAAAAAACATTTCATCCTCTCCGTGGGCGCCACAGTGGGCTTTGGCATAAATATAACCAGTTCGGCATTTACCACAGAGACGACCTCTCTTCCAGGTCCTTTTCCGGACGGCCATAGGATACAATTCCGAAAAATTCTTCGGCGGTTTAAATGCCAACTCACAAATTTTACAGCATAACACGGAGCCTACAACGGTACAGGATGATATCGTTTCTTTAGTGGAACTTTATATGGGATATCGATTTAATGCCCCCAGGTCCTGGATAGAAAAAGCGGACAGATTTAATCGTAAATTTGGATTGGATTAAGCCCAATAAACTAAACCATTCTATGGATTGAAAATCCATGCCTGTCCGTCCGGAGGTTTTGAAAAGCAATGAAATTGCCAACGGTTATCGGGTTACCAAGTTGTTCGTTATTTAGTCGGAACGCCTTAATAACTTAATAATCAATGACCCAATAACTATTATGGCCAAAATGTTCTTAGAAACCGAAAGTCCTGCACTAAAGTGCATACCTGCCTGCCGCCTTTAGGCAGGGTTTCAACTAACGAATGAGACCAATGAAATTTACACTTTATCAAGTCGATGCATTTACGGACAAGGTGTTTTCGGGAAATCCGGCTGCCGTCTGTATTTTAGATAGCTGGTTAGACGATCATACCCTGCAGCAGATTGCCATGGAAAACAATCTTGCGGAGACCGCATATGCAGTTAAAAAAGAAGAAAAATATGAAATTCGATGGTTCACCCCCGAGACGGAAGTGGATCTGTGCGGCCATGCAACTCTGGCCACAGCCTATGTTTTATTTCATTTTTTTGATATTGGGAATGATTTCATCGCATTTTATTCTCCCAGAAGTGGGCAGCTGGATGTTGAAAAAGGTGTTGACGGCCTTTTGACCATGAACTTTCCCATGGATGAAACCAGAGAGGTACCGACGTTAGAAAATATGACTGAGGCCATTGGGGCCACACCTGTAAAAACCATCAAAGGAAAAACAGATTATTTGCTGATTTACGATTCACAGAAAGAGATTGAGCAGCTGGCGCCAAATTTTCATCTCCTGGATCAATTGGATTGCAGGGGGGTAATTGTTTCAGCTCCGGGAGAGCAGGTAGATTTTGTTTCCCGGTTTTTTGCGCCACAATGCGGTATACCCGAAGATCCGGTCACCGGCTCCGCACATACCACCATGACCCCGTATTGGTCAAAAATACTGGGGAAAAACAAGCTGACCGCCAAACAATTATCGCCAAGAGGGGGTGAACTTCGATGCGAGGATCTTGGGGAACGCGTAAAAATATCAGGGAAAGCAGTACTTTATATGGTTGGGGAGATTCAAATATAAGCTCAGAATATACAGTTAACTTTAATCCGAAAAATGTATCCACTAAGAAGAAACAGAAGATTGCGCACCTCCGAATCCATTCGCAGATTGGTGCGGGAAACGATTATTACACCCGATGACTTTCTCGTCCCCCTTTTTATTGTGGAAGGCAAGGGGGTAAAAGAAGAAATCCCGTCAATGCCCAACTATTACAGGCTAAGTCTGGATAATTTGGAAAAGGAGGTCAAAGAACTCTGGAAAATGGGGCTTTGTGCCGTTTTACTTTTTGTAAAAGTACCTGAAGAGCTGAAAGATAATCTGGGAACAGAGGCTTTAAATGAACATGGCCTTATGCAGAGAGCCATTAAAACCATCAAGAATGCCTGCCCGGATATGCTGGTAATGACAGATGTTGCGCTAGACCCTTATTCTTCGTATGGACATGACGGTATTGTCATGGGAGGCCAAATTCTTAACGATGAGACCGTAGAAATTCTGGCAGAAATGAGTGTTTCACATGCCCGGGTGGGAGCCGATTTTGTAGCTCCCAGTGATATGATGGACGGACGAATTGGTGTAATACGGGAGGCTTTGGAGGATGAAGAATTGATCAACACAGGAATTATGAGCTACAGTGCCAAATATGCAAGTGGGTTTTACGGGCCATTTCGCGATGCCCTGGATTCTGCTCCAATCGACCATGCCGATGTGCCCGGAGATAAAAAAACCTACCAGATGGACCCTGCCAACAGGTTTGAAGCCATAAAGGCAGTACAGATGGATGTGGATGAAGGCGCGGATATCGTCATGGTTAAGCCGGGACTCTGCTATTTGGATATCGTCCGGGAGATCAAGAACGAAATAGATGTTCCTCTGGCGGTTTACCAGGTTTCCGGAGAATATGCCATGCTAAAAGCCGCAGCTGATAAAGGCTGGTTGGACCACGATATCGTGATGATGGAGCAATTGGTTGCCATTAAGCGGGCGGGAGCCAATATAATAGCGAGTTACTTTGCGAGGGATGCGGTTAAGCTACTTAGCTAAAAGGGTATTACGGTTAATTTGGAATGCTGATCCGCTCGGGAAGCTGCAAGAATCCTCGGTTAGCAGCAACACCATTTGTAATACTAGGGTTATCGAGGTATCTTCGCCCGAACCTTAAAATTGGCTGAACTCAATTGAACGACCAAACCCAACATTCCGGCAGACCCTTTATTTCTAACGGCGTGAAAATCAAATTAGAACCTGTGAATATTTTATTTTTTATACTCATTAGTCTTTTTTTAGTAATAGGCCGGGCCCAGGAAGGAACACCCCTTTTAATAGACGACCCCCATGCAGTGGGTCTTACCTATGCCAAGCCCTTCGAAGTAGGGATGGATTCCGCTTATATTCAATCCAAAGTGGATTCTATAATGACAGTGGGAATAAGACAAAAAGCCTTCCCGGGCGCTCAACTTTTGGTGGCTAAAGAAGGTAAGATCATATTTCACCAGGCGTATGGTTTTCACACCTATGATAGCCTGTCTATGGTTGCGCCAGATGATATTTATGACCTGGCGTCCGTTACGAAAATCATGGGGCCGCTCCCCGCACTTATGAAATTGGTGGACGAGGACAAAATTATGCTCGATAAACCCTTCAGCACCTACTGGAAACCCTGGCGAAGGCACAAAGACAAAAAAGACCTGACACTGCGGGAGATCTTGGCACATCAGGCCGGACTGGAGCCATATATCGTATTTCTTAACAGAGTGATGAGAAATGGGAAACTGAAAAAAAGATTCTTTCATAAAAATTATAACAGTCGGTTTCAAAAGCAGGCCTATGAAGGAATCTTTGTCAAAACCCGGTTTAAAAACAAAATGCATCGCATTATTAATCGGTCAGAAGTAAGCAATGACAAAAAATATTTGTATTCCGGCCTTGCTTTTTTACTATTTCCCGATCTTATCTCCCAATTGACCGGAAGACCGTACGAAGACTATTTACACGACACTTTCTATACTCCCCTGGGATGCACCACTTTGGGTTTTAATCCAAAAAAACATCATTTTTCCAATGCTATTGTCCCTACTGAAGAGGATACCCTTTACAGAAAGGCCCTGGCGCAAGGCTGGGTACATGATGAAAACGCCTCTCTCTTAGGAGGAGTATCCGGGAATGCCGGGCTTTTTGCCACCGCCGTAGACCTGGCAAAGATGATGCAATTGTATCAAAATTACGGCATATACGCAGGGCAACGCTATATTTCAGGACCTACCGTAAGGGAGTTCATCAAAGTGCAATACCCCGAAAACGATAACCGAAGGGGACTTGGCTTTGACAAGCCTGTCCTGGACAATGCCGAATTGCCCCTTCCAGAAGCCTATCCGGCTCCCGACGCAAGCGCAGAAAGTTTCGGACATAGTGGTTTTACAGGTACTTTTGTATGGGCAGACCCCATAAACCAATTGGTATTTATTTTTTTGTCGAACCGTGTTTACCCGAGCAGGACATCCAGGAACTTATACACACTCAACATCCGCACGACCCTTCATGAGGTCTTCTATACAGCCAATTTGGAAAGCAATTAGGTCATTTTAAATCCTAATTTTATCGTTACCTTCGCCTTATAATTCTGAGCAATGGGATTACTTATCATCTACGCCCTTATTTCCATTTTTTTTTCTTTTTTATGCTCCATTCTGGAGGCCGTATTACTGAGTGTAACCCCCACATTCATCAATGTGAAAAAAAAGGAGGGAAAAGCGTATGCCGCCGAACTGGAGGAACTTAAAAAAGATGTGGATAAACCGCTTATAGCAATTCTTACGGTCAATACCGTTGCACATACCGTTGGGGCTATTCTCGTAGGTGTCCAGGCCAAGGTAGCTTACGGAAATATATACGGCACCAATACCCGGACCTTTCTGGGAATTGAGTTTACGGAAGAAATGATGGTAGGAGTAGTATCTACGGTGATGACCATGCTTATCTTAATAGCTTCGGAGATTATTCCAAAGACCATCGGAGCAACTTTTTGGAAGCAATTGGCAAATTTCAGTACTAAGACGCTGCTCGTGATGGTCGCGATCCTGAAGTGGACCGGTCTTTTATGGGTGCTTCAATTGTTCACCAGGCTTATAGGCAAGAAGGGGCAGCATGGAAGCGTTTTAAGCCGTGAAGATTTTACTACCATGGCTGATATTGCTCATGAGGAAGGAATTTTTGAAAAATCTGAGTCGACCGTAATTAAAAATCTCCTACGGTTTGATGAGGTGGCCGTGAAGGATATTATGACTCCCAGAAGTGTGATGAAAACCGCCTCGGAGAATAGTTCCATACAGGAATTTTTTGAAGCAAATCCCAAAATTCACTTCTCCAGGATCCCCGTGTACCAGGACAGAGTGGACAATATCACCGGTTTCGTTCTAAAAGATATTATTTTAGAGGAGATCATCAACAAAAATGGAGCGGATAACCTCGCATCCATTCGTCGCGATATATTAGTCACCAGGAGAAATACCCCTATTCCACAATTGTTTGAGATCTTCATCGCTGAACGGGAACACATAGCTCTTGTAGTTGATGAATACGGCTCGGTAAGTGGCCTGGTAACCATGGAGGACGTAATTGAAACGCTATTGGGGCTTGAAATTATGGATGAGAGCGACAATGTAGCGGATTTACAGCAGCTAGCCCGGAAAAATTGGAAAACCAGGGCTAAACGCCTGGGAATTTATTAAAGAAAATTCGAATATTGAGTAGTGGAAACCACCTGTATTAAGACGCCCCTCGGTTTTGCGCGCATAGAAGGCGATGAAAATGGTTTGACTTTAATAACCGTTCTTGATTCCAGGGAGGAGGTGACAATGGTCGTTCCCCAAGTCCTGGAAGATACGGTGTATCAACTCCGGGAGTATTTTAATGGAGATCGAAGCGTTTTTGATCTTGCTTTGAATCCTCATGGAACCGCATTTCAAAAAAGGGTATGGCAGGCGTTACTGGAAATTCCTTTCGGAAAAACAACATCCTATTTACAGCTTTCAAAAAAATTGGGGGATGTTAAGGCCATAAGGGCAGTAGCAGCTGCCAATGGAAAAAATCCTCTTTGGATCGTAATTCCATGTCATAGGGTTATTGGCAGTGATGGCTCATTAACAGGTTATGCAGGCGGACTTCACCGGAAAAAATGGTTATTAAACCATGAGAGCCCTGCCAGGCAACAATCACTATTTTAAAATTCACAAACTACCTGGTCGGTAAGAACGAGATTTTAAGTAATAAAATTAAGGTACTGAGCAGTTCATCGGGGTTTTCATTTAAAAACCCCGGTCACGGCTCCGCATTGCAAATATTTCGGGTTGCAAAACGGACCGGCTGGTTTGTTTTACGAAGATGAGCTATTGGACGATATACGTGGGAGCAAATGGTAAAATAATATTCGACAGCAGTTCTCCTTCAGTGGAAATCAGCAGTACCCCACCCTCTAATCCTGCAGTATCCTGTGTAGCATAACCCACTATAAATACTTCTGCATTTTCTACATAGCCAAAGGCTGATAAGTTAATGGTAGTCTGCATTTCATTTTGTACCTGCTGTACAATAGAGATCATATCTATGATATTGTTTTCACTTTTTTTGAAATCATAAACTGCCGGGCCAAACTCCACAAGGGAAGGTTGTGCATAGAAATTCAGGTAGTAGAGTGTCCCGTCAATTACATCCGCCTCAAGAGGGCCGGGCGAGAAGAACCTGTTCACAGAAAAATTTTCTGTGGTTTTTATTTCAAACGTACCAAAATCATAGGTGGTATACCCATATTGGTTGCCGTTAGAGCCGGTTATTACCCCAACATCTCCCAGGTCATCTATGAGAATACTTGGAATGGCATCCCCGAAGTCCAGAGTTTTTATAACAGTATTGGTTACGGTATTCAAAACGGCAATCTTATAATCAGATCTTCCATCCAAGTAGGGTATCAGGAGTCTTTTATTAAAGTACAACGGTTGATAAACATTTTTTACATTAAAGTCCAGGGAGAGATCCACGTTTTCGTCAGTAGAAGGATCTATTATACGTATCCCTAAATTTGTTGAGCCTCTTGGGCTATAATACCCCATAAAGAATTTACTTTCAGAGTTTGTACCCCAAATGACCGACTGTTCCGTAGAAATGGCATAAAAATTCTCAAACAGCTTGTTTTGTCCAGTAGCGACATTTCTCTGAATGGCAGTAAAACTGCCCGAGGAGAATCTGTAAAAGGTTAATAGATTATTAACCTGGCGAAGTGTAAGAAATTGTGTGCCCAGACCACTTTCTTCCGTTAGGTTAACCGTACTACCTTCCTTTGTAGCGCCATTGTGTGAATATTGATAAAGGTTATCGAAATCCTGGGCCAACAAAGTAAAATCGGGGCTTTTCAACGAGGCCTTCGGTGGTAATTGGCCATCATCCTTGGAACAACTAAATACTACCAAATATATGAGAAACGACCAAAAGAAGACCCTGGGTTTCATGCAACTTTTTTTTAAAGATAAGTCATTTTTGGAATGGCACACTTATTTAATCCGTATAATAGGGCGTTTTACAAAACATCAAAATATCCTGAGTAAAAAAGATTCCTTACATTTAAATTAGTCAAGCTCACACTGTTTCCTAAACGATAGACTATGCTACATAAAATTGAACTGGAACACATTTTGTTTTTAGATATAGAAACTGTTCCAGAAGTGGCACATTTTGAAGATCTGGATGACGAAAAAAAGGATCTTTGGGAGCAAAAAACGCAATATCGGAGAAAGGAAGAATATTCGCCGGAAGAATTTTACGAGCGGGCAGGGATCTGGGCCGAGTTTGGTAAGATCATCTGTATTTCTGTGGGGTATTTTAATTTTAAGGGAAACATAAGGAACTTACGAGTTACTTCCTTCCATGGGGAGGAAAACAACATATTAATGGAATTTAAAGGGCTGCTGGAAACTCATTTCAGTCACCCAAAACATTTGCTTTGTGCCCATAACGGCAAGGAATTCGACTTTCCCTACATTGCAAGAAGAATGATCATTCACCGCATAGCCATACCCAACAAGTTAGACCTTTTTGGTAAAAAACCCTGGGAAGTTCCGCATTTAGATACCATGGAACTCTGGAAATTTGGGGACTACAAACACTATACTTCCCTTAAGCTGATGGCGAATGTCCTTGGAATCCCTTCGCCGAAGGTAGATATAGACGGTAGTATGGTGCGGGGGGTCTACTATGATGAAGGCGATCTGGAACGAATTATCTCCTATTGTGAACTGGATGTCATTACGCTGGCACAGGTATTTTTGCGTTTAAGGAATGAGGAGCTGTTGGATGAAACGGAAATTAAACGAGTGTAGGAATCACGATTTCACGGCCACAACAACAAATCCTATAAAAATCTCGTGAATTATATTAGAAATAACCCGGTCAAATGGTCTAATGATTCAACATTCCCTGAGTAATAGATCCCTCACCCGTCTAACTTTGACTGAATATAAACCGGAAAGTGATCGCTGTAGCCTCCCAAATATTTTTTCCCTCCAAAAGTCCTGAAAGGCATTCCTGCATACCTGCCTTTAAATTCCGTTAAAAACCTCTCGTCAAAAATATTGGCATGGGCAACTCTATGAGTCCCTTTTTCATCTAAATAAAATTTCGCCAACCTATTGATTTAGTGTTATTTATATCGGTTGGTATTGGCCATTCTTTAATTAATGCCCACCTGCCTGCCGCAGGTAGGTTATGGGCTTTCATAATTCAGAAAGTTATGTGAAATCATGATCTGATCATACAAAGCCCAACTGCTTCTATAATTGTCACTGCCTCTTTCAGGAGTCAGTAGTTTTTCCATTGGATCGTCTAAGGTATCGAAAAGATTTTCCGGATTGTAGAAGGCAATGGTATAAAGTTTCCTGGTGTTATTTGGTTCTAAAAAAGAAATAGCATGGTTTTTAGCCGTTGGTATTAAAAATACGAATATCACTTGGTTCCTATTGATTAGATTTGCATTTTAATAGAAGTTATGCTGGCAACAAAGACAATTGAACATGAAAAAGTGGTTCTGATCGGTGTTATCAACCGGGCGCAGGACGAGGAGAAGGTGAGGGAGTATCTTGATGAGCTTCAATTTCTCACCTATACGGCCGGGGGAGAGGTAGAAAAGCGCTTTGTGCAGAGAGTGGAACTGCCAAATCCGAAAACCTACATTGGCAGTGGTAAAATGCAGGAGGTTGAAGCCTACGTGAAAGAAAACGAAATAGGGTCTGTAATTTTTGACGACGAACTTACTCCGGTTCAACAGCGGAATATTGAAAAACAGTTGCGGTGTAAAATTCTGGACAGAACCGGACTTATACTGGATATTTTTGCACAAAGAGCCAAAACAAGCTATGCCAGGACCCAGGTAGAACTTGCCCAATACGAATATCTCCTGCCAAGGCTAACAGGTTTATGGACACACCTTGAAAGGCAACGTGGCGGTATAGGGATGCGGGGACCCGGGGAAACGGAGATTGAAACGGACAGAAGGATTGTCCGTGACCGGATTTCACTGCTCAAAAAAAAATTGACCAAAATAGACCGGCAGATGGAAACCCAGAGGGGTAATCGGGGATCCCTGGTCCGGGTAGCATTAATAGGTTATACCAACGTAGGGAAATCCACCTTAATGAATGTCATTAGTAAAAGTGATGTCTTTGCAGAGGACAAACTTTTCGCCACTTTGGATACAACGGTTCGCAAAGTAGTCATAGGAAATTTACCATTTTTATTAAGCGATACGGTGGGTTTTATACGCAAGCTGCCTACAGAGCTGGTGGAAAGTTTTAAAAGCACCCTTGATGAAGTGCGCGAAGCCGACCTGCTGTTACACGTGGTGGATATCTCCCATCCCAACTTTGAGGAACATATTGCCTCCGTTAATCTCATTTTGGATGATATAATGGCTGGAGATAAACCCACACTGATGGTATTCAATAAAATTGATCGATACGAGCACGAAACGATAGCGGAAGACGACCTGATCACCGAAAAAAACAGCAGTCACTTTACCCTCGAAGAATGGAAAAGGACCTGGATGGGCAGATTGGGAGACAATTCCATTTTTATTTCAGCACTTAACAAAGAGAATCTCGATGAATTTCGCAAGCGGGTTTATGATGAAGTGAGAACTATCCACGTGAGCAGATTTCCCTATAATAATTTCCTGTATCCGGAAAATCCGGATATGTACTGAGCGTATTTGAAAAGCAGCAACATACCACTTACCTCTTAAATGTGCATATTGGGACTTTCACAACAGTTTACGGCAGGTTCACAACAAAAATTGAGAGAAATTGGAAGACTAAGATACATTTGCCGAATAAATAAGTGTTTGTGTTTCCCGATAGCTATCGGGACCCAAATCAACATAACCTATTAAAAGCTATAACTAACCAAATTTTACAAGCCTGCTTTACTAATAAGCCCCGAAAGACTGTCGGGGCTTTTTTATTTGTAAGCGCGAAATTACTATTGTGCCTTTAATTGAAATGTACCTTTTACTATTACCGTGTCTGCCGTATTCAGAGGCCTTGCAAGTTTCATGTCCACAGAGCCTTTGATCTCTTTGCTATTGATATTTGTAATAGTGACCGTTCCTTTGCCGCCTATTGCGCCGGTATCATACAAGCCATTGGCAAACTGGTAACCAGCATAGCCCTCAGCATCAATTTCTTTCATTGTATAGGCACGGGCTTCAAGTTTACTACTCTTAAGGCCTATAAATAATTCCTTTCCCTGGGTATTCCTGAAACTAAGGGGAAGTAATTCAATTCCGTTCGTCTGCTGTATGCCGGTATTACTGACGGTTCCGCTAAAATTTTCATTGTAGTCCCCGGTAAAAATAAAATTACCATTCCCGGAGTAGACGGAATCAACGGCCGGGCCTTCATCTGTTTTACTACAACTTAAAGTAAGGGTAATCAAAGCAAAAATAAAAACTAAGGCTAATCTGTAATGCAACTGTTTTTTTAATTGGTACGTTTTCATGATATTTTATTTTATAAAAGTTATGTAATTATGTTAATTGGCTCCAGCGGGTTTGTTTACCCTAACCCTGGTGGGGTTACTTGTTGTTCCGTCCGTGGATTGTAACCTGACCTCAAAATCTCCCCAATCCTGAGATCCAAAACGAAAACAGTTGGCCCAGGTTATGACACTTCCACTATCGGTAAATACGGTAGTTACATTATCGTCCGATTCCCCATTGGACACTGTGGTCTTAATCAGTAATTTATCAATGACAACGCCGTCAGTAGTGGTATAAGGAATATTAAACAGGAATGTACTACCACTGCCAATGGATGTGCTACAGTTATTGATGCCATTGCCAGTAAATGTTTGTGCCTGTGCATTGATGGTGCTTCCCGACCCTTCATTATCCTTACTACAGCCTTGTATGGCAACGCTTAGCAACACTACTAATAAAGTACCGAGTACCTTGAAGGCCCCCATTAGGGGCAACCGTTCCCTTTGGGGTAATCTTTACAATCTTATGGTCATTGATTACATATAGCTTTCCTTGTTTATCTACCGCCATTCCCTTTAACTCTTTGAATTTAACAAGGGCACCGCTGCCCTTATCATACCAGGGGCCTACCACTGTACTTACCTGTATCTTTGAATTGAGATACTCCAGCACTGCTCCCAATACTACATGACCGTTTACCCATACGCTAACAGAACCTGAATACCCAGGAGGGACTGCTATTGTAATGGCGCTATCCTCTACTTCCCTGACAACTGCCTCTTTATCGCCAATAAAAACTTTTACCGCCTGTATGTCGGTTCCAAAATTTCCGCCCCTGATGATTGCCAGTGTTGTATTGGATCTGCTCTCCAAAGCAATGCCCTTTAGGGCGTCTCCTTCGCTATCCGGAGTTTCTTCTTTATTACAGCTCTGCATTACCATGACATATAAAGTAGCTGCCAAGAATATCATGTAACTCACAATATGTCCGCGGTTTTCTTTTGTTTTCATCTTTTTAGTTTTCAACAGATTACTATTATATTGGGGAAGACTTTTTAATTGCATACAACCTACTGAAAATAGGCAAGCATATGTACCATTTCCTCAGCATCCGGTACATGGCCGCCTCCGAATGTCTTTCCATTTATATGATACAGGATGGGTATTACAAGGGCTGCCTGATCCGTGAGGATACATGAAGCGTGTTCCAGGGTTACATTTATAGTTCCGTCGGCCCCGGCAATGGCGATATTCTCTGTTCCGGAAGATGATCCTATAGGCGGATTGGTAAAATTTACAAAGTCGTTCATAAAATCTATTTGCTCCCCAACTTTTCTTGTTTTATTCAGATACGCCAGCCAAAAAGTATAGGTTCCGTTCGGGATCATCCCTTCCAAAGCAATTTCCACTGAAGAGGAATTGCCGTTACACTGAACCCTTATAGTGCCCTTGGCTTGTTTAAACTCCGACAGGGTCACCTGGTGTGCATCCGGGGCAATAATGGCGTTTAATTGGCCCAATGGAGCATCAAAGATGTTGGCAGCAAATAAAGGTTCACTGGGATTGGTGGGGGTATTTCCATCTTTATCCACTATTTCTTCCAGCAACTGAACATCGCCAAAATTCAGATGTGCTTTTACAGGTTGCGTTTGAATAACAAAATCTACCGTAGAAACCTCATCGGCTTGTAGCGTGGCAGAACTGGGATTTGCCGTAAGAGTCTCTGCGGACAGTGGAAGCTCCATGGTAATTTCATAATCGCCAACACTCTCGGTTTTTATGCTATAAACCCCATCGGGATTAGTGGCCCGGGCACTTTCCTCCGTTCCTTTGGAAGCTACGATCCGTGTACTGGGATATGGATTCCCATTTTCATCTTTTACGGTTCCGCTGACTTCTCCCGTTTGGGTCGTTCCTGAATCAGGATCAGGATCATCGCTGCTGCAACTTGTCAGTAGGACCGTTAACAAGATTGCTGTAAAAAGGCCAAATAAAATAAAAGAAAGCTCAATGAGACTATGAAGTGTGTTAGGGCTGAGCCTTTTGTTGAGTTGTTTTGTTAAATCCATTTTTTTGTTTTTTAATTTATATTCGTTTATGGGAGGTCATGCAATTACTTGTCAAAACTATAATGGCAAGGTGCGTTTTGCTAACATCTGAGTTCCTGATAGTAACAGAGTAGTTCCGTTACTAAAATCGTGGATTGTAGGATGGATTGCGGCTAATAAATGATAGCTGGTAAGGATTGGATTATGGATGGTTAAAAAATAAGCAGTGGGCAGTATCAGAAGGCAGATGCAATGGTTTCAGGTTTCAGGTTTCTAAAACGCCAGGCTTTTAAACATGATATAATATGGAAATAATTCAATTTGAAAATTGAATTATTTGAAATGCGATTGGGAATTTAGGTTTAGCTAGAACAGCTATGCTAAACTAAACCCGTAAACTCCTAAACTTTTTAAACCTGGAATTTGGAACTTGATTCCGATAGCTATCGGGGTTGGTTTTTTGTCTAGTCTCTTGACTCTGGTTTCTTGATTCTATTTTCAGTAGGATGAAGGTGCCACCCCATACAATGCCTTAAAGCATTTGGCAAAATAGGAAAGGTTATTAAAACCAACTTTATAGGCGATCTGGGTAACACTATCCGCCTTCTGAGACAATAACTGAGCGGCTCTTTTCAGGCGGAAGTTTCGCAACAACTCCCCGGGGGCTTCATTGGTAAGCGCCTTTAGTTTTCTGTGAAGCTGTGTCTTGCTCATCGCCAGCGCCTTTTGCATCTCTGATACCCCAAAATCGGATTCCGCGGAATACTCTTCTAACAACGCCAAAACCTGTTCCATGAACTTTTGGTCAATGGAAGTGACGGTGACTTTTTTGGGATCAATCTGTATTTCTTTATTCGAAAATAGTGCCCTCAGCTTTTGCCGCTGTTCAATGAGGTTCTTCACCCGGGCCAGGAGTTCCTTACCATCAAAGGGCTTGGTGAGGTAGTCATCCGCACCGATCTCCAGGCCTTCCAATTTATTGTCCATTCCCGCCTTGGCGGTGAGCATGATCACCGGAATATGGCTGGTATGAACCTGCGTTTTTAGTTTTTTACACAGTTCTATCCCATCCATTTTGGGCATCATCAGGTCTGTAATCACCAGGTTTGGGGAATCGGCTATTGCCTTTTTTAGGCCCGCTTCCCCATTGACAGCTGTTGTCACCTTGTAGAACTTGATCAGCCGCTCCGTGATAAAATGCCGCATATCCCTATTGTCCTCTACCAGCAATATGGAGGGCAGGTTTCTTTTGTCGGCCTCAGTCAAGGCGAACGGCTTTTTAACTATCTCCTTTCCGAACTCTGGAACATCTTCAGCGATTTTGTTTTGCCGTGTTTTTATTTCTTGGATGGGCAACTGTACGGTAAAGAAAGTGCCCTTGCCCACTTCGCTAGTGACCGTTATGGTACCGTCCATAAGTTCCACCAGGTCTTTGGAAAGCGAAAGCCCGATACCGGAGCCTCCCTTTTCGCGGGTGTTGCTACTATCTACCTGATAAAAACGATCAAAAATAAAAGGAAGCTTTTCGGCAGCAATACCTTTTCCGGCATCGGAAACCCGAATTTGGAGTCCATATTCATCATAGTTTGCGACAAATGAAATTTGAGAACCGTCCCCACTGAATTTAAAGGCATTGCCAAGCAGGTTATAGACAATATTTTCCAATTTGTCCCGATCAAATGAGGCCCAAAACACCTTCTGCGGGATCTTTACCTTATAATCAATGTTCCGCTGTGCGGCATGAGAGTTAAAAGAAGATGTTGCTGCCCGCAGACATTTGTAAACATCACCTTCGGTAGGTGCCAGTTTTAAACTGCCCTCGTCTATCTTGGACAGGTCCAACAATTGATTGACCATATTGAGCAGACGATTGGCATTGCGGCGGATCATTTTAACATTCTCCATGCTCAGTTTCTCATCAAAATTTTGTTCCAACTGCTCAACGGGGCCTTTGATCAGCGTAAGTGGGGTACGGAATTCATGTGAGATATTGGCAAAAAAATTGGATTTAGCTCTATCCAGTTCCCTGAGTTCCTGGTTGGTCCTTTGTTTTAACCGATATTGATTGTACAAAAGCCCTGCCAGTAAAACTATCAGCAGTGCGAAGACAATTAAAGAATTACGTTCATTAATCCCTTTTTGAATTTGTAACGTCTGAAGGTTATTTTGTGAACTTAAAAGCGCTATCTCTTTGGCCTTTTGTTCGTTCTGGTATTTGCCTTCAATCTCACTTGCCAATTCGCGCTTCTCTTTAGTATAAAAACTATCCTTTACCATTGAATAGTTTGACTTGGCCTGGTATGCCTTTTCATATTCCCCTTCGGAGGCGTAGATTTTTGATAAGCTTTCATATACCTCCATAGCCAAAAGTTCCTGATTTAAACTCGTCGCCACTTTCAATGCCTGTTGTAGGTTCCTTTTAGCTTCAAGCGTTTTATTAAGTTCCTTATAGGCATTCCCGATTGCAACATAGGTATACCCCATATTAACGGAATCCTTCACGTCCCCGGAAATTCGCAGTGCCTCTGTATAGTGCATAAGGGCCTGATTCAAATCGTCCTTTTTTCTATAGATTTCACCCATGGTATATTCGGCATAGGCCACTCTTTTTTTATTTCCCAGTTGTTTATAGCCTTTGAGCGCTCTATGATTATAGTCTAACGCATCATTCAGTTTCCCTATATTCTTGAAAACTACGGCCAGATTATGTGTTACAAATGCTTTACCCGATTCATCTCCTAAGTCCTGATAGATACTGTCACTTTGTATAAAGTAACTTATTGCATTTTCATAATTTTCCAATCTTCGTTGAATGAATCCGATATTAGAAAGCATTCTTGCATACATTATTTTATCATTCAATAATTTATATTTTTTTGAAGAAAGGGTAAAAAGTTCCATCGCCTTTGTATAGTCACCCGATTCTGAATAAATACCTGCCAATAAAACTTGGGAATTTGCTATTTGCCTTTGATCATTTATTTCTTCTGCGAGCACCATATGCATCTTCTGATACGTAAGGGCTTTTTCGTTATTCCCTTTGCTCCAATGGCAATTCCCAAGGCCATTTAAAGCATGTAGTTTGCCCTGATTGTATCCTTGATCATCTGATAGCTTTAGGCTTTTTTTGTAATAGGTTATTGCCGAGTCATATTCAGATTGCCCGAGCAAATAATCCGAATACCTGTTGTATGTTTTGATCAAGAGTTGAGGATGTCTCAACTGTTCGGCGAGCTGGATAGATTTGAAAATTGTTTCTCTGGCTTTTTCCGGTGAGGTGTTAAGATGATGATCAAATAGCTGAAGGAGGATTTTTACCTTAACGGAATCACTTTTTGCCTCAGCATATTTTAAATGAAGGCTGTCTGCCCTGGTCTGCGGCAGTGCCCAAGAAGAATAAAGCAACAAAAGTGGTATAAGCAATCGTTTCATCCCTGGATATGAATTACCTAAAGATACCTAATTAGGCTTTTGATGTACGTTAATCAAAACTAGTTGCTATTCTACCTGATCACTAACAAATTAGTTCCATATCATAAAGGTATAATCCCAAATTAGGATTCCTAACACAGCCGTTCAACGGAAAAATAGGCTGTTGGTATTTTTCACAACATTTGAGGGCCGGTTCACAACATTAATTTAGAAATACCCAATTTCCGAAGTACATTTACCTTGTAATTAAGTTTTAGTGTTTAACCCCAAATCGAACCTTGATCTTAATTTAAAGTGTGGCCCCCAAATCTGCGCTTAACCTTAAAATTAAACCAAATCTTGCAACACCTGCTTAACTAAAAAAAACCCTGACTTTGTCAGGGTTTTTTTGTGGTAATATGTTTTTCTTCTGTACACTAGAAGGAATAGTTAAGACCCAGCAACCAATAGGTTTGCAGTTCATTGTCAATGCTGTCAAATGTCGCATCCGGATCTGGTGTTGGGGCTGTGTTGATAGCATAATCCAACGCTTCCTGTTTGTTATTTCTCAGGCCAAACTCAAAACCTACACCTATCTGCTTCCATAACGTATATCCAAAAGAGTTGACCCACGTCCAGTTAGACAGGTTCGAATTTTTATAACTCTGAAATATGGAAAGATTCGATTTAAAATTAATTGCTGCTATCTTTCTTGTGTAGTCCGCTACAATCTTGGCGCCAAGGGAAGATTCATAAATAGCATCGTTGTCCGCGAACACAAAGTTGTAGTTAAGTGGATGGATCACCACCACTAAATTTGTAATAGGGGTCCAGGTTGCACCGACCCCCACATCCAGGTATCCCGGATCGTTAAAATTACTCAAAATGGTAGTCCTGTATTCCGCGAGCGCAGAAATTGCGAACTTTTCACTGAGCTTACGGCCATATAATGAGGTAATATTAAAAACATCCGTTGCCTGCTGAAAGCTGTCGTCGTCCGTATTGATATCCCTGTTATCAATTTTCACCCATTGTAGATTGATGTTTCCTGAGTTCTTCCAGAAAAACTTTTCCCTGTCAAGGTTAGCGAAACCGTTTACGGTAAATCCAATATTTCCTGCGGAAGAGTTGGGTATCCCCTTGGAATACCAATTGCTGAATCCCGAGAAATCTGCCCCTATGGTGCCGAAAGCTCCTTTCTTCCAACCTGGAAATCCGTCTATTTGCCCTTGAAGGGCATCCACTCTTTTTTGAATAGCTGCTATGGAGTCCTTTTTGGCAGCTTTCTCAGTCTTAAGTTCGTCAAGAGTTTGGGCAAAAGTGAAGGAACTGCCGACAAAAAGCGCCAGCACAAGCGGCAATTTTTTCATATAGTTAGTGTTTAATGGGTTTTATTAACGGCAAATGTAAGAATTGTTAATAAAATACTTACTTTATCAACACTATTTTCTCCTATAGAGGGGTACGGAGGAACAGGCTTCGCCGTAGTGAACACTTTTGGCAACTTCCTGAATCCTGGAGGCGGCCCACAGATAGGCATTCTGTGGAACCGGTTTGTTACTGCAGCCCTTAATTATTACGGGTTTATCTTTGAACGGCGAGACATCGAGCTTTTCAATAATGGCTTGATAATTGAAAGCTTCCAAAGCTTCCAAATCCCCAACAACTATCCGCTTTGCATAGGGATGCAATCTTGTTGTTATTAACATATAAGCCCATCCTGGCACTATAGCGTCTGTTGAGCAAGTTAGCGCAACAAAGGTGTCTATATATTGCTCCCAATCATGCTCGGCAATATAATTCCTGAAGTCCTTTTCCCTGAGAATAAGTCCTTCATATAACCAGTCTTTAATATCCAGCAGCACTCTTTTCCCTTGCGGATAGTAATCTTCCAGGTTGAAAGTGATCAACTTACTCTGGGCTACCCTGTTTAGTATTGGTTCTGTGATTTTATTTTTGGTATTTGACATAGTTTGCATTTGATGATGTATCCAGGATGCCGGCACCACCTCTCTCAAAGGGTGAATCCTTTGATTAAACTTGGGTGCTTCAAGTAGTGAATCCCCAGATTAAACCCTATTGGAACTTCTAATTTCGTACCTCCTCATTCTCACTTATAAAAGACCCAATTCCAATTTGGCTTCTTCGCTCATCAGATCCTGGGTCCACGGGGGATCAAATGTGATTTCTACCTCTGCGTCTTTCACGGCATTCAGGGATTTTACCTTTTCCTCTACCTCCACCGGCAGGGTTTCGGCAACCGGACAGTTCGGGGAAGTTAAGGTCATTAGTATCCTGACTTCATTATCCTCATTTACGAGTACATCATAGATCAATCCGAGTTCATAAATATCCACGGGAATTTCCGGGTCATAGATGGTTTTTAACACCTTTACTATTTTCTCGCCCAGTTCCTGGGTATCTATCATTGCAGTTTCTTCGCTCATTTTTTTAGATATTTGGTGTTTAGTATTAGGCTTTCAAAGTTCATTTCGGGGAACCATCTACAACGAACTCTAAATTTAACCCAACTGTGTCTGATACGCCACGGCATACAATTTAAGCTGTTTGATCATGCTTACCAGGCCATTGGCCCTGGTAGGGGACAAATGTTCCTTTAATCCGATCTTATCAATAAAATCAGTATTTGCCTCTATGATCTCCTGTGGTCTTTGATTGCTGAAAGCCCGGATCAATATGGCAATTATTCCTTTCGTAATAATGGCGTCACTATCTGCCGTAAAAACCAGCTTATCATCTTCCAATTCGGCATGTACCCATACCTTGCTTTGGCATCCCTTTACAATATTGTCCTCCGTTTTATATTCCTCAGCTATCAGGGGAAGCGATTTACCCAGTTCGATCATGTATTCATACCGCTCCGTCCAATCTTCAAAAAGGGCAAATTCGTCTATGATCTCAGCTTGAATCTCTTCTATGGTCATTCATTGCTATTTTGGTAAAAATACGATAAGTATGATTTGTTTTCAACTGTTTGGGAAAATCATAACAGAAGCCCTAGATCAGCATCTGCCTTGCTTTATGTACTCCCTCCACCAACAGGTCAACTTCTTCCATTGTATTGTAAAAACTAAAACTGGCTCGTACCGTACCGGGAATTTTGAAGAAATCCATGACGGGCTGCGCACAATGGTGACCCGTTCTGACCGCAATCCCCAACTTATCCAGAATAGTGCCAATGTCATAAGGATGTATCCCATCAATATTAAAGGAGACGACCGAGGTCTTATTTTTAGCCATGCCGTAAATTTTCAGTCCTTCAATTCCCAATAGTTGATGTGTGGCGTACTCCAAAAGTTCATGTTCGTAATGGGCAATGCTGTCTATCCCAATGGAATTGATGTAATCTATGGCTGCTCCAAAAGCAATTCCCCCACTGATATTGGGAGTACCGGCTTCAAATTTGTGCGGGAGATCTGCGTAGGTGGTTTTCTCAAAAGTAACTTCTTTTATCATTTCGCCCCCGCCCTGGTAAGGGGGTAGATCGTTTAGCCAGCTTTCCTTTCCGTACAGGATACCAACCCCGGTAGGGCCAAACATCTTGTGCGCCGATACCGTATAAAAGTCAACGTCGAGTTGTTGCATATCGGCCCGAAGATGCGGTGCCGCCTGTGCCCCGTCTATCAAAACCGCAGCCCCCGCCGTATGGGCTCCCTCTATGAGCTCCTCAATCGGATTAATAGTTCCCAAGGCATTGGAAACATGGTTGCAAAATACAAGTCTGGTCCTGTCCGAAAGCAAGCGGTGATATTCGTCCATCAGGAGTTCTCCCTCCTGATTCATCGGAATTACCTTCAGGATCGCACCCGTCTTTTCGCAAAGCATTTGCCAGGGCACAATATTGGAATGGTGTTCCATGGCCGACACCAGAATTTCATCCTCTTTTTTGAGAATTGTAGAAAACCCGTTTGCTACCAGGTTAATACCGTGGGTAGTGCCCGATGTAAAAATAATTTCTTGGGGACGGCCTGCATTAAAATGCTTTTGAATTTTAACTCTTGCCTGTTCGTATTTGTCGGTAGCCTCCTGGGAAAGCGCATGTACCCCTCTGTGAATATTTGCATTGTAGTTGTGGTAATAGTCAACAATGGCATTTATAACTTGCTGGGGAGTTTGTGAAGTAGCGGCATTATCAAGGTATACAAGTGGCTGCCCATTGACCTTTCTTTGGAGAATTGGGAAGTCCTTACGGAGTGTTTGTATATCGAGAGATGTTTGTATCATGTTCTACTCAATTCAGCGATGTATTTAAATCCCCTTAAGACGTATCGCTCAGCCGACTCATAACTAACACTAACCGGATCAGAGATCGTAGAATGGCACTGCTAGAGTTCAAATCCCAGTCGAACCCCCAATTTATTGGCGATCAGCTTATTTATTCTGGTTTTTAGTTCAGGAATACGAACACTTTCCAGCACATTGTTGGCAAAAGCGTACATTAAAAGGGCTTCCGCTTCTTTCCTGGGGATACCCCTGGATTGAAGGTAAAATAAGGCCTCCTCATCTAGTTGTCCTATAGTACAACCGTGTGAGCACTTTACATCATCAGCAAAGATCTCGAGCTGGGGTTTGGAATTTATCGTTGCCTTATCGCTTATTAAAATATTATTATTCTGTTGAAATGCGTTGGTTTTCTGTGCTACTTTATCCACAATAATTTTACCATTGAAAACTCCGGTGGACCTTTCTCCGTAGATTCCCTTGTAGTCCTGGTGGCTTTCACAATTGGGTTCTCTGTGATGTACGAGGGTATGATGGTCCACATGTTGTTTTTCACCCAGAATGGTAACTCCTTTCAACGTAGAGTCTATACGTTCTCCATCCTGATAAAAATTGAGGTTATTCCGGGTAAGCCTGCCACCGAAGGAAAAGGTATGCACCTTAACGACACTGGTATCTTTCTGGGAAATATACGTATTGTCTATCAGCGATGCGGTTTTTACATCGTTCTGTACCTTGTAGTAGTCCACAATGGCGTTTTTGGCAGCAAATATTTCTGTGACTGAATTCGTTAACACTTCATTGGCGGTAAGGCTTTGATGCCTCTCCATAACCTGTAATTCAGCATTTTCTTCAGCAATGATCAAATTACGGGGCTGAAGCATAAGACTCGCCTCATTCCCGGTTGCAAAATGAATGATCTCTACGGGCTTTTTAGGTGCCTTGTTCTTCGGAATGTAAATGTACGCTCCCTCCCTGCAAAACGCAGTATTTAAGGAGGTAAGTGATTCATCGGCGGAGGCTACTTTGTTAAAGTAGACATCAATCACCTGTTTATACATGGGTTTTGTCAGGGCCGAACTCATCAAACAGATGTCTACCCCGTCATGGGTAGTTTCTGAAAGATAGGAACTATAGATCCCGTCTATAAAAACAATTTTATAGCTATCTATTTCATGCAAGAAATACTTTTTAACGTCCCGGTATTCCAGGGCATTTGCCTCTTTTGGAAAGATGCTGAAATTTACCTTGAGCAGGCTGTTAAGGGAAGTATATTTCCAGGCCTCCAGTTTCTTACTTGGAAAGCCTTTGGTTTCAAAATTCTTTATGGCTTCTGAACG
This sequence comes from Flavobacteriaceae bacterium, assembly GCA_041743085.1. Taxonomy (GTDB): domain Bacteria; phylum Bacteroidota; class Bacteroidia; order Flavobacteriales; family Flavobacteriaceae; genus JAFMPW01. The sequence goes on from JBGTNL010000108.1 coordinate 47,027, forward strand.
AATATCGTGTACGGGATGCTCCACGTCCACATTACTCTCAAATGCCAGAAAGGAAGAAACTAATTTATCTTTTAAATCCATTTTTGAATGTTTCTTGTTTATCAAATAGTATTTGATGTTTCAAGTTTCTATTGTTTATTATCTTTTAACTTTATTCCTCTATAATGCTGCTTATTCAAATAATTCATAAAGTTTGCAATTCTCCTGCTCAACTTTGCATCTTCAGAAGTCAATTTCAACATTATTTCTTCAGAAATGTAGTCATTATCAAAAATCCGATACAACTGAGATCTCGCTTCTCCTGAAGAAGATTTCGCAGTCGACGGAAATTGTCCAAACTCAATATTACCATCCCTCTCAAAACCCTTAGCTATGTTATCCATGTCGGATCCAGAAGAACCTTTGATCTAATCCCTAAATCTGAAATCGCCCTTAAGCTCGGTAGATTTAGATATAAGGATCACTTCTTTCACGAGCCTTCTGGCCTCCTGCCATATTTCTAAATCCTCAAACCTTTTAACCGTCGCCATAACCTGAAACCACAGAAACCGGAAACCGTAAATAAAAAATTTCTTGAAACCGACTGTCCCTGCCTGCCGGCAGGCTCGAGGCAGAGCCATCGGGGAATTATTTGGATTAAACTACCGGTTCATTTTTAAGCCAGTCATATCCTTTTTCCTCCAGTTCCAGAGCAAGTTCCTTGGAACCCGACTTCACAATTTTACCTTCGTGCAAAACGTGGACATAATCCGGGATAATGTGTTCCAACAGGCGCTGATAATGCGTTATAAGAATGACAGCATTGTCCTTGCTCTTGAGTTTGTTCACCCCGTTGGCTACAATCCGAAGTGCATCTATGTCCAGGCCCGAATCTGTTTCGTCTAGAATGGCGAGCTTTGGCTCCAGCATTGCCATCTGAAAAATTTCATTCCTTTTTTTCTCTCCTCCCGAAAATCCTTCGTTGAGGGAACGTGATAAAAACTTACGGTCAATATCTAACATTTCAGATTTCTGACGTATCATTTTCAACATCTCGTTCGCAGGCATATCATCTCGCCCGTTGGCCTTTCTGGTTTCGTTTATTGCGGTTTTCATGAAGTTCGTTACGGAAACACCAGGTATCTCCACCGGATATTGAAAGGAAAGAAAAATTCCTTTATGTGCCCTTTCTTCCGGGGCCGTCTCTTCCAGATCTTCTCCTTCAAAGAATATTTCCCCTTTGGTAACCTCAAACTCTTCCTTCCCGGCTATGACAGCGGCCAAAGTGCTTTTACCGGAACCATTTGGACCCATAATTGCATGAACCTCTCCGACATTAACCTCCAGATTTATTCCTTTGAGTATTTCGTTTCCCTCTACACCTGCGTGCAGGTTGTTAATTTTCAACATTTTCTTTTATTTTAAATATTCGGGTGCTTTCGGCATTTTATTAAAATCATCCTTCTGGTGCTGCAGGTATACTTTTGCATTCTTTTCATTCGCAAAAGCTTCAAAAGTTTCCATACTGGCAAGAGTTTGCTCAACATCGAAATTAAAAACAGGAACTCTTTTGTGTTCCCTGTTCCCATATAAATGATACAAATCCCCACTTAACAAGACGGGGCCGTGCTCGGCTAAATCCAGAAACAACACCTGATGTCCCGGGGTATGGCCGGGCATGGATTTCAGAACTACTGTTCCATCCCCGAATACATCAAAATCCCCGTTCAATTTCTTCACATTGGCCAATTCCCTGATGGCATTATAGTTATCGGCATTGTTTTTTTGGGATTCCTCACTGGTAATAAAATCGTATTCGGATTCCTGCACAAGCCAGGTAGCTTCCTTAAAGGTATTGGCGTGCCCGCTATGATCAAAATGCGTGTGTGAAAGTGCAATATATGAAAAGTCGGGGGGAGACAAACCTATTTTTTTCAATTGATTTAACACCGAATCTTTCCTGGAAACGGTAAAATTTCCATCAGCTGAAGTGAAAGGCTCCTCCATTGCGATTAACCCTTCCGGCAGGCCGGCATCCCACATTAGATTACCTTCAGGGTGACTTATTACATAAAAAGGATCTGCAAATTCCTTGGTTTGCCCATGATACGTGGTGTCCTGAGAAAATAATTCAAGATTATTCACCATCACAGTGCCTCCGTTAAAGGTATATAATTTAACCTCCGGAACTTTCGTTTGAGTTTCATCCGCTGCTGTTACAGCCTGTTCTTTTTTGCTTTCTTTACAGGAAAACAACATCAGGGCTATCAATAAAATACCTGTGAACCTTTTCATCTTCAAATCTTCAAATTACCCTACTGAACCTTCCAAACTAATTTCCAAAAGTTTTTGTGCTTCAACGGCGAATTCCATAGGCAGTTTATTCAGCACTTCCTTGCTAAAACCATTGACGATCAAGGCAATGGCCTTCTCCGTGTCTATTCCCCGCTGGTTGCAGTAAAATATCTGATCCTCCCCTATTTTACTTGTCGTTGCCTCATGTTCAATCTGTGCCGTTTTATTCTTGACCTCTATATAAGGAAAGGTATGGGCCCCGCAGTCATTACCCATTAAAAGCGAATCACATTGGGAAAAATTTCTGGCATTTTCAGCTCTGCTGTTTACCTGTACCAATCCTCTGTAGCTGTTTTGAGATTTTCCCGCCGAGATCCCTTTCGAAATAATGGTACTCCTGGTATTTTTTCCCAAATGAACCATTTTAGTGCCTGTATCCGCCTGTTGATGATTATTGGTGACAGCTATGGAATAGAACTCGCCTATGGAGTTATCGCCCTTTAAAATACAGGAAGGGTATTTCCAGGTGATGGCCGATCCGGTCTCAACCTGTGTCCACGAGATCTTTGCACTGTGTTCGCACAGCCCTCTTTTGGTCACAAAATTAAATACCCCGCCTTTACCGTTCTTATCCCCGGGGAACCAATTTTGTACCGTTGAGTATTTTATTTCCGAATTATCTAAAGCGATAAGTTCAACAACCGCCGCATGCAGCTGATTTTCATCCCTTGAAGGCGCTGTACAGCCTTCCAGATAACTCACATAACTTCCTTCATCCGCTATAACGAGCGTCCTCTCGAACTGCCCGGTGCCCGCCTGATTTATTCTGAAATAAGTGGAAAGTTCCATTGGGCAACGCACCCCTTTTGGAATATAACAGAAAGAACCGTCCGAAAACACCGCTGAATTCAAAGCGGCATAGAAGTTGTCCTTTGGTGGCACCACAGAGCCGATGTACTTTTTTACCAGTTCCGAATGTTCCTTAATGGCCTCCGAAATAGAACAGAAAATAATACCTTTTTCCGCCAAGGTCTTTTTAAAGGTGGTAGCTACCGATACTGAATCCATTACAATATCCACGGCAACCCCTGCCAATGTTTTCTGTTCGTCCACAGAAATGCCTAATTTTTTAAACGTATCGAGCAATTCCGGATCTACCTCATCCAAATTGTTGTACTTGGGCTTCTTATTGGGAGCGGAATAGTATGAAATATCCTGAAAATCCGGTTTCTTGTAGCGAATATTCGCCCACTCCGGCTCTATCATTTCTTTCCAGCCCCTAAATGCCTGCAGCCGCCATTCCGTCATCCATTCCGGTTCTTCCTTCTTTTTGGAAATAGCGATAACGATATCCTCGTTCAATCCTTTTGGAAGCGTGTCCGATTCAATGTCCGTATAGAAACCGTACTCATATTCCTTGGTTTCCAGTTCCTTCTTTAATTCTTCTTCAGTATATGCCATTTTTTCTCAATTTACCAATTGTTCCATGGCACAATTGGTTCATTCGTACATTTTCACATTGCTATAACTACAAGGAGAAACTCTCTCCGCACCCACAGGTTCGCTGTGCATTGGGATTGTTGAAAACAAATCCCTTGCCGTTAAGTCCCCCCGAATACTCTAAAATGGTCCCCACCAGATATAAAAAACTCTTTTTGTCCACTAGTATACGGACCGAATTGTCTTCAAAGACTTTGTCGGAAGCGTCTATCTTATTATCAAACCTGAGTTCATATGATAAGCCGCTGCAACCGCCACTTTTAACACCAACCCTTACGTAGTCCTTGGTGGCGTCATAGCCTTCCTCCTGCATTAAGCTAATAACCCGATGCTTGGCTGTTTCTGAAACCTGTATCATCCTTATTTGGTATTATTCTAAATAGTTTACAAATATAGTGTATAAGTAGGGTTTTACCACAAAACCTAACATTATTATAACGCATATTACTATAGTGGTTTTCTATCGGATTTTGGAATTAATATACAGAAAGGGATTCTAATAGTAGTTAAGGAGGGTAGGAATTGCAATTACATTTGCATTCTTGAAGAGAACTTATAATGAGAAAAGGCCATCATTCCGCAGTATACGGACCAATGCCCATTATGGGCTTTCATATGTTTAAATTTCTTAATGTCCGTTTTATAATTTTTGTATTTTATGGTTGGTAAGGTACTATTTGCATACGTTAACAACAAAATTTTTCGTTGACCCGTACTACCTGATCTTAACAAGGACAAGATCTTCCATTCCTTTATTTTCCAGCATTGGGAAATCCGAACTTGAGCTGGACCCCGCAACAAGAATGCTGTTTTGGCTATTTTCAATTGCGTCATAACCGAAATCCAGGGCGGAGCCCCCGTAAGTTTGCTGCCAGATAGGATTCCCTTCACTATCGGTTTTGAGCACCCAAATGTCGTTTTCGCCTGCATTTTCAGTAACATCCATGTCCGAGCTTCGCGAATTTCCACTTATGACAAAACCCCCATCACCTGTTAAACTTACACTTTGTGCGGTATCATAGGCCGTACCCCCATACGTTCTTTCCCATAATAAATTGCCGTTTTCGTCTATTTTAATAAGCCAGATGTCCGATGCCCCGTTATTTTTTGACACATCCTCATCCGTACTAAAGGTATGGCCCGCTACAACGTAGGCATTATCAGAGGTTTTGGCGATATCATAGGAAACTTCAATTCCTGAACCTCCATAGGATCTTTCCCATACCAGATCCCCGTTATCAGCTATTTTTACCACCCAAAAATCATAGCTGCCTTTGGAGAGTGAAATGTCCGAATCCCCACTTTCTGAAAAGCCTGCCATAATAAATCCTCCGTCGTTTGCCTGTACCACACTGTGCGCCCTGTCATTGTTAGTGCCTCCGAAATATCTTCGCCACAACAGGTTTCCACCGGCATCCAAACGGGAACCCCAGAATTCTCCAACCCCGTGCCGCGTTAACGAGTTCCCTTTGGACGTACTGCCTTCTCCTCCCGAGGAAACTACATCTAAAAAGCCGACGAAAAAGAAGCCACCATCCGAAGTTTGCACCAGGTCATAGGAGTGGTCGTGCCCCGGGAACCCAAAACTCTTCTCCCATTCAATGCCGCCCGCCGCATCTAATTTAAGGATCCAATTGTCATGAAAACCCTCGTTCCTACTGCCATCACCGTCACTGCTCATAGCGTAACCCACTATGCCATAACCACCATCGGCAGTCTGGATAACGGATTGCCCCCTGTCATCCTTGCTGCCCCCATAGGTGTTGTTCCATTCTAAATTGCCTTCGGGATCTAGCTTTAATAGCCAATAATCATTCACTGCTGTGGTTTTTCCGGCAACATCCCCGTCCGCACTGTTGGTATAGCCCAGGACGGCAAAGCCTCCGTCACTGGTGTTAATAAGGGATTGCGCAGTATCACTGCCACTACCCCCATAGCTTTTGACCCATTCCAATTCTCCGGAAAATCCCGAATCTTCCAAAACGTTTTGTTCGCCAGATTCCAGGGCATCATTAGAACAGGAAAATGCCGTGGAGAAAATCAATATGAACAGTAATTTTTTAGGCATTATCTAATTCGATTTTTTTATGACAAAAAGGCCGGAACCAATGTCGCTTATTATGATCTTCCCGCTTTCAAAATAAGGGTACACACTCCATACCCCATTGAAAGAAGGGGTATCATTGGCCGGCAACGTATCAAAAAAACCCCTTTCAGTTATTGTTCTGTTTTCTATCCCGGAGATATCCAGGATACGAACCCCGGCGCTATAGTTTGCTAAAAAGAATTCGGTCCCCTTTACATAACCATTGTGGTCAATGGCTGTGGTAGCCCCGAAGTACGTAGTGAATAACACCGGATTATCGAGATCTGTCATATCAAAGACAAGCGTCCTGGAGTTAAAGCCAATATTAATTTCATCCGTTTCATCGCCCAGAATGAAATAGCGCTGATCCTCGGTAAACCACCCCTGATGTGTATACCCAACATTGCTATACTGGATGGTGGCAATATTTTCAGGGTTGTCCTTTTCTGTAATATCTACAACCACAACACTACTTTCATTCGCCCCAACCAATATTTCGCTTCCCAAATAATCGGTATCAGGGCCGTTATAGGAAATCACCTGGGCATCATGGGTATACCCGTTATCACCATAACCTCCTGCAGCTACGGGATTTTTTGGATCCTGAATATTAACGAAATGTACCCCTCCGTTAAATACGTCATCCCTTGCCGTTCCTACAGGATATGCAAAACCTGTTTCCTCATTGATCACTATATTGTGCGAATTGCCAAAGCCGGTGTAGTGCGCATCTGCTGAAAAGGTGGCGGGCGGATTGGTAACATTTCTCAATGCCGTCAGATCAAATACCTGCATTCCATGACCGGCGGCTTCGGAGCCTATAAAAGCATGGTTTTGATAGACTTTCAGGTCTCTCCATGAACTGTTCGTGGTTGCCGTAGGCAATTTACCAAGGAATACGAGGTTTTCGGTATCGGAAATGTCCACAAAGGCCGTACCGTTGTCCAGTCCGACCAAAGCGTATTCCTTGCCCGAATCCGGATCCGTCCATCCCCAGATATCATTGGCTGATGCCGCCGCCAGATCAGGCAGTGAAATCCTGCCCAGAAGATCATACCCGTCACAGGGATAGTTCCCCGCCATACCATTTTCACAAGGAACGGATCCGGTCTGTGGCTCGTCGTCTCCTCCTCCGGGAGACATGTCATCTGTCATTCCAATTGGATCAGTTCTCGTATTGTCTTTAGAACAGGAAATAATCAAAAATGCGAAAAGAGCAAGAAGACATATCTTTTGCATAGCAATAATTAGTTAGAGACTAAAATTCTTTTTCCCGATAAAGATACCATTTAAATCCTATCCGGCTTATTTTTGCGATATGTTTGAAGATAAAGATCCCCCGAAAACCGATTTACAGGAAATGGGTGAGTTTAAGCTAATAGACCACCTTACGCGCAATTTTTCCATACAGAAGACCTCCACAATCAAGGGAATTGGGGATGACAGCGCTATCTTGGATTTCAAAGGTAAAAGAGCTGTTATCTCTACAGACCTGCTTGTAGAAGGGGTACATTTTGATCTCAGTTACATGCCCTTAAAACACCTGGGGTATAAAGCCGTTATAGTAAATCTCAGCGATATCTATGCCATGAATGCCCTGGCCACCCAGATCACCGTGTCCCTTGCAGTTTCCAATCGTTTTCGCCTGGAAGCATTGGAGGAACTCTATGAGGGAATTGAACTGGCAGCGGGGTTATATGGTGTGGATCTTATAGGAGGGGATACTACCTCATCCAACAAAGGAATGCTTATCAGTATTACGGCGATCGGAGAAGCCACAGAGGAGCAATTGGTGTATAGGAGCGGGGCTAAACCTAACGACCTCCTAGTCGTAAGCGGTGATATTGGTGCGGCCTATATGGGGTTACAGGTCTTAGAGCGGGAGAAAGCGGTCTTTGAAGTAAATCCGGCCAATCAACCGGATCTTTCAGGATACACCTATATCGTGGAACGCCAGTTAAAGCCGGAAGCCCGTAAGGATATTGTGGAATTACTTTTCAAGCTGGGTGTGCACCCAACGTCCATGATCGATATTAGTGATGGTCTATCCTCAGAGATCTTGCACCTGTGTAAACAGGGCGAGGTGGGATGTACTATTTATGAGGATAAGCTTCCTTTAGACCCTACGGTCGTAAACACCTGTGAAGAATTTAAGCTCGACAGTACTTTAGTAGCTTTAAGTGGGGGGGAAGATTACGAACTGTTGTTCACCATAGATCAAAAAGACTTTGCAAAAATAAAGGGCAATCCCAACCTTACAGTTATAGGGCACATGACGGAGAAAAAAGAAGGAGCCCATCTGATCACCCGGGGCGAAACCAAAGTGCAACTGAAGGCACAGGGTTGGAACGCGTTAAAATAACCTTAATTAGCATTATCTCTTGGGATTAACTAAAATAAATTGGGGTATCTTATATCTTTATTCCTTAAGAACAGTAAAGGAATTGAACAAATTATGGCTTCTGGGAATATGGTTTTTATTATAGGTATTTTATGTTTATTGCCGAGTTGCAATAACACCCCCCGGCAGCAGGCAAGATCGGTTCCGACAGTCATGGGCCAAGCGAGACACGAGAGAATATGCCATCTTAAGTTGTTTGAAAAAGAGAGTCCCGTTGTTGCGGATGTCCTTTTTAGTTTATTTCTGAAACTATTGTTATTGTTAATTTGGGCAAAAGGTGCAAACTATATAAAATTAAGCAATGAAATCCAGGAAACCAGAACTAGAAAATTAGGGCGACAGTTTATTGCTTTTTTATACAATAATAAGGGAAATACCCAATAGCAAAACAAGATGCGCCTTTGCCTAATGAATTATTCCAAATTTGATTTTTTGAGGGTAGTACAGGTGCGCCTGACGATTGGAAAAGTGTGAAAAAAAATTCCCGAAAACAAGGGCTGGCCTAACCCAGCTGTCAAGGGGCACAGGACAGTAGGGAATAAAGGCGCACACTTAGTTTCCAGGAATATTTATTAAATTCCATGAACCACTCAGGGTCGGAATTCATTTACCAAAGCATAGTTAAGCCACCTGCTGGGCTAAATGAGAAGCCACTTGTGGAGTTATTTTTGGGGTTACTTCTTCTGCAACCTTGTGTCTTTTCCGATATAAATTTTCGAGTGTTTTGTTAATGTCTTGTAATTCGGGAGTTAATGTGGAAAGATTGCCATTAACATCTGTGGTAACTTCTCTTCCGCAATGAACACATTTGTACTCTTTGATATGCCCGGTTACTTTTTTAGAAACCGCGTAGTGGTGCCCAAAAATAGCGCAAAATATTTTTTTCATGACGTAGGTTTTTAGGGTGCATTGATAAGGTTTGGGAACCGTTGTGAATGCTAATTATTATAGGGTTGCTCGTCAAAAGTTCTTCCTCGGAATCACTTTGTATTAAGAACGTGGCCGTACTGATTTTTATTGGGTGTCCCCTTGTATTTTTCTCATTTTTTCGACGAACGGGTCTTTTCCCGATAAACGGAAACATTCTTCCGGCAATTCACAGCTATAAAAAACTCCCATTTTCTCCTATCTTTCCGGTAAATTCCGATCAATGGGCAAAACGAAGGAAACCCTCGTTACCGCATTTGCACTTTTCTCCCTGTTCTTCGGTGCAGGTAACCTGATCCTGCCGCCCCAGCTGGGGTTTAAATCGGGGGATCTATGGTGGCTGGTAGCACTGGGGTTTTGTCTTTCCGCGGTATTGATACCTATACTGGGCATCCTGGCCCATGCACGCTTGCAGGGCACTATATTCGATTTTGCGATTAAGGTATCCCCCACCTTTAGCCTGGTCTATTCCTTGATAATTTACGCCATATCTATAAGTTTACCTTCCCCGCGGACCGCATCGGTAACGCATGAAATGGCGATTCAACCCTTTTTCAATATCCCATCTCTTTTCACCAGTATCGTCTATTTTATTCTGGTCTTTGTCTTTGTGATGAACCGCTCCAGAATTCTGGACATTCTCGGGAAACTCCTTACGCCCGCGATTATTATAATTCTTTTGCTGATCATAGGCACAACACTTTTTTCTTCTGATTTAATTTTCGGGAAAACCGCATTTCCCAGCCCCTTTACCCATGGCATCCTGGAAGGCTATCAGACTTTTGATGCCATAGGAGCCGTAGTAGTGGGTGGTGTCATCCTTGTTTCCATCAACCTGAAGAAGAAAGATGCTCCTTACCACGATAAACGGGCTTTGATCGCAAAAGCTGGCTGGCTGGCCGGTTTATCGCTCTTTCTAATTTATACAGGACTCATCATTACAGGGGCGCTAATGCATGATCAATTTGAGGCAAATATTTCACGCACGGCCCTTCTAAGCGGTATTAGTCTCAGGTCTTTGGGAAGCACGGCCAACCTATTGCTAAGTGTTTTGGTAAGCCTTGCCTGTTTTACCACCGCTGTGGGCATTGTGGCGGGGACAGCCGATTTTATAAGATCAAGATTTTCAGATTCTCAAAAGGCCTATACCCTTACAGCAATTCTAGGCTGTATTCTGGGCGTGTTGATCGGGCAATTTAATGTAGGGTACATCATAGTAGTTGCCCTTCCGGCATTAATGTTTATTTATCCCATTACCATTGTGCTGATCCTGTTGAATGTAGCACCTCCAAAATTAGCTTCGGCTTTCGTTTTCAGAGCAGTAGTCCTGACAACTATCTTGTTTAGCATCCCGGATTTTCTGATGAGTGTCGGATTCGGACAAGCTATTACTCCCGTGCAATATTGGATTCCTTTAAGTGCATTTAGCATGGGTTGGGTATTGCCCGCATTGCTGGTTTTTGTGCTGGCGAATATGTTGTTGAAGTACCAATTGAAAATGAAAGAATAGTGAATTTGTTGATTTGAAAATTAGTTATGAATAAATTAGTTATTGTCGGTAATGGATTTGATTTGGCACACGGTCTGCCTACATCTTACAAGCATTTTATTAATGATTTTTGGAACAATCTTCAAACTAGGTTTGAGGAGGTGGAAACAAAAGAAATCTTATATGTTGATCCATCTTATACTGGATTAGTAGGGTCCTTTAAGGATTTCAATGAATTTTTAAAAAATCTTGACTCAGAATCAACCAGACATAACTATACTTATGACAAAACAGAAATTAAAATAACAAGTCAAAATACCTATGGGGAAAGAGCTACAAGATTTGAATTTAAAAATAAATTTTTCAAAGAGATTAATACTAAACCTTCAGAAAACTGGGTTGATATTGAAAATGAATACTACGAAACATTAAAACTTATAGCTAAAAGAAAAATAAGTTCATATTCAGGTAGCAGGGAGGAGGAGGAGAAAAAGCAAATCCTTCAAAACAAAAAGAGCGTGCTAAAGCTTAATAGAGAATTTGAACAGGTCAAGTATCTCTTTGAACAATATTTGAGTAAAGTATTACAAGAGCACCAGAATTTTATCAAATTCGAGGAAGGCAATAGGAATTGGACCGAGATTTATAAAATACTGGAGCCTATTTCAATTTTTAATATTGAAGAGTCAAAATTTCTGCGAGAGTTCAATAAAAGAGAAGATATTTCTGAAATTAAAAAACTATTTTCGGGGCAGAAAAAAGATGGAACAGTCGATACAGAATCACATTTTCTAAATTTTAATTATACCCAATCTTTAGTTTTGTATAAACATCATTTAGATCGAGCTGAACGAATAACTGAAATAAATCATATTCATGGTATGCTTCAAAATTTCAAAAATGAAATTAATTTTGGTTTTGGAGATGAAATGGATGAAGACTATAAACTAATTGAAAATCTCAACGATAATGAGTATCTAAGAAACTTTAAATCCTTTAAATACTCACAAAACTCAAACTATCAAAATCTGCTTCGGTTTATTGAATCTGGAAAATTTCAAGTATATATTCTTGGTCACTCCTGTGGCCTTTCAGACCGTACCATGCTCAACACTATTTTTGAGAGCGAATATTGCCGTTCCATAAAAGTATACTTTCATCAAAAAGATGACGGCATGGATAACTTCACTGAAATTGTACAAAATATTTCAAGACATTTTAATGATAAAAAGAAGATGAGGGAGAAAATAGTAAATAAATCACTATGTAAACCACTCCCTCAAGAAATGCGCTTTCAAGAAAGATTAAAATAGACACTCCAGGCGCTCTTCGACTCCACCTTCGCCAATGCTTCGGCAGACAAGTGCGCTCAGGATGACAGCCTACTGATTACTGATCACTGATTACTAATCACTGATGATTCATCAATCCCTCAATTTCTTCGACCTCAATTGGAATATTCCTCATTAAATTAATGGGATCTCCCTTTTCCTGTATAACGACATCATCCTCCAGCCGAATTCCCGTTTTTTCATCCGGGATATAGATGCCTGGTTCCACGGTAAATACCATATTAGCCTTCATGGGGGTTTTTAGTTCTCCGTAATCATGGGTGTCCAGACCAATGTGGTGGCTGGTACCATGCATGAAGTATTTTTTGTAGGCCGGGGAATCCTTATCCTCATTCCGGATATCCGCCTTGTCTAAAAGCCCCAGTCCCAGTAATTCCGAGGTCATGATCTTCCCAACTTCCTTGTGATATTCCCCCCAGAGGGTTCCGGGAACCAGCATTTTCGTGGCTCTGTTTTTCACTCGTAATACCGCTTGGTACACTTCCTTTTGCCGTGCCGAGAATCTGCCGTTTACGGGAATGGTCCGGGTCATGTCGCTCGAGTAATTAGCGTATTCGGCCCCAACATCCATAAGGATCAATTGCCCGTCACCGCATTGGTTTTTGTTCTCTACATAATGCAGCACATTGGCATTGTTCCCGGAGGCAATGATAGGGGTATAGGCAAAACCCCGGGACCGATTTCGTATAAATTCGTGTAAAAACTCCGCCTCAAGTTCGTATTCCCAAACCCCCGGCTTTGTGTATTCCAAAATGCGCCGGAAACCCTTTTCGGTAAGATCACATGCTTTTTGTATCAACGCAATCTCCTCTGGTTCCTTCACCCCCCTGATTTTTTGCAGAATAGAGTTACTCTTTGCCCATTGATGCGCAGGAAAATCGGCCTTCACTTTCAAAATAAACCGGTCCTCCCGGGTTTGGGTTTCCACCGACTGCCTGTAGTGTTCATTGGTGTTAAAATAAATGATCTCAGCCTCTGTCATTAAATCAAAAAAGACCTTGTCGAAATCGGATAACCAATACACCGTAGCCACTCCTGAAACTTCCTTAGCCCTGTCTTGAGTTAATTTTTCACCCTCCCAGATGGCTATGTGTTCATTGGTTTCCCGGACGAATAATACCTCTTGGTTTTTTTTATCCGAAGCATCTGGAAATAAAAGCAAGATACTTTCCTCCTGGTCCACTCCGCTTAAATAAAAAATGTCCCGGTGCTGTTGAAACGGCATTGTACTATCTGCACTGATTGGATAAATATCGTTGGAATTAAAAACTGCAATACTCTTAGACTTCATCCGGGCCATAAACTTTTTACGGTTCTTAATAAATAATTCCTTCGGGATTTCTTCGTATTTCATTTTCTACGGTATTTGCTCAAAAATAGCAAAAAGTCCTCCCCTAACCCCGCCCAGAGAGAGGGAATATTTTTTGATCCCAATAGCATTTTATCATTTTTGATCCCAATAGCATTTTATCATTTAAGGAAGCCTCGCCCAATAATTAGCCCCCGGGTGATTTAGTGCTGCTCTTAGACCTGTCGGGTTTTGAAATCAGAAATAGTCCGTGTACCTGCCGAAGCCAATTTGAAGGAGTATTAAATTTTTCGCATTATGACCCCAAATTCATAAATTCACGGCTCCATAACAATCTCGCCTTCAATGAAAAAAAATTTTTTGCCGGTATTCTTTTTTTTATATTTTCCCCTCTGCGCCCAAACCACAGCAACTTCTGCAGACGTTGTTCAAAAAGCGCTCACGCAAAAAAGGCAGATGGAGGCTGCTTCCCTTGTAAAAAACATTCCTTTTAAGAATATTGGTCCCACGGTGATGAGTGGCCGGGTGGTTGATATTGATGCCAACCCCGCAAATCCAATCGAATTTTATGTGGGCTATGGTTCCGGGGGAGTTTGGTATACCAACAATAACGGGGCGTCTTTTACACCTGTACTGGACACCGCTCCCACCCAGAATGTAGGAGATATTGCCGTGGATTGGAAATCAGGAACCATTTGGGTTGGGACGGGGGAGAATAATTCTTCGAGATCCTCTTATGCAGGAATTGGTATTCTGAAATCCAACGACAAAGGAGAAACCTGGGAAAATGTGGGCCTTAAAGATTCACACCATATTGGGCGGATCCTGATCAATCCCGATAACGGTGATGAGGTTGTCATTGGAGTTACTGGGCATTTGTATTCGCCCAATGAGGAGCGCGGAGTTTATAAAACTTCTGATGGGGGCAAGACCTGGTCAAAAACGTTGTTTGTAAATAATGCTACAGGTATCATTGATGTTGTAACTGCAGCTGACGACTTCAACACCATGTTTGCGGCTGCATGGGAAAGAGACAGGAAGGCATGGAATTTTACCGGTAACGGCACAGGGTCTGGAATTTATAAAAGCAGCAATGGAGGGGCTACATGGAAAAAAGTTTCAACAACCGAAAGTGGGTTTCCCACCGGGGATGGTATAGGAAGGATCGGTTTGGCCGTTTTCGATAAAAATACCGTTTATGCCGTCCATGATAACCAGTTCAGAAGGGAAAAATCCAGGGACTCCGATTCAAAAAAAGAAAATCTTACCAAAGAGGATTTTAAGTCGATGTCTGTGAAAGATTTCTTGGAACTCGATGACAGTAAACTTGGGGTTTTCCTAAAGACCAACAATTTTCAGGAAAAGTACAAACCCGAAAATGTGAAGCAAATGATCAGAAGCGGTGTGGTAAAACCCGTTGATATGGCAAAATATCTGGAAGATGCCAACTCCCTGCTATTTGATTCTCCAGTCATAGGCGCAGAAGTTTACCGCAGTGATGACGGGGGAGCTACCTGGAAAAAAATGAATGAAGGTTATCTAGATGATCTGTACTATAGTTATGGTTATTATTTTGGGGAGATCCGGGTAGATAGCGGCGACAAAAACAAGATCTACCTTGGTGGGGTACCCCTAATAAAATCTGAAGATGGGGGCAAAACATATACCTCCATAAGTGCAGAAAATGTACATTCGGATCATCAGGCGCTCTGGGTAAATCCTTCCATGCCGGGACATTTGATCAATGGCAATGACGGCGGACTCAACATGACCTACGACGACGGTAAGAACTGGGCAAAACTCAATACAACCCCGGTGGGCCAGTTCTATACCATCAATGTAGATCATCAAAAACCCTATAATGTGTATGGCGGTTTACAGGACAATGGCGTATGGATGGGGCCTCATAACGCCGAGCAAAATAGTCGCTGGCACCAAACGGGGCATAACCCATGGAAATCGATCCTGGGGGGTGACGGCATGCAGGTTCAAGTGGACATTAAAAATCCCAATACCGTGTACACAGGATTCCAGTTTGGGAATTATTTCCGGCTTAACCTGGAGAATGACAAGCGCAAATACATTCAACCCAAACACGAGCTGGGTGAAAATCCTTTTCGCTTCAATTGGCAGAGCCCTATTTTATTATCCACACATAACCCGGACATCCTCTATATGGGAAGCGACAAACTTCACAGGTCGTTGAACCAGGGCGATGACTGGGAAATAATTTCGGAGGATCTCACCAGGGGCGGTAAAAAGGGAAACGTGGCCTACGGTACTATAACTACCATCTCAGAATCCCCTTTAAAATTTGGGTTGATCTATACCGGGAGTGATGACGGGCTTATTTATGTAAGTAAGAACGGCGGTGGCAGTTGGGAGCTGATAAGCAAGAACCTGCCTGGAGCAGACAACCTCTTCCATCTATGGGTGAGTCGTGTTACCGCTTCGAAATATAAAAAAGAGAGGGTTTACGTTAGTTTGAATGGCTACCGCTGGGATGATTTCACGCCTTATATTTATATGAGCGAAGACCATGGCACAAGCTGGAAGAACATCACCGGCAACATTCCTGCTTCTCCCATAAATGTTATTTTGGAAGATCCTGAAAATGAACATCTTTTATTTGCAGGAACGGATAACGGACTATACGTTACCTTTGATCAGGGAGCGTTCTGGAACTTGTTTCAAAATGGCATCCCAAATGTGGCTGTTCATGACCTTGTGATACAGCCCGAAGCAAAGCATTTGGTGGTGGGAACTCACGGCAGAAGCATTTACCAGGCCGAAATTTCCCCTTTGCAGAAAATGACCCCAGAGACTTTAGCGAAGGATTTGGTGGTATTTAAAGTGGATAACATTAAATATTCAGATAGCTGGGGCAATCCCTCCGGTTCGTGGGCCAAACCAACTGCGCCCAGCCTGGATATTGTTTTTTATTCCAATACCGCCGAAACATTTTCAGCCAAGGTAATGACCATGAATAATATTACGGTCAGTTCTACAGAAGTCGAGGCGGACAAAGGTCTCAACATAATGTCGTTTGACGTTGCTTTTTCAAAAGAAGGCAGGGTAGCCTATCTTAAGAAAAATAAAAAGGAGTTAAAAGAAGCCAAAAACGGGAAAACCTACCTGCCAGAGGGAAAATACGTTATTGAAATCTCCGGAAGGGCTTCTTCCGATAAGGTGGAGTTTGAAATTGAGTAGAATGACATGAGATGCCTTAAAATTTAAGGCTGTTTGAGCCAAACAAATCGTTGTATTTACCTGGATTTTAGCATCGAGTCTCTAATAGGCAAAGTTTCGAAAGCCCGGATTTTTCCTGCCCGGCCCGAACGCCAGCCCAAAAGATCGTTCTGGCAGAGTACGTTCGGGTGGGTGGCTTCCTTTTTTCATCAATGGAAAAAATGAAGAGATAAAATTAATTTAGGACAGGATTGGTTCTGTTTTAAAAATCACTTAGTTTCCTTAAATAAAATAACTTTTTCACTAAATTGTAATAAATTAACCCACCCGAGAGGGAGTTTACCAAACAATTTCTATGGCTACAAGCACTTCTACCGTTATCCGTTCCGGGGGATTTGGAAAAACATTGCGCAAGGACAGATGGTGGTTGTATCCAGGGATCGTGCTTTTGGGTCTTACAGGGTTTTTGATCTATGGCTTCTGGTCGGCCTGGCAGGCCGACTTCTATTGGTACAGTGCGGGGCAAGACGGCTTTGGGGGCTACCTGGCACCATTTTATTCTCCCTTATTGTTTATTAAAGAAGGCGTGGCGGGCGCGGCCCCTATACAACATGCCATATTTGGCACCTGGCCTTCCTGGTGGCCGACCTGGATCCCCCCTTCCCCTTCCTTGTTAATTTTGGCAATCCCCGGGATCTTTAGATTTACCTGCTATTACTATAGAAAAGCCTATTACAGGGCTTTTACGGGGACACCTCCTGCCTGCGCCGTGGGGGCTTTACCCCGGAAAGGTAAATCCGGATACAAAGGCGAGACCGGATTGATGATAGTTCAGAACCTTCACAGGTATGCCATGTATTTTGCCATGATTTACATAGTGGTCTTCTTTTACGATGCCTATTTATCCTTTTTCAGAGGGGGTGTTTTTGGAATTGGAGTAGGCAGTATACTGTTGTTGGGAAACCCCATTTTGTTGGCGGGTTATTCTTTTGGATGTCATTCCATAAGGCATCTGGTTAGTGGGAGCAGCGATTGTTACTCTTGCAGCATGGTAGGGAAAATGGCCCATAAAAATGGGAAAATTGTAGGCTGGCTCAATCAAAGGCACGAATTATTTGCCTGGCTTAGTTTAATATGGATTGTGATCGCAGATTTATATGTCCGTATGGTTTCCATGGGATACATTACCGACCTTAACACCTGGGTTAGCTAAAAAAAACGCACCAACATGTTAGATCTTTCAGAAATAAAGACCATTGAACACGATGTGCTCATTGTAGGTGCCGGAGGGGCAGGACTCAGTGCAGCTATCGAAGCTTCGTCCCGGGGAATGAGTACGGGCATTGTGATGAAATCACTATTGGGCAAGGCGCACACGGTGATGGCCGAGGGCGGAATGGCAGCGGCATTGGGAAATGTGGATGCCCGCGATCATTGGAAAATTCATTTTCGCGATACCATGCGCGGGGGGAAATTTCTGAATGTATGGCGTATGGCTGAACTTCACGCCAAAATAGCTCCCGATCGGGTTCGGCTGCTGGAGGAATGGGGCTCCGTTTTTGACCGCACCAAACAGGGATTGATCAACCAGCGGAATTTTGGAGGTCACCGATACCCGAGATTGGCCCATGTCGGTGACCGAACGGGATTGGAGATGATCCGGACGCTTCAGGATCACGGTATTCATCAGGGAATTGAGGCATACATGGAATGTACCGCCCTGGACCTGCTGAAAAATCCAAAGGGAGAAGTATGCGGAATTGTTTGCATGTGGCGCGAAACGGGAACCTTCATACTTTTTAAAGCGAAATCTATTATTCTTGCGACGGGCGGGGGTGGGAAAGCCTGGGACGTAACTTCCAATTCATGGGAATACACAGGTGATGGCTACGGCATGGCGTATGAAGCAGGGGCAGAACTCATGGATCTGGAATTCAACCAGTTTCATCCTACCGGAATGGTTTGGCCGCTCTCCGTAAAAGGTATCCTGGTCACGGAAAGTGTACGCGGCGAAGGAGGCATACTGCTTAACAATGATGGAACACGGTTTATGTTCAATTATATTCCGGAGCGCTTTAGATCGGAAACTGCAGATACACAAGAGGAGGCCGCGCGATGGCTGGCAGGCGACCCCAATGCCAGGCGACCACCGGAATTGCTCACAAGAGATGTCGTGGCCAGAGCCATCAATGATGAGGTTAAGGCAGGCAGGGGCTCGGAACATGGGGGTGCCTACCTCAATATCGCTACCCAGCGATCCGCGGAAGACATCAAGAAGAAATTACCCTCCATGTACCATCAATTTAAGGTGCTTGCAGAACTTGATATCACTAAAGAAGCTATGGAAGTGGGCCCAACCTGCCATTATTTTATGGGAGGAATACGGGTAGATGCAGATACTACCATGAGCTCCATCCCCGGCTTGTTTGCCTGTGGCGAATGTGCTGCGGGAATGCATGGCGCAAATCGCCTGGGCGGCAATTCCCTGTCGGACCTTCTCGTCTTTGGGCATCTGTCCGGTAAATATGCTTCGGAATATGCAAAACAGAAAAAAACATATTCCGAGTTTGATACTGATCATGTAAGCAAAATAATCAGGGCTGCGACGGACATTTTAAACAGGGAATCGGGCGCAAATCCTTATTTACTTCACGAAGAACTGGAACGGAACATGCAGACAAAGGTTGGTATTATCAGAACAAAAGAGGATCTGGAAGCAGGGATAGACCAGTTGGAAAGGCTCAAAGCATCTTACCAAAATGTAAAGGCAAAAGGAGCCAGTCAGTTCAACCCGGGATGGCATGAGGCCCTGGGACTACGCAATTTGTTGATTACCGCCGAAGCGGTGGCCCGGGCGGCATTATTAAGGGAAGAAAGCAGGGGGGCGCATACAAGGGCCGACTTCCCCGGAGAGCGGGAAGAATGGCTCAAATATAATATTGTAATTACCAGGGGAGAGGGTGGAAAAATGCAGCTTGCCAAAGCGGAACGTAAAACACCCGATCCCGAATTAAAACGCATTGCCCAGTCCGATATTGAAGCCCTCGAACTGGAAATTGTTGAGGAAAGGGAACAGTCGAATGTCTGATAATAATAGATAAAGGAATTCTAATTCTAAATGTATGGCCAAGCGTAAATTTCAAATCTATCGGGGAGACGGGGAAAATGGTTCGCTGGAAAATTTTGAGACCGAGGAAAAACAGGGGATGGTAGTGCTCGATATGATTCACAAGATTCAGGCGGAGCAGGCAAATGACCTGGCCGTACGATGGAACTGCAAAGCAGGAAAATGCGGATCCTGCAGCATGGAAATTAACGGGAAGCCCAAATTGGCCTGCATGACCAGAATGAACGAATATGCCCCTGACCAAACGATCACCGTTACCCCTTTAAAAGCATTTCCCGTAATCAAGGATCTGGTCACCGACGTTTCCTGGAACTACGCTCAGAACAAGAGAATAAAACCGGTGAAATTAGCCCCGCAGGCAAAGACCGAAAAGGGGTATGTAATGTACCAGGAGGATGTGGATCGCGTTCAGGAATTCCGGAAATGCATAGAATGCTATTTATGCCAGGATGTGTGTCACATCCTCAGGGACCACGATAAAAAGGATGCGTTTATAGGCCCCAGGTATATGATACGGGTGGCCAGTCTGGAAATGCACCCTTTGGATATGGAGGACAGGATACCGGAACTTAAGGAAGAATTTGGTTCAGGAATGTGTAATATTACCAAATGCTGCACAGATGTATGCCCGGAGCATATAAACATCACAGATAACGGCATTATTCCCCTCAAAGAGCGCGTAATAGACAGATATTATGATCCTGTGACCATTCTGGGGCGTAAGATATTTGGTAAAAAGAAGAAGAAACTTCCTCCGATTAAGGGAGATTCAAAAAAATCTTAGATTTTTACTCAAAGCACAGTTGATGTTGTCACATTACACGTCGAGTAAGGGTTGTGCCCCTCTATCCTCCGGGGAAGGCGCCAATTTAAATTCTTCAATACCCCTCACGCAGGCATTCCATCTTAATACGGCATCCTGATTGCCCTTTGGACTTAACTTTTCTGCTTCCTCATAAAACTGCATCGCTTTATGATAGTGTTCATAGGCAATATATTTAACCCTGGGGGAGGTACGCTTTAAAGCTGCCTTCCCTAAACGTTCCTCAATAATCCCATGATAATATTCCCTTTCGTAGGTACTGCTAAGCTGATTGCAATATTCCTTGGCCTCAGCAATGGAGAAGCGCTTCTCCGTTCCAAATAAGTCGGTAATCGCTAAAATCAGGATCAAAATGGCAAGCTGATGCTGGGGTTCAATTTTTAAAATATCCCTGCAAATACTTTCTGCTTGCTTGGGTTCGTTCAGCAGCCTGTAGTGCTTCGCTCTGGTTAACGCCTTCGGTATCGAATCTTTGGAAAGTGGTTTCAATTGTAGCATATCAAAAAAATTAATCAACGTCCAAAATCATCTGAAGTAGGAAAATACGAATTTATTAATAGATATTATAACTTTGATTTCTATATTTTTCGTTGAGCTTTGCCGCTTTTGGAAAAAGGAATAGCTAGTAAAGGAAGATAGAAATAGGTTCCTTGTCGGGGTAGTAAGAGACTTTATGAAACCTGCCATTACGGTCTGTTGCGGGGAGACCATGGGCGGCCGCGATAATCCGGAAGAAAATTTTTTGATTAACCATTAGCACAAGAAAATAAAATGGGATTAAAGTCGCAATTGAAGAAACTCGATGAGGTTATAAAAAAATTAATGAAACGTTGGGCTGTTCCTCTTCTACGGCTCTCATTTGCTATCATTTTTATTTGGTTCGGAATACTTAAACCTTTGGGGCTGTCCCCCGCCGAGGCTCTTATTCTCGCCACTGTGAAATGGTTACCAGTTTACAGCCCTGAAGACTGGCTGTTTATTATTGGCTGGTGGGAGGTGGCTATTGGGGTAACCTTTTTATTTAAAAAGACCACAAAAATTGCCATTGGCCTTCTTTTTCTACAAATGATAGGAACTTTTATGCCTCTGGTGCTATTACCCGAGGTTACTTTTCAGGAGGGGAAGTTTTATCTACCCACCCTTGAAGGCCAATATATCATAAAAAATATTATGATCATCTCGGCTGCCCTGGTAGTTGGGGGCACAACGTATAATTATAAAGTAAAATCCTAAACAACTTCCTCAGGCTACGTTGAAATGATAGGATCTAGGAGATTGAAAACACGTTTTTAGCGGAATATACGGGAAACTGCTTTCAAGGTCCAATTTGACTCAAACAAACCAAATAGTTTGTTCTTTATTCAATGGAACCGTTGGTAGGAACAGATACATACGGATTTCCCGGATCATTTTACCGATGAAGAACTTATTTTACCCTGTAGGACAGAGAAATGCTCCCGGTGACAGACTAACTGGTTTGTGAAAGATGGCCCGGTACTTTTTTAAGGAAACGAATTAATACCATTTTTAACGCCGTTCAGGCCAACGTTTTAAACGAGCTAATTACAAACCAGTGCATTTGTTTCGGAAAAAGTCCCCACTAATTCCGGCGAACGTAAATGGGGCTATCTCCCCACATGAAATAAGGCGTCGCCCTGGTTTACCACAGCCTGATTGTTAATGCAGATAAGATATCCATCATAGGGGGCCTTTATCTTTTTGCGATGTTTTGCGTAAGTATCTGTAATAAGGCCCAATTCCTGCCCTTTTTTGATTTCACTCCCGTTCATAACTTCAGGTATAAACATTCCGGCGGTATGGGCCCTCAGCCAACGACGCTCCTGAAGGTATATGCTCTTTTTTTGTTCAGCATATTCCGAATCTATATTCGCAATCATCCCAAAGTGCTTTAGAATGTTCAAAATCCCCTGCCTCCCTTCGAGAATTGCATAATCGTCGAACCTCATACTCTCACCGGCCTCAAACACAATGGTGGGCTTTCCCATGCGAAAGGCTGCATTTCTAAAAGAACCCCTGATCAATCTGGCGGGAAAAGTGACGGGCGCATTGAATATTTCTGCCAGCTCTTTGCTTTGTTGGTCCCCTTCGGTAAAACGGACCTGCGGGAAATTATGGCGCTGTGCCCCACCCGTATGAAGGTCTATCCCATAATCTATCTGCCTTAGCACCTGCGTAGTATAGTGATAGGCTATCCTGCTCGCCATTGAACCGGATTGGGTTCCCGGAAAACTTCGATTTACATCCTTGCCGTCCGGCACATCCCTTGAAAAATGGATAAATCCGAAAATGTTCAGGATGGGAACGGCAATAACAGCTCCCTTTTTAACTTTAAACCGTTTCTGCTGCAACATGCGCCTTACAATCTCTATGCCATTGATCTCATCTCCGTGCAATCCCGCCTGGATCAAAATAGTAGGCCCGGGCTTCCTGGCATTGAATACATAGATAGGAATATCGATCAACGTCCCGGTAGGCAACCTGTCGATACTGATCTTTAATAGTTTCGCTTCTCCCGGTGCTACGGCCTCATCCCCAATTATGATGTCTTTGTTTTTTTCAACTTTCATTTACTTTGAATTCTTATTGAATGTCCTGAATAAGATTTTTTGATCTTTTAGAATCTGCGGTTGTGGCAATGGTAGCCTTCATGGCCAATAGCTGTTCCCCTGTATAGCTTATAATATTTTGAAGGTTCGGGATATCTTCTACCTATGCGCAGCATAATTGGCTGTTATCGTCTTTTTCGCCGACCATTTTGTTCCACAAATTTGATAATTTCCTTTGCTATATTTACTCCAGTTGCCCTTTCAATTCCTTGAAGACCGGGAGACGCATTGACTTCAATCAATAAAGGCCCTTTTTTAGTACGGATCAAATCTACCCCTGATACACCCAAACCCAGGTATTTTGTGGCGTTTAAAGCGATATACTGTTCTTTCACCGTTGGGGTAATAACTTCCGTTTCGCCCCCGCGATGCACGTTGGACCTGAATTCATCGATACCGCTCTTGCGTTTCATACTGGCAATGACTTTATTGCCAACGACAAGGATGCGAATGTCCTCCCCATTAGATTCTTCAATATATTTCTGTATAAGAATACTCGTATCCATTTTATAGAACGTATCGATAATGGATTTGGCCGATTTTTTTGTCTCGGCTAAAATAACTCCCAGACCCTGAGTTCCTTCCTGAAGCTTAATAATAACAGGCGTTCCTCCCAATATTTTTATTTGTTCCCCTATGTTATCGGGATTAATAGAGAACAGTGTTTCGGGAATAGGAATGCCTTTCCTGGCCATGATCTGCAACGTGCGCACCTTGTTCCTGGCCCTGGTGATGCCCAGGGAACGAGCAGTGCTGAACACCCCGTTCATTTCAAACTGCTTTACGATAGCCGCCCCGTGCCTGGTAACCTTAGCCCCTATTCTGGGGATAACGGCGTGAAAGTCATTGGTAATGTTTTCGTCCCTGAGAAAAATCTGTGGTTTCCCGGACCCTAATTTTACGGAACACTTGGTATGGTCTATAAGATCTATATGATGACCGAGCTTCTCTGCCTCCTCAGCTATTCTTTTAGTGGAATAGACATTCATGCTGACGGATAAAAGCCCGATGTTCATGGTAGTATTTAGGTGGTTCCTTATTATGGTGTAATATCGGGCAAAAATTGGAATACGGCCAATCTCTTTTATGAATATTGTACCCTGTGTGCATTTTTACCATTTATACAACAATTCTAGGCAAGGATACATATTAAAGAACCCTATACACATAAAACGCTTATTTTCAATATTTTAACATTAAAATTTTAGTTAATCTTGGTTATACTTCCTTTATACTTTTTTATGTTTCTGGCATGCTGAAGGAGTAAAATTGGGATAAACTGGGTTCAGGTAGAATCCAGTGCTCGGTATTTGGAAAGAGGGAACTATACGTCCGTGATATATGATGATAAACTATGGATAATGAATGGCTCTCCGGCACAGTGAGTTTATCGGATGTTTGGGCATTTAAGGATCCTAAACCACTGGCACTGGCTGGTAGTTCCAAAAATTGATGTAAACCCTCAACTTCCTAACCGTGTTTTATTGCCCGGACCCGATTCCATGGTGTCCCGGCATTATTGATGGTTGTGTATATCATATAAGTTTCAAGACTCATATACGCTCTCTATACCGGTTTGAAATTCCCCTCCAAAGTTTGTTAAAGACAGGCCTATGGCCTAATTTTGTATCCATCCATTAAACCAACCCCCTATGAGCGGAGTGATCAAATCCTCTATCGCCAGAAAAGTTGTGATGGCGCTTTCCGGCCTCTTCCTAGTGCTCTTTCTAGCACAACACTTTACCATCAATATTACTTCCGTAATTGCACCTGATACCTTTAATGAATGGTCTCATTTTATGGGGTACAATCCTTTAGTGCAATTTCTTTTACAACCTATTCTTATTGCAGGGGTGGTCGTACATTTTGTAATGGGAATTACGCTCGAAATTCAAAACAGCAAAGCCCGGAATATAAAATATGTTCAGTATAAGGGAGGCGCCAATGCCCCATGGCCCTCCAGGAATATGATCATTACCGGTTTGGTGGTCCTTGCTTTCCTTGGACTTCATTTCTACGATTTCTGGATTCATGAAATGGCGTATAAGTATATTGAGGTAAGCGCTGAAGATCCAACCAGGTACTATGCCGAGACCGTTGAAAAATTTGTCCCAATTTGGCGCACCATACTGTATGTTCTGGCTTTTGTCCTCTTGGCCCTGCATCTCTGGCATGGCTTTTCGTCTTCTTTTCAATCTTTGGGCGTGAACAATAAATACACTCCGGGAATACAGACCTTTACAAAAATATATGCCCTCGCAATTCCTTTGGGTTTTGTATTCATTGCGCTCTACCATCATTTTAACCCTATAACACATTAATAATGGGAATTCTGGATTCTAAAGTTCCGTCCGGGCCACTGGCCGAAAAATGGACAAAACATAAAAATGAAATCCATCTGGTTAATCCTGCGAACAAAAGGAATATAGATATCATTGTGGTAGGCACAGGTCTTGCTGGGGGGTCGGCCGCGGCAACCTTGGCGGAATTGGGTTACAATGTAAAGACCTTTTGCTACCAGGACTCCCCGAGAAGGGCGCATTCCATAGCGGCCCAAGGGGGTATCAATGCAGCCAAGAATTATCAGGGGGATGGAGACAGCCCTTACCGGCTTTTTTATGACACTATTAAGGGGGGAGACTACAGATCGCGGGAAGCTAACGTCTACCGGTTGGCACAGGAATCTGTGAACATCATTGATCAGTGTGTTGCTCAGGGGGTCCCCTTTGCCCGGGAATATGGCGGGCTTTTGGATAATCGTTCGTTTGGCGGTGTTCTGGTCTCCCGAACGTTCTATGCCAAAGGACAGACGGGCCAACAGTTGTTATTGGGTTGTTATGCAGCAATGAACCGGCAGATCAACCGGGGAAAAATAAAGGCATTCAACAGGCATGAAATGCTGGATCTTGTGTTGGTCGACGGCAAGGCACGGGGAATCATCGCACGCGACCTTGTGAGCGGGGAAATAGAACGCCATTCCGGCCATGCCGTAGTGCTGGCATCGGGAGGCTATGGCAACGTGTTTTACTTATCCACAAACGCCATGGGAAGTAATGTAATGGCCGCCTGGAGAGCCCATAGAAGAGGGGCATTTTTTGCCAATCCATGTTTTACACAGATACATCCAACCTGCATTCCGGTCTCGGGAGAGCATCAATCCAAATTAACCCTGATGTCCGAATCCCTGCGAAACGATGGCCGTATCTGGGTCCCCAAAAGACAAGAAGACGCCCAAGCAATCCGGGAGGGGAAATTGAAACCAACTCAACTGGTAGAGGAGGAGCGCGACTATTATCTTGAAAGACGTTATCCTGCCTTTGGAAACCTGGTGCCCCGGGATGTGGCTTCAAGGGCGGCCAAAGAGCGGTGTGACGCCGGTTATGGCGTAAACAAAACAGGGGAAGCCGTATTTCTTGACTTCACAGCTGCCATTATGAGATATGGCAAAGAAAAAGCCCTGACATCCGGGATCAAAGATCCGGATGATACCACTATTCGGGAATTTGGGGAGGAGGTCATTGAAGAAAAATATGGTAACCTGTTCCAGATGTACGAGAAAATAGTAGACGCAAATCCCTATAACACACCCATGATGATATACCCTGCCGTACATTATACCATGGGCGGGCTTTGGGTGGATTATAATCTCCAAACTACGGTACCTGGCTGTTATTGCATAGGAGAAGCCAATTTTAGTGACCATGGGGCAAACAGGCTTGGCGCCTCTGCCTTAATGCAGGGGCTTGCCGATGGGTATTTTGTGCTGCCATACACCATTGGGGACTATCTTTCCCATGATATCAGAACGGGTAAGATTTCGACAGACAGCGCGGAATTTGAAACTTCCGAGACCGCGGTACGCGAACGGCTAGAAAAATTAATCGGCTGTAAAGGAGAACATCCTGTTGATTACTTCCATAAAAAACTGGGCAAAATCATGTGGAACAAATGCGGGATGACCAGAAATGCAAAGGACCTGCAGGAAGCTATTGAGGAGATTGCAGAATTACGTGCCGATTTCTGGCAGAACGTTAGGGTACCCGGGGTGCTGGACAACATGAATCAGGAACTGGAAAAAGCCGGTCGTGTTGCCGATTTCCTGGAACTGGCAGAACTCTTTGCAAAGGATGCGCTGCACAGAAATGAATCGTGCGGCGGACATTTTCGCGAGGAATACCAGACCCCGGACGGTGAGGCCTTAAGAGACGATGAGCACTTTAAATATGTGGCGGCCTGGGAATACAAGGGGGAACCCAGGGAGGCTGTGCTTCATAAAGAGGAACTTGTCTATGAGAATATTGAGTTGAAAACGCGGTCTTATAAATAAGTTATTAGGTTACTGGGTTATTTGGTTATTTGGTTATTGAGTTCGTTTTATGGGAAGTTTTAAATCGTTTGAAGAATTGGCATGTTGGAAAGAAGCACGGGCTCTTCGAAATTTTGTAAAGGATGAAATTATTCCAAAGCTTCCTAATTCTGAAAAAATTGAACTGGTAAGTCAAATACGTCGATCTTCCCGTTCCGTTGGAAATAATATAGCAGAAGGTTTCGGAAGATTCCATTACCAAGAGAATATCCGTTTTTGCCGGATGGCACGTGGTTCTTTAAACGAAACTTTAGACCATACAATAATTGCCTTCGATAAAAACTATATCTCTAACGACCAACTTGAAGAAATTAGGTTGATACATGATAAGACGCAGAAAATTCTAAATGGATATATCAAATATTTAAAAGATTCAAAGTACAACAATGAATAACCCAGTAACCCAATAACTGAGTAACATAATAACTTTAAAACATGAAATTCACTCTAAAAATATGGCGCCAGAAAGATGCAAACTCCCAGGGGAAAATAGTGGAGTATGCCATTAAAGGGATTGAAGGGGATATGTCTTTTCTGGAGATGTTGGATATACTGAACGAGCAATTGATAAATAAGGGGGAGGATCCCGTAGAATTTGACCACGATTGCCGTGAAGGGATTTGCGGTTCCTGTTCGCTTCAGATCAATGGGGAACCGCATGGCCCGGATAGATTAGTAACTACCTGCCAGCTTCATATGCGTAAGTTTAACGAAGGGGACACCATAGTCATAGAGCCGTTTAGGGCGACGGCCTTTCCGG
This sequence comes from Flavobacteriaceae bacterium, assembly GCA_041743085.1. Classification (GTDB taxonomy): domain Bacteria; phylum Bacteroidota; class Bacteroidia; order Flavobacteriales; family Flavobacteriaceae; genus JAFMPW01. The sequence continues at coordinate 75,257 of JBGTNL010000108.1, forward strand.
TGATTAAAGACCTCGTGATAGACCGAAGTTCCTTTGACCGTATTCAGCAGGCAGGAGGTTATATTTCCGTAAATACTTCAGGGCATACCGTAGATGCAAACGCAATACCGATAGAAAAGGACAAGGCAGACGATTCTTTTTACGCGGCAACCTGTATTGGGTGCGGGGCCTGTGTTGCAGCATGTAAAAATGCCAGTGCCATGTTATTTACGTCTGCCAAAGTATCTCAATTTGCCTTGTTGCCCCAGGGACAGGTAGAAGCTCATGAAAGGGTTCAGAATATGGTTCGTCAGATGGATTTGGAGGGCTTTGGAAATTGCACCAATACAGGGGCCTGTGAAGTAGAATGCCCCAAAGGGATCTCACTGGAAAACATTGCCCGGATGAATCGTGAATATATTAGCGCAAAAGTGAAGGGATAAATTAGGGTCAAAAGATATTAACAATCCCCTGCTGGGATGTTTGGAATTTTTTAGTTTCATATTTTGAAATAAGTTAAAAAAGATTTTTATGTTTGTAACCATGTATAAGGTTGTATAATATGGTTATTAAAAACATTTACACAATTTCTGAGGCCGCCGAAATACTTGGCAAAAATCCTGAAACCCTTCGCCGTTGGGATAACGACGGTAAATTAGAAGCGGTTCGTGAACCTATGAGCAACTATCGTAGTTACAAGAAGGAACAATTAGAAACATTTCCTGAATTTAAATCCTACTTTGAGAAAACTGAAGAAAGTAACTTCGTCGAACCTTTAAAAAACTATTCCGTTTTGGAGCTTTTTGCAGGGGCGGGGGGTCTGGCTGTTGGTCTTGAAAAAGCGGGAATAAAATGTACTGCCCTTAACGAAATAGACAAATGGGCATGTCAAACTCTACGTAAAAATCGACCGGAATGGAATGTTCTGGAGGGCGATATTAAGGACTTTGATTTTACAGGATATAATGATACAGTGGATATTGTCACCGGCGGATTTCCTTGTCAAGCATTTAGCTATGCGGGGAAAAAACTAGGCTTGAAAGATGCCCGTGGCACCCTGTTCTATGAATTCGCAAGAGTCGTAAAAAAGGTAAAACCCGCCATTTGTATTGGGGAAAATGTTAGAGGCCTTATCAGTCATGAAGGCGGTAGGACTTTAGAAGGCATGATTTCAATTCTAGATGAAATTGGCTATAAGGTTATAACTCCCGTAAAAGTTCTAAAAGCTATCAACTATAATGTTCCTCAAAAAAGAGAACGTCTTGTTTTAGTGGGAATCCGAAAGGATATTAAAACACAATATTCCTACCCAAAACCTTATGGTGAAATCTATAATTTGGAAGACGCCCTAAAAAGAGGTGAGCTTTACCCGACGAACGTTCCAAAATCTCAGGGAGCAAGCTATCCTGATCATAAAAAGGTAGTATTGGATTTAGTTCCACCGGGCGGATATTGGCGAGATTTACCGCTTCACATCCAAATGGCTTATATGCAAAAAAGCTTTTATTTAGGGGGTGGAAAAACAGGAATGGCTAGGAGAATTGCTTGGGATGAACCGAGCTTAACCTTGACCTGTAACCCAGCCCAGAAACAAACCGAAAGATGCCATCCTGATGAGACGAGGCCTTTTACCGTACGCGAATATGCCCGTATTCAGACTTTCCCTGATGAATGGGAGTTCGAAGGCTCTATTTCGCAACAATACAAACAAATAGGAAATGCGGTGCCCGTAAATTTGGCCAAGGAAATCGGTTACTCAATAGTAAGCTTTTTGAACAATTTCGAAAATCAAATCCTAGCCAAAAAAGAAGTTTTGTTGGTTAAGAAGTATATTAGCATGTTTTGAATTCGATAATTTTAAATATGCTAACCAGACAAAGGGCAAAGGAAATCGCTAAGAACACCGTCAAAGAGAGCATAATAGCTTTTGCCAGAAACAAGCTTGGGAAAAAACCAAAATTCCAAATTCTTGATTTAATCATTCCAAAAGAACGCAAAATAAGGTCAATCGTGGGCGGCTTAGAAACTTCCCTTGGTAGAACTTTATGGGAACCACTGGCAAAAGGTTTAGCTATTGAGGATGAATTTGAAGATATTTATAAAACCCTTGAATCTCCAATAAACATTCCCTCTAATCTCAACAATACCATTCAGAATATTATCGATGATAGAAAACGAAAGAATGGTGTGTATAATGCAACTTCAAGTCACGCAGAAATAAAACGAATATGTCAAATATTTCGAGAAAGACCTATTGAAGGTCATGAAAAAGCGCCAAAGGGTTTCGGTGTTGATGTATGGCTCAAAAAAGGTGGAGTGAACTATTTCTTTGATACAAAAACAGTTCAACCGAACATTGGAAGTCTCACAAAGTTTATGGAACAAATTATCAATTGGTATGCTTTTTTTATTCCAAAAACCCGACTGAAAATGCTGAGGCAAGAATTGTTTTTCCCTATAATCCTTATGATTCCGATTTCTGGGAGGGAACAAAAGGAAAGGCTTTCCCTTAAAAAAAAATACGGAGGGTTGGGTTGAAGATGAATTTTGGAATTTTTGTTCTGGTTTGAATAGTACCTTTAGTTTAATGACCGATTCTTTTAGCGAATTGAGAGAAAGTAAAGAATTAGAAGAAAGTTTAAACTCGATTCTGGAATAAAGAGTCTTCACTTTTCTTATTCGGCTAGCAACCTATTTTCTTAGTTATTCTTATTTTTGTGAATGCCCAAAAACTACTCTGAAGAACGTATAAAGGTTCCGCGTTTCAACGAAGAATCCGGTTTCTACACCACCCCGGAGCGTTCCAAGATCATGGCAAAGATCCGGAGCAAAAATACCAAACCCGAAATGGCATTCCGAAAAGCATTATATGCCGCCGGTTACCGGTATCGCATCAATTATAAAAAAATTATCGGAAAACCGGATATCATTCTAAAAAAATACAAGACAGCTATTTTTATCGACGGGGAATATTGGCATGGTCACAATTGGGAAGAAAGAAAGCCCAAAGTTAAGACCAACAGGGAATTTTGGGTGGCTAAAATAGAACGCAATATGCAACGCGATGCAGAAGTGAACAAAGAGCTGAACCGTTTGGGATACAAGGTGTTCCGATTTTGGGAAAACGAAATAAAAACTGACTTCAAAGGCTGCCTACAAAAAGTAATTGCCCACCTTTCCCCTGACTAAACAACTCTATACTGAAAGGCGTTGCACCATATTTTCGCAATGGATTTGCAAGGGAATCGCCCGCCCGACAAGTCATTCTGGCGGGGAACGGGCAGGCCCGCCTGAACGGCACGGGCAGGCTTTTGTTAAAAGTTAATCGTTAGTAAGGCTTTTCCCGGTTAACTTATCTACCAATCGGGAAACGGCTTTTTCGTATAACCAAGGTAAGCACAATAGTCCCCAACCTCCGTTTTAGCAGTGCTTCTACCCCTAAGACCAATTAGGATTAACGCATATTATCCCCATTTGGGAAAGCCTTAACCTTTGAAACGCCTTTTTTATCACGGCTATAACGGAGTTTTAGTCATATTTTTCTTATATTAATTGTGAAACGAATTATTAATTAAAACATATAACACATTATGAAGAGGATAGCAATTTTAGCTACAAATGGATTTGAGGAAAGCGAATTAAAATCACCGAAGGAAGCCATGGAACAAGAAGGCTTTCAAGTAGATATAGTAAGTACGGAAGCAGGACAAATTAAAGGATGGGCGAATGGAAATTGGTCCAATTCCTATAAGGTGGACAAAACATTGGACCAGGTAAAGGCCAACGATTACAACGCACTTATGCTGCCTGGAGGTGTCATAAATCCGGATCAGTTAAGGAGGAACGAAAATGCCCTGGCATTCATACGGGACTTCTTCAAGCAGGAAAAGCCGGTAGCGGCAATTTGCCATGCACCACAGGTCTTAATTAGCGCTGACGTAGTGAAAGGTAGAAAATTAACCTCTTTCAGTTCAATAAAAGACGACCTCATTAATGCAGGCGCTCACTGGGTAGACGAAGAAGTAGTTGTAGACCATGGATTCGTAACCAGTAGGAATCCTGACGACTTACCCGAATTCAATTCAAAATTAATTGAGGAAATAAGGGAAGGTAAGCACGAGGAGCAACACGCATAAACCATATCTGGTGTCAGTTCAGCCCTGTCAATTTATGACAGGGTTTTTTTTTGTGCCATTCGGCGGGTTAATTCCTTATTTTTATAAGTAAATGGCATTAAACCCCAGGGCAAGCCCTGGACCCAATAGAAGGAATCGACCCAAGGGTCGAGGTATTAAACCTAGACCCCGCTGAAAAAGCGGGGTTAGTTCAACCATCCATTTTAACCGCTCCCGCCAAAAAGCGAGATTATTAAAATGGGGTTTCACTAAGAAAACCGCAGTCAATGAAGACGTTATTAAAATCTTACCGCTCCAAACTCCCTGATCTTCCAACCTCAATTTTTACTGTTATGAGCGGACTGGCGGCGCAGTATAATGCCATAAATCTGTCACAGGGATTTCCAAATTTCAATACGGACCCTGTATTAATTGAGCTCGTCACCAAAGCCATGAAAGATGGTTATAACCAATACGCCCCTATGACAGGTATTTACGCTCTCAGAGAAGTGATTTCAGAAAAAATAGAAACGCTTTATGGAGCACAATACCATCCGGAATCAGAAATTACAATAACTGTCGGAGCCACGGAGGCCATTTTTTCTGCTATCACCGCCTTTGTCAGGGAAGGAGATGAGGTAATCGTCTTTAAGCCGGCTTATGACCTCTACGAACCGGCTATAAAGATCAATGGTGGTATTCCGGTTTTTTTTCAAATGAAGGGCAATAATTTTAAGATTGATTGGGATGAGTTCAGGGAAAAATTGAATGAAAAAACCAAAATGGTGGTTATCAATACACCTCATAACCCCAGTGGTACCGTGTTTTCCGAAGCCGATATGCTGCAACTCCAGGAAGCTCTGAGAAATACCGATATCCTGTTGCTCAGTGACGAAGCATATGAGCATATTGTCTTTGACGGCTACACCCATGAGAGTGCAGCCAAATACGCTGATCTCGTGTCCCGAAGTTTTGTCTGTGCTTCTTTTGGCAAAACTTTTCACAGCACCGGATGGAAAATGGGGTACTGTGCGGCTCCGAAGGAGTTAATGAGGGAATTTCAAAAAATACATGAATTCAATGTGTTTTGTGTTAACCATCCCGTTCAACGGGCACTGGCCGAATACTTGAAGGAACCACGGCACTATTTGGGCTTAAGTGCATTTTTTCAGGAGAAACGCGATTTTTTCCTATCGGCCATCTCATCGTCCAGATTTAGTTTTACTCCCGCACAGGGCACCTATTTTCAATTATTGGACTACAGATCCATAACCGATGAAAGCGATGTTGACTTAGCTAAAAGACTAACTATGGAAAAAGGGCTGGCAAGTATTCCTATCTCTGTCTTTAACCTCAACGGTCAGGACAACAAGCAATTGCGATTCTGTTTCGCCAAGACCAATGACACCTTGAAAAAAGCTGCGGAAATTATAAATACCATTTAGAACCGGTTAAAATATATTAGTTAACGGAGGCCTTTACCAATTTCATAAACTCCCCAATTTTAGATGGTTCGAGCCAGCGCGTAACAACCACCAGATCATTGGCCTTGTCGATCACTATAAAATTACCGCCAAAACCGGCAGCATAATATATGTCATCTGAAAGCCCTTCCCAATGCCTGTCCCCTCTTTTGTTCAGCCACCACATATACCCGTAATTTACATTTGGGATAGACGGAGCAGTGGCTTTTTGTATCCACTCCCTACTGATCAGCTGTTCCGATTTCCATTTACCGTCATTTAAAAAGAGCATACCGAATCTTGCCATGTCTTCCGTGCTGATAAAGATCCCCGCCCCTGAATGACCGCCACCGGTAACGGATTTCATTTGGATCCCGTCTATTTCTGTCCAGGCATGGTCATATCCATGCCATCTCCATGTGACAGACGCTCCAATTTTATCCATAAGTTCTTCCTTAAGGACAGCCGGTAGCGGTTTGCGCCAAACATGGGTAAGTGCATAGGCCAGAACATTCACCCGAACGTCATTGTATTCCATAACTGTTCCGGGTTCAATTGGTTTACGGAACTTCCAATCATCTATATCGCCTTCCTCAGGGGGCCTGTCTGCCCAATCCTTTCCTCCCCACAATTCTCCCGACCAATCTGAATTTTGCTGTAGAAGGTGTTCCCAGGTGATCTTACTATTGTGAACTCCACCAAAGGTTCCGTCCCATATATAATCTGCCACCTGGTCGTTGGTATCCGCAATCAATCCATTGTCTACCGCCAAACCGGCAACAGTGGAAAGAAAACTTTTAGTGACACTGAAGGTCATATCCACCCGCCGGATATCTCCCCATTGCCCAACGATATACCCGTCTTTAAGTATCATCCCGGCCGGGCCTCCGCGTTTTTTAGTGGGACCCAAAATCTCGTGGAAAGGCTCCCTTTCAAAGCCTTTGAGTATGGCAATGCGTAAATCGAGTGAACCGGAATACTCATTTTGTTCTGCAAAACTGACTGCTTTTTGAAGTAGTTCCTGATCAATCTTAAAATCTCTTGGAGCCACTTCCTTCCATTCTGAATTTCGTTCCGGAAAGTAATAATTGTGTTGGGCATCTACCGGATTGAAGAAAAAGAGCGCAAATAACAAAGGGAGTAAACAATTTTTCATATCCGGTATATTTTAGGAACTGAAGGTAACCAAATCTAATCGCATAAGCCAATCCATTTGCTTGTCGTTCCCTATGTAGTAAGGATGCCTTCCAAACTTTCTAAACCCATGTCGCTCATAAAATCGGATTGCCGCAGTATTGTGCTCCCAAACCCCAAGCCATAGAAATGATCTGTTCCGGTTTAGCGCAATTATTTTAACCTGTTCCAGTATCCACTTGCCAATGTGCATCCCCTGGTACTTCTCACCGACGTAAATTCTTTCCAGCTCCAAACTGTCATCTCCTTTTAATTCGGTTTGCGCATCCCCTTTGTTCAGTTTAAAATATCCAACTAAACTGTCATTCGATTTCACAAAATAAAAGTAAGAGTTCGGATTTTTTAGTTCTCTTTCGAGATGCTCTCTTGTAAGTACAGAATTTAAGTAATGGGTAAAGTCCCGGGGGTTGTTATGTGCTTCAAAGGCATCAACAAACGTTTTCCGGGCAATTTCGGTAAGCTCACCCAGCTGATCCAAAGTGCAGGTTTCAATATGAAGTCCCATTCGTAAAAACTACCCTCTAAAATACTAAAAAGAAAAAGAGCAAAACCGCGGTTTTGCTCTTTCGGGGGATTTTTACGACTAAGTGCTTTTTACAGTAAATGGCATTAAACCCCAGGGCAAGCCCTGGACCCAGTAGAAGGAATCGACCCAAGGGTCGAGGTATTAAACCCAGACCCCGCTGAAAAAGCGGGGTTAGTTCAACCATCCATTTTAACCGCTCCCGCTAAAAAGCGAGATTATTAAAATGGGGTTTCACTAATAAATAGCTTCATGGTGTGGACGGAAATACCTGGATAACAGTTATTCCAATCCCGGCAAGTCACCTCCTTATCAACTATAAGGTTTCTTTTGGTGTCCATAGCAAAAAGCAAATTTATTTGGGAGTACATAGCGATAAGTTTTGCTTAAGTTAATTGCAGTTTGAACGTAATCATTTATCTAAAAATACAGGATATTCTAAAAATACCGAAGTAATTGTTGTAAAATCTTACTTTTTTGTTGCGTATTTTCTTTATCTGTTAAATTTATGGCTAATTTCCAACCATAACAGTATGCGGTAAGTGTAAAAAAAATCTTGAAAGCGACAATCCCAAAGGAAGAGACCTCCGAGAGTTACACAGATTAAATCCACTTTTCAGAATCGATTAGGATTCCGCACCGGCAGGAATGTGCAAATCTGTTTAATTCCGGATCTTTGAAAAAAAGGCACTAAAAAAGCAGCCTTTGGGGAAGCTGCTTTTTTAATCGTTTGCAAAGAAAATTACTATAGCATAAAAAGCTTTCTTGTAAGCATCAAAATGCCGCTGTAAAAGTCATTCCGATACACTTGCACCTCTTCTTCAGCAGGTCTGTGGTTAATTTGGGTATCCATAGCTTTGTAGGTTTTAAAAGTTTGATTTGGGTTTCACTTTTAATTACAATGTAAATATACCACCAAACCGCCACCCTACTAAATTATTGTTGTGAAGTGATCTTAAAATGTTGTGAAAAAAGTAAATGGCATTAAACCCCAGGGCAAGCCCTGGACCCAATAGAAGGAATCGACCCAAGGGTCGAGGTATTAAACCTAGGCCCCGCTGAAAAATCGGGGTTAGTTCAACCATCCATTTTAACCGCTCCCGCTAAAAAGCGAGATTATTAAAATGGGGTTTCACTAATAAACGGTCAATATCTTCGATAAAAGGCATGGTTCCAGTTATTAAATACCCATTTCCGGAATATCCCCGTCAATAAGCAAAGTACCTTCCGTGGCCTTTTTTATTTCTTCGATCGTAACTCCCGGGGCTCGTTCCAATAATTTAAATCCATCTGCCGTAACTTCTATAACAGCGAGGTTCGTGACCACTTTTTTAACACATTTCACTCCGGTTAATGGCAGTTTACACTGTTTTAGCAGTTTGGATTCGCCTGCCCTGTTCGTGTGGATCATCGCAACTATGATATTCTCCGCGGAGGCCACGAGGTCCATAGCGCCACCCATCCCCTTTACCATTTTACCGGGTATCTTCCAGTTGGCTATATCACCCTTCTCTGAAACTTCCATAGCCCCCAGTATGGTTAGGTGCACATGCTGCCCCCTTATCATCCCAAAACTTGTGGCAGAATCGAAGAAGGATGCCCCGGGCAATGTTGTAATGGTCTGCTTCCCGGCGTTTATGATATCTGCATCTTCCTCCCCATCAAAGGGGAACGGACCCATCCCGAGCACCCCGTTCTCACTCTGAAATTCGACATCAATATCGTCCCTTACAAAATTCGCCACCAGGGTAGGAATCCCAATTCCCAGGTTTACGTAGTAACCGTCTTTTACCTCTTTTGCAATGCGTTTGGCAATGCCGTTTTTATCTAACATAATTTTATGTAACAATTACTGAATGTAATGATCTATCAGTACATATTCCGAGAACGTAGAAATTATGTGCGCTAAGGGCTCGTATTCTTCTTGCTTGTACTTACAATCTTATACATGATCAATCCTAATTCATTGATACTTTCCTTCAAATCCGTATTTTCCCTTGCCATAATTGGTTCATTCTTAAATTGATCAATTTACCAATTAATCTCTTTGCCGTACAGTCCGCTGCTCAATGCGCTTTTCATAATGACTTCCTTGAAAAATGCGCTGTACAAATATACCCGGAACATGAATCTCATTGGGCGCAAGCTTTCCCGCAGGAACTAATTCTTCAACCTCGGCCACCGTAATTTTCGCTGCGCCGCACATGCAGGGATTAAAGTTACGGGCGGTTCCTTTAAAAATAAGATTCCCGGCCTCATCTCCCTTCCATGCCTTCACAAAAGAGAAATCGGCCTTAAAAGCCCTTTCCAAAACGTACATCTTTCCATTAAATTCCCTGGTCTCCTTTCCTTCCGCTACTTCCGTTCCATAACCGGCCGGGGTGTAAAAAGCGGGGAAGCCAGCCTGTGCAGCACGGCATTTTTCCGCAAGCGTTCCCTGTGGTGTTAATTCAACCTCCAGTTCTCCGCTTAGCATCTGCCTTTCAAACTCATCGTTCTCGCCTACATAGGAAGAGATCATTTTCTTTATTTGATGTTTTTGCAAAAGCAAACCCAATCCAAAATCATCTACCCCTGCATTGTTGCTTATACAGGTTATGTCTTTTATCCCCATGCGGACAAGTTCCTCAATGGCCCTCTCGGGGATACCGCAAAGCCCAAAGCCTCCCAGCATTAAAGTCATACCATCCTGTACGCCTTCAAGCGCTTCCTGCACATTAGCAACTGTTTTTCGTATCATATTAATTTGAATCTAAACATAAGAGTAATCCCATAAGGGCAAGTCCTCTAAAATACGTCATTAAATAAAAAATCCCGCTAGTAAGCGGGATTAATTCAACCTGAATAATTGCTCTTCTCAGAGCAAATCTTTGAAATTCCCTACGGAACAACGGGGAGGATCCTATTTACCACTCCTCATGTAGCGAAAGAGGAGAAATGCACGGGGTCGGAACTGCTTTTGTGGTTCCGGGCGAGGAGAAATCTAAAAATCCATATCTTCCAGGTCGTCATCAAGATCAGTTTCCTTTTCAGTCTCCATGATCTCTGTACAATCCACATTAATTGAAAGTCCATCAGGTTTAGGAAACGCATCTTTTGATATGGACAGTTCTTCATCTGCATAGTTCTTTTTCATAAAAAGTGCCCAGATAGGCAATGCCATGGAGGCTCCCTGGCCGTATCCCAACGTACTAAAATGTGTAGCCCTGTCCTCCCCGCCTACCCATACGCCGGCCACCAAATTGGGCACCATACCAATAAACCATCCATCACTCTGATTCTGGGTGGTTCCCGTTTTACCGGCGATCGGATTATTGAACTCATAGGGATACCCTGTAATAATTTCTTGATACACTGTGGTGTTCTGGTTGTAGTTATGCCTTAACCGCGTTCCGGATCCCCCCTGTGTAACGCCCTCCATGAGATCTATCATTGCATAGGCAACATCTTTGCTCAGGACATCTTTAGTTTCCGGAACATACTCATATAACACGGTTCCGTTTTTATCTTCGATCCGGGTGACCATTACCGGTTTAACATACACTCCCTGATTTACAAAGGTGCCGTAAGCCCCTACCATTTCGTATACATTAAAGTCGGGCGTACCCAGGGCAATAGACGGAACTTCCGGTATTTCCCTTGTTAATCCCAAATTCTTTACAATGGACACCACCGCTTTGGGCCCGACCCTGTCTATTAATTGGGCGGTAACGGTATTCACAGAGTTAGCCAAAGCGTGTTTCAAGGTATACATTTTGCCGGAATACTTGCCATCTGCATTTTTGGGGCACCAGGCTTCCGGATTGCCATGTTTCTCGGCCTCAATGCAATATTGGCTGTCCGGTAGGGAATCACACGGCGAATACCGCAATTGATCTATGGCCGCCGCATAGATAAAGGGTTTAAAGGTAGATCCTGCCTGCCGTGCACCCTGGATCACGTTATCGTATTGAAAATGCTTGTAATTAAGGCCCCCAACCCATGCTTTAACATGCCCCGTCTGGGGCTCCATGGCCATCATTGCGGATCTTAAAAAGGTCTTATAGTATCGAATGGAGTCCAGGGGTGACATGACGGTATCTTTTTCCTGGGTTTCACTATTCCAGTCAAAAACCGTCATCTCGGTTTTTTTGGTAAAGGAGGTTCTGATCTCCTTTTCTGATTTTCCCTCGGCCGCCATAGACCTCCATCGGTGCGAATTTTTCATGGCCCGTTCCATGATACGGTCTATTTCACTATTGTTAAGTTCCAGAAAAGGAGCGGTTTGATTACGGTCAGGGGTGTTCTGGTGAAAAAATTCCGTCTGTAGATTTTTCATGTGTTCCGAAGTGGCCTCTTCAGCATTTTGCTGCATGCGGGCATCAATGGTCGTAAACACTTTCAGGCCATCCAGATAGATATTCCAACGATCTCTTTCTCCCTCTAAGGCAGGTTTTGGATTTTTATCTATCCAATCGTTCAAAAAACCCTGCAGATACATCCTGAAGTAGGTCGCTAATCCTTCACGATGCGACTCCGGACTAAAATTAATATCCATTTTAAGCGTCTGGAGCGAGTCTTTCTCTTTCTCCGTAACATAATCGTATTTGGCCATTTGGCCAAGAACCGTATTTCTTCGATTTAGGACCAACTCTTCCCGTCGGATAGGATTATACAAAGAAGAGTTTTTTAGCATGCCCACGAGCATTGCAGACTCTTCCACTTTAAGATTTTGAGGTTCTTTGCCAAAATATATTCTCGACGCGGATCGTATTCCATCGGCATTATAGTGGAAATCATATTCGTTCATGTACATGGCTATGATCTCTTCTTTGGTATACTGCCGTTCCAGCCTTGTAGCAATAACCCATTCTTTTACCTTTTGCAATATCCTGTCCACCGAGCTGGCAGAAGCCCTTTCGGTAAATAAAAGTTTTGACAATTGTTGTGATATTGTACTTGCGCCGCCCCGTTTCCCAAGAAAGAAAAGCGCCCTTAAGGTACCTCGGGCATCAATTCCCGAATGATCAAAATAACGCGCATCTTCTGTGGCAACCAACGCATTTATCAAATTTTTCGGAAGGCTGTCATAGGGTACAGGGGTGCGGTTATCGTCGAGATAAAATTTTCCAAGTGTTTTCCCGTCAGAGGAGATAATTTCAGTAGCTAAGTTCGTTTGCGGACTCTCCAGATGCTCAAAAGTGGGCATTTCTCCAAAAAGTCCCCACGAGGCAAGCATAAAAACCAAAATTGCAGAAAAAATTCCGGCAGCAAATAAAATCCAAAACCATTTGATAAATTTGAAAAACCCGGGGGCCTTTGTTTTTTTAGCCATAACCTATTTACCCTTTTCTATTTCGAAACCAACATCTGTAATTCCTTGTAGAGCTACAACGCCGTTTACGCTTCCATTCTTGCGCATGGCATGGGATATTTTTAAAGTATATACGCCATGCACCGGAAAAACGATGTTTTCCCTGTACCACAATATATTTTCCTTTACGGTTCCAAAACCCTTTCCCAGCCACCGGCCGTCAGGGGAGGCCATCTCATATTCCAAAGTGTCGGTAAACGTCTGCCCGTTTGGATAGCCCATTTCCGCTATTAAGAAAAGATTGCTGTAGGGGAAGGTTTCATCATTCCGGATGGTAATGAACATATTATGGTTGCCTGTGGTATCGATCTCTTTAAAAGTAAATTCCACTGCCTCGTCTTTACTCCAACTTGCCCCTTTTATTGCCCGGTACTGAGACACCTGCAAGGTGTCTGAACATGAAAGAGCAGCGACACCAAAGAGAACGAATAATAGATACCTACCCATTTCTCGCGGGTCTTTTTTTATTGCTTCTCCGTTTTTTGTTTTTCCTGCGGCCACTGCTTCTTTTTGGTCTGTCGAAACGGGTAAGGCTATCCTGGCCAACAACATTTTCAAAAACCAACTGTTCCTCCCTAAAATTGTCGGCGGCGTATTCCTCCAGACTTGCTACCTTTTCCTTTTTCTTGTTTTTCTCAAGAATTTCATGCACCTGTTGTTTTGTTAGTTCATGCCAGTTGGAAGGGTCCTCTTTGTAAGAGTACCACAATGAACCCTTAAAAATGTCTGTTTTCTGACAAAATGCCAATCCCTTTTCGGTAAAGAGTTTTGCGTCCTGGGCAGGGAAATCTTTGAGCGCATCCAGATAAACGTCCAACTCATAATTTAAACAGCATTTAAGTTTGCCGCATTGTCCGGCAAGTTTCTGAGGATTTAAGGAAAGCTGTTGATAGCGGGCGGAGGCAGTACTTACTGACCGAAAATCGGAAAGCCATGTAGAACAGCACAATTCCCTGCCACACGATCCTATACCTCCCAATCTTTGAGCCTCCTGCCGGTATCCGATTTGCCTCATCTCTATCCGGATTCCGAACGCTTTGGCCATATCTTTGATCAATTGTCGGAAATCCACACGGTCCTCTGCGGTATAGTAGAAGGTTGCCTTAGAGCCGTCGCCCTGAAATTCTACGTCCGAAATCTTCATTTGGAGGTTTAGAAAGATAGCGATCTCCCTGGCGCGTTTTTTAATTTCTTCTTCCTTATCACGGCATTTTTGCCATTTATCAATATCCTTCTGAGATGCTTTCCTATATATTTTGGGCAGCTCTTCATCGTCCCACGCTACCTTCTTTTTCTTCATTTGAACCTTAACCAATTCCCCTGCTAGAGTTATCATTCCCACATCATGCCCGGATTTGGCCTGGGTGGCAACAATATCCCCTATGGAAAGGGAAACATTTTCCACATTCCTGTAAAATTCCTTCCTGCTATTTTTAAAGCGGACTTCAACGCAATCAAAAGGCTTTTGACCATTTGGAAGCGACATATTGGAAAGCCAGTCAAATACGGTTAATTTGTTACAACCATCCGTGCCGCAAGTTCCATTATTTTTGCATCCGCGAGGTTGTCCTTCCTTACCGGTTGAACAACTGCTACAACCCATATTTTGTATCTTGGTTTGGCGCAAACCTTATGTTTTTGCCAAATAAGGTTAATATTAAATTTAAATGTAAAGATAGCGGTTTTTATGTGATTTTAGTAGCCCCTGAATAGATTGCTTCCATGTGCTATCGTTTAAATTTCAAAACTTCTGAGCGCCCTTTTTTGAAAATTTTATTACTGGCGCCTTTGCCCTTCCGTAATTTTTTCTGCGTTTCATAGGGCAATGCATATATTTCCTTACAGGGATCAGAGCAACAATTATCCATAGCCCCCGCACAGTCTTTGCATTGAATAAATAAAAGGTGGCAGGCCTCGTTGGCACAATTTACATGGGTATCGCAGGGCTTGCCGCACTGGTGGCAGTTTGCAACTACATCTTCCGAGATCCGTTCACCACGTCTGTGGTCAAAAACAAAGTTTTTTCCCAGGAATTTATTTTCAAGATTTTTTTCTCTAACCTGCCTTGTGTACTCAATAATACCCCCTTCCAACTGGTATACTTTTTTAAACCCTTTATGTTTATAATAAGCACTGGCCTTTTCACATCGGATCCCTCCTGTACAGTACATCACCAATTTTTTGTCCTCCTTATAATTGCTCAGCTCCCTTTCAATAACATCCAAAGAATCCCTGAAAGTATCTACATCCGGGGTGATGGCATTCCTAAAATGACCGATCTCACTTTCATAGTGGTTGCGCATATCTACCAAAATCGCATCCCGATCCTCGAAAAGTTTATTAAATGCTTCGGCACCAACATGAATGCCTTTATTGGTAACATCAAAGGTGTCATCACTAAGCCCGTCCGCAACTATTTTCCTGCGCACCTTTACCTTTAATTTTAGGAACGATTTGTCATCGTGTTCAATGGCGATATTAAGGCGGACATTTTTTAGGAAAGCAATGCTGTCCAAATGTTTTTTAAAGGCTTTAAACTTTTCCGCCGGAACAGACAGTTGTGCATTTATCCCCTCCTTGGCGACATAAATCCTCCCAAGGACATCGAGCTCATTCCAATGAATAAATAGGTGGTTGCGGAAAATGGATGTATTGCCAATGTGTGCATATTTGTAGAAAGAGATAGTAAGGCGTTCCCGGCCGGCCTCTTCAATAAGCGCAGCTCTTTCCTTTGCACTTAATGTATTGTACAGTTGCATGCTATACCAATGATTAAGTTTAAAGCGTAAATTAGAAGGCAAAAATAAGCATTATCTTTCCATTTCTCCAAAATGAAAAAGCCCCGACAAGTTTGTCAGGGCTTTTAACAGACCACATCTGTTATACTTTCTTTTTCATAGAATTTTCCTTAAGATAGTGGTCACTATGGTCCAAAGTCCATCAGGAAATTGGTGTCTTGAGTGTTTAAGTACGAACACATACCTCTAGGATGCGGGAAATACAAAAAGGTTGCTTTTGCAATTGTGATATGCAAAAAGAAATGGTAATTTAGCCTCCCTAACACTTTAGAATTTGAGAACATGAGCAGCGAGAAAGAAGCGAAATTAAAGGCATTGAAACTTACACTGGATAAGCTCGATAAAACCTATGGAAAGGGTGCGGTAATGAAAATGGGAGACGCCGTTGTGGCCGATGTAGAGGTTATCCCATCAGGTTCTTTAGGCCTGGACATCGCTATGGGGGTTGGTGGTTATCCCAGAGGCAGAGTGGTTGAAATATACGGCCCGGAATCTTCGGGGAAAACAACCCTTACCCTTCATGCCATTGCGGAAGCACAAAAGAATGGAGGCATTGCGGCATTTATTGATGCTGAACACGCTTTTGATCGCTTTTATGCCCAAAAGCTTGGAATTGATATAGACAATCTCATCATTTCCCAGCCCGATCACGGGGAACAGGCACTTGAAATTACCGATAACCTTATCAGATCCGGGGCCATAGATATTGTAATTATTGATTCTGTTGCCGCCCTGACGCCTAAGAGCGAAATTGAAGGGGAGATGGGTGATTCTAAAATGGGTCTGCATGCCCGACTAATGTCTCAGGCGTTGAGGAAACTAACGGGTTCTATAAGCAAGACAAAATGCACAGTGATATTTATTAACCAGCTTCGCGATAAAATTGGCGTTGTGTTCGGGAACCCGGAAACCACTACCGGTGGCAACGCCCTCAAATTCTATGCCTCCGTAAGGTTAGATATAAGGCGATCCACTCAGATTAAAGATACCGACGGCAGGGTGCTGGGGAATAAGACGAGGGTAAAAGTCGTAAAAAATAAAGTGGCGCCGCCGTTTAAAATGGCTGAGTTCGATATTATGTACGGAGAGGGAATCTCAAAAGTGGGTGAAATATTGGATCTTGGCGTAGAATATGAAATTATCAAGAAAAGCGGTTCCTGGTTCAGCTATGGAGATACAAAATTAGGACAGGGAAGAGACGCGGTCAAGGATTTATTACAAGACAATCCGGAATTGCTTGAGGAATTAGAAGCTAAGATCAAAGAGGCCATAAGCGCCCTTACCAAATAAAATCCATCCAAATAAAAAAAATCACAAGATTGTGGTTTTTTCCTTTTAGAAGCAACCTTTGCCCCTTGAATTCATCTTTAGTATAAATTAAAGAAGAAAAGAAGAATTGACTATGAAGAAAGCGTTGTTATTATTCCTATGTTTTATTACCCTTGCCATTAATTCATGCAGTTTGGACGATGGTGGTGTTAATTTTCATTTTGTTCCGCTGGAGATTGTGGAGGCCGAACTACCTGATTCCTTTGCGCTCAATCAGACATATAGTGTTAAGGTTACCTATGCCACTCCAAATGGTTGCACTTCATTCGAAGGATTTGACATTACAGAGTCGAATACCGCGGATAAAAATGTGCGGAACGTTGTGGCTATCGGCACTGAACTGGAGCAACAGGATTGTCCGGCGGAGGTTGAAGAACTACAGGCTACGTTCAGTTTTATCTGTCTGTATTCCAAACCCTACGTATTTCGGTTCTGGACAGGTGAAGATGAAAACGGGGAGTCGGAATATTTTGAAGTTGAGGTCCCCGTTACGCAGTAATACCTTATTTGTGCCGCCTTGTGTGGTACTAACTCCGGGGTCTGTCCCGGACACGATATAAGAAACCGGCTCAAGGGTCGATGTAGAAACCAGAGATCCCATTAGAAAAGTGGGATTAGTTGGATCAAATCGTTTTAATACACGCACGGCTTAAAGAACGATGGTCTAACTAATAATCTAACCAACATTTTGAGTCTGGAAGAACTCATACATAATTGCAAAAAAGGTGATAGAAAGGCACAAGAACAATTGTACAGGGAGTATTCCCGCATTTTGTTCGGAATTTGTCTGAAGTACTCCCGCAATAAAACCGAGGCGGAGGATAACCTCCATGATAGTTTTATAACGATATACGATAAAATTGGGCAATATAAGTTTAAGGGGTCATTTGAGGGTTGGATGAAGCGCATTACCGTGAATACGGTACTACAGAAATACAGAAAGGAGGAATATCTTAGTGTGGTCTCGGAAAATACGGAGGAAGAGACCGAAGTAGAATCCGGTTACCTGGATATAGAGCTTCCCACCTTGCTCCGTTATATTCAGGAACTACCCAATAAATATCGCATCACGTTCAACATGTATGTGCTTGATGGCTATTCCCATAAAGAAATAAGTTCAGCCCTGGGAACCTCCCCGGGAACATCAAAATCCAACCTTGCCCGGGCGAGAACGATACTTAAAGAAAAAATCAAAAAACAAAACATAAATATTGCGTAATCCAACACGGCATGAACAAGAATAATATTGATAAATTTTTCCAGGAAAGGTTTAAGGGCTTCGGTGAGGTTCCGGACGAAAAAGTCTGGGAATCTATCAAGTCTTCCCTGGATCAAAAGAAGAACTCGCGCCGCATTTTGCCTCTGTGGTGGAAACTCGGGGGAGTGGCCGCAGCATTGGCCATTCTTTTCTATATAATAAACCCTTTTGAAAATACGGTTCAATCCGATGAAATTTATTCGAATCCGGAGCGGGTAGAAACCCCGGCCGCAGGAAAGGATATTGATTCTGGCAAAGATCTTTTAATCAGCCCGAATACGGAAAGTGAGGTTGTGCAGTCCTCTGAAGCGAATGATAAGGAATTGAAGAAAGGTACTACCGCAACTTCCGGCAAAGAACCTGCTCCCAATGCTGAAATTACGGACAGAGCTAAAGCAGATCCTTCCGTAGATAAAGATAATTCCAGGTCCAATCGTTTAGATCGGGCCATTAAAAATCCGCGAAGCGAAGTAACTAGAACAGACACTGATAATGGTGTCACAGGGAGGCCGGCAGAACTTAAAAATGAAAATCAAAGTGGTGAGCCTGGCAGGGGGAAGAAAGACCATGAGATAGTAATTACGGGTGTTCCGGAGGATATTAAAAATAATTTGAAAGAAGACAGCACCAAAGATGAAGTCGCGGAGGCTGAAATTAAAGCCGTGGAGGACGATCCAAAGAAAAAGTCGATTTTTGATGAGACAGAAGAAGAGGAAGAGGAAGTAGCGGCAGCTAAAAGCAGTAATAAATGGTCCGTTGGGCCAAGTGTAGCTCCCGTGTACTTCAGCTCTTTTGGAGAAGGTTCTCCCATTCACCCCAATTTTGTTGCCAACTCCAAATCGGGCAATCTTAACCTCAGTTATGGGCTGGCGGTCTCCTACGATATCGCCAAAAAGTTAAGTATCCGCTCCGGAATACACAAAGTAGACTACGGTTACGACACCAACGATATATTGTTCTCTTCCTCTCTGGCGGCATCCACAAGCAATAGGATAGATAATATAGATTATGCGCTCACCTCCAAAAATCTGTTGGTGCAGAGCGCAGCGAATACCGAGGGGGTTCGGGATCCCTCATTTGCCTCGAATAACGAGATAGCCGCCCCCAGCCCCTCCCGGGACGGTAGGATGGTGCAACAATTTGGGTATCTGGAAGTCCCTTTAGAATTAAATTATGCCTTAGTGGAACGAAAAGTGGGTGTAAATATCATTGGCGGTTTTAGTTCTTTATTCCTGGTAGACAATACTGTAAGTCTGGAATCTAATGGTGGTGCCACTGAAATAGGGGAAGCCAATAATATTAACGACTTAAATTTCAGCACCAATATAGGATTCGGAATTAATTATAATGTTACCCCAAAAGTCAGATTAAACCTGGAGCCGATGTTTAAATACCAGTTGAACACATTTTCAGATACCTCAGGAAATTTTCAACCTTTTTCCGTAGGTGTTTATAGCGGTCTTAATTTCAGGTTTTAGATCCACCAAGACACCGAGGTTAGCGAGAGCTTTCTGTACCAATGGGACTGTGAAAAGATTTTTTAGCTTCCGGGTTTAAAGAGGTTGGTTAGGTAGGTTACCACATCTTGCGGTGACTCCTTAAACGCCCTGATCGGCAGGTCGGGGCGTTTTTACTAAGTTAATTTTCAAGATCTTCTCCAGGTCACTAAGAATTATTGCCCGTACTTTCTTACGTAATAACGATTTCTGATCTTCCTGAAGCTGCTGTGTTTGGAGGAAGGAATGCACTTTTACCCGTGTGATCCCCGGCCCTCCCCTAAAAAAGCTAGAAGAAAACCTTTTTATTGTCATAAAAAGTCATGGGCACTACGGGAATACCGTGAGCAATTGCCATTTTAAAAGCGCCATCCTTAAATTCGTCCAGTAATACATGTTCCTCCGGGACTCCTCCTTCGGGAAATATGCAGATACCAAGTCCGCTGTATAATCTGCGCCGGGCCCTTCTATAGACCCCGCTTCTGCTATTGCCGTCCTCCCTGTCTACCATTATACAAACCTTTAATAGAAAAACCCGAAAATCGGAACCATTACCAGTTCTTTTTTGCCCACAAAAACAAAGGGATGTTTGTTCACATAGAGCATCAACATAATATCTAACATACTGGTGTGATTGGCAATTAGCATATAACTACTGCCAATCCGCATTCTCTCTTCCCATTGAATTATTGGAACGCAGCCCATACCATAGAGGATGGGAATAGCCCACAGGTTCCTGGCCATCCAGAAAAATTGCGGATATGATTTTTCGGATATTGTGAAAAGCAATAGAAACGGAAAGATAACTACAATTGGGAGGGCGACAAGAATATAAAACCAAATTCGATATAACGCCTGGCCGACTTTCGTGACTAACGGGATCATAAATTCAAAAGTAAATTTTTTATTTATAAATGAACTAAGCGGCTAAGGCCTCTTTTTTTATATGCACTGTATAGCTACATTTGCACTCAATCGCTGACAAATGGCACGAATATTAACAGGAATACAAAGCACCGGCACCCCACATTTGGGAAACATTTTGGGAGCAATTATTCCCGCTATAAAAATGGCAGGCGATCCCGAAAATGAATCCTTTCTTTTTATCGCGGACATGCACTCTCTTACCCAAATAAAAAACAGTGAAGAATTACGCGCAAATACCTATGCTACCGCTGCAGCCTGGCTTGCTTTTGGATTGAACACGGAACAAACCGTTTTCTACAGACAGAGCGATGTTCCCCAGGTTTCCGAATTGGCATGGTATCTCAGTTGTTTTTTTCCCTATCAACGTCTTACTTTGGCCCATTCCTTCAAAGACAAGGCAGACCGCTTGGAAGATGTTAATGCCGGAATCTTTTCCTACCCTATGCTAATGGCCGCGGATATCCTGCTGTATGATGCCAATATTGTACCCGTTGGCAAAGATCAGCTGCAGCATCTGGAAATGACCAGGGACGTTGCTTCCCGGTTTCACGCCCAAATGGGCGAAACATTTGCTATGCCCGAGGCACAAGTACAGCAAGACACCATGTATGTTCCCGGGACGGACGGAGAGAAAATGAGTAAAAGTAAAGGAAACCTCATCAATATTTTCCAGCCTGAAAAACAACTCCGTAAACAACTTATGGGTATTATTACGGATAGTACCCCTATGGAAGCTCCCAAAGACCCGGATAAGGACAACGTCTTTGCTATTTATACGCTATTAGCATCAGAAGAGGAAATAGCGGCAATGCGTTCCAATTACCTGAACGGGAATTACGGCTACGGCCATGCCAAACAGGCTTTGTTTGAATTGATACTTGCCAAATTCGGAGAGGCGCGAACTTCTTTTAATTACTATATGGATCACCTTAATGAGGTGGATAAAGCCCTCGCAATCGGTGCCGAAAAGGCGAAAAAAGTGGCTGAGGGAGTTTTAGAGCGGGTGCGGAGGACGGTGGGGTATTAGTTAGGCGGAGAAAGCTTCTGATGGCTCTCATCCCGCGCTTAGCGGGATGGCGGAGTTTCGACATTGGTTTTTCAGTTAAACCGAAAAAGATCCTGGGGAGAAGGTTTCCTTTTTTTGGGTCGTTTCTTTGGACAAGCAAAGAAATGAACAGGAATTTAATAGGTCGTTATCTTTTATTTTTGTATGAAACAAAAAAGTCTGGTTTAACAAGACAAACTATACCGTCGGTTTCAAAGATCAAACACCATAGAGGGTAATCAAAATCCACGGATCTTAAGGGGTATTTCATCGATAAATTCCCCAAAACCTTGTCGTTAAAGAAGGTTTTTTTCGGTTACCAAACCGCCCGGTATGTTAAAATCTAAATAGCTTCAAACAATTTCCCCGGCAAGGGACGGATAATGCCTTTCATTTCCATGTTTAAAAGGGTTGATGAAGCCCTAAAAACAGGCAAGCTGCATTCAAGAGCGATATTGTCCAACAATTGCTTGCCTTCTTTCTGTAAATAACTGTAAATGCTTTTCTCCGCATCATCCAATTCTACGAACAATTGTTTTTGCAGGTTCCCTGCTTTCTTTTCCTCAACCTCCCAATTCAATAGATACACAAGGTCTGCCGCCGAAGTGAGCATATGCGCTTTCTGCTGTTTGATAAGATTATTGCAACCAATGCTGAATTTATCCTTAGCCCTTCCGGGCACGGCAAAGACATCCCTGTTATAACTGTGGGCAATATCTGCGGTTACCAGGCTTCCTCCTTTTTCCGCAGACTCTATAACGATGGTTGCCTCGCTCATTCCCGCAATTATCCTGTTCCGTTTTAGAAAATTCTCCCGGTCGGGATTGCTCGTACTCCAGAATTCCGTTAAAAACCCGCCGTTTTTCTCTACTTCCTTAATATATCTGGAATGTGTTTTGGGATAGATCTGATTAAGTCCGTGGGCCAGGCAACCAATGGTTTGAAGATCGTATTTTAAAGCCGCTTTCTGAACACATATATCCACTCCGTACGCAAATCCACTAACAATTATTGGATCTAATGAGGCAATATCTTCGATAAACTTTTCACAAAAAGCCACTCCATAGTTTGTAATATTCCGGGTTCCCACCACACTGATTATCTTCCTACCCTTCAAAGCCATATTCCCTCTTTTAAAAAGTAATAATGGACCGTCAATACAGTGTTTCAAATAATTGGGATACTCCGGGTCTAAAAAATAATAAAAATCTATATTATTATCGCGAATGTACTGATATTCTGCCTCGGCTGCTTCCAGGTGTTCGGCATCATGGAGCCCCCTAATTGTCACCTGCCCAATTCCATCGATTTTTGCTAAATGACTCCCTTTTTGCAAGAAAACGGCCTCTGGACTACCGCAAGAGGCAATAAGCTTCTTGCTAGAAATGTCCCCAATATGGGGGATATTCTGAAGTCTTAGAACTGCAACTATCTCATTTTTAGTCATTTGTGTTTTCCCGTGTTTATTCACAATAATATATAAAATATTATGTTAATAAATAGTAACAGATTTGAGTTTGAAACGCTCTCATTTTTTTTGATCTTTGCGTTTATGGGAACGGAGCATTACATAGAAGAACTTCTCTACAGGTACAATTGTGTGGTTGTACCGGATTTTGGGGCTTTCCTGACACAAATGAAGTCTGCCGTAATCCATCATGCCACCAATGCCTTTTATCCTCCAACCAAGATCATTTCCTTTAATGAACAGTTATCTTCTAATGACGGTTTATTGGTATCCTATATGGCCACGGCCGAAAAAACCACCTATGAGGAAATGTTGCAACAAATCCAGGGTATTGCCCGGGAATGGAAAGAAAAACTTAAGTCGGGAGAGCGATTAACTTTTGTTGATATTGGCGAACTTTGGTTAAACAGGGAAGGTAAAATACAATTTCAACCTTCTTATAAGGTAAACTACCTTACTTCTTCATTTGGTTTGTCATCCTTTGTTTCCATTCCGGTTACCCGTGAGGTATTAAAGGAATCTGTTGTAGAACTCGAGGACAAAATTCCGTTTATAATAACCCCTGAAGAAAGGAAAAGAAGCAATTACAGACCCTACGTGAAATATGCAGCCATCCTTTTATTGGCGCTTTCTACCGGACTTACGGGATTTCGTGTCTACAACAAGGCCATATCCGATCAGCAATTGGCCAGGGCTGATGCACAGGAATTGGTTTCTAAAAACATTCAGGAGGCCACCTTTTTCAACGCGGACCCACTGGTACTTCCCGCGCTGAAAATAGAAGTCACCAAAAGATCTTCCAGTCGAAAACACTATGTCATTGCAGGCGCTTTCCGAATGAAGAATAACGCCGAGAAAAAAGTACGTCAATTGCAACGCCGGGGCTTTAATGCGGCCTATTTAGGTGTTAATCCCTATGGCCTGCATCAAGTAACTTATGACAGTTTTGACGACCCCAAAAAGGCACTGGAGTATCTTAAAACCATAAGGAGAACTGTCTCCCGTGACGCCTGGCTTTTATCTACAAAATAAGTTTCATTAGCTTTTTCCCGGAATTGCAAGCATGTATCTTTGCATAAATTTTAACTATGCAACCCAAAACACCAAGCGAGTCCAGAACAGTCATGACGGATATGGTACTCCCAAGTGAAACAAATCCTTTAAACAATCTCTTCGGGGGTGAGTTACTGGCGAGGATGGACCGGGCAGCCAGTATCGCTGCACGTCGCCATAGCAGGCGGATCACCGTTACGGCATCCGTAAATCATGTTGCCTTTAACAGGTCGGTGCCCTTAGGAAGTGTGGTCACCGTAGAAGCCGCGATATCCCGGACATTCAGAACTTCAATGGAGGTGTATATTGACGTGTGGATGGAAGACAGGGTAAGCGGCGAACGAGCCAAAGCCAACGAAGCGATATACACCTTCGTTGCCGTAGATGATACAGGCAAGCCCACAGAAGTGCCTGCCCTGTTGCCTGAAACAGCACTGGAGAAGGAACGATACGAAGGAGCCTTGAGAAGAAAACAACTTAGCCTGGTGCTCGCAGGAAAGATGAAACCGGCAGAGGCTACGGAATTACGGGCATTGTTTATTGGAAAAACACCCTAGCCACCAATAGGTACATAACAGGCTGGAGGGGCGTTAAAAGCGTTTTAAAAATCAAAATTGTCCGGATCTGGGCCAAAACGTTGCCCTCTGTCCATACCGTCCAGATGGGCAATATCCCCTGGGGTGAGTTCAAAATCAAAGACGGCGGCATTTGCAATGATATGTTCCTTTTTAGTGGATTTTGGGATAGTAACGACCCCTTTCTGAAGATCCCATCGCAAGACAATCTGGGCAATAGTCTTGCTGTACTTTTCTGACAGCCTTTTAAAATTGTCGAGCTTAAAAATTTTCCCCTGCATCATGGGTGACCAGGCTTCATACTGAATTTTCTCGGAAATACAATAGTTGAGCAGGTCTTGTTGTACCAGGTAAGGATGAAATTCCATCTGGTTCACCATTGGGGCCACCTCAACCGAGGGTAGAATATCTTCCAGGTGATGTTGTAGAAAGTTACTTACTCCAATAGCTCGTACTCTTTTTTCTTTGTATAAACGCTCCAAAGCTCTCCACGTATCTTTGTATTTGCCCTTCACTGGCCAGTGCACCAGATAAAGATCAAGATACTCCAAATTGAGCCTTTTAATGCTTGCGTCAAAGGCAGCGAGGGTAGGTTCATAACCCTGATCGGAATTCCAGACCTTGCTTACGACAAATAATTCTTCTCTCGGATTTCGGCTCTCCGCTATTCCACGGCCCACTCCCGCTTCATTCCCATAGGCAGAAGCAGTATCCACATGACGATAACCAGCTTCGAGTGCCCATTTAACTGCGTTTATGACCTCTTGGCCCTTAGCGGCCTGGTAAACTCCCAGGCCAAAATAGGGCATCTCTACCCCATTGTGAAGTTTAAAACTACCGTTAATGTTTTTTATTTTAACCATGACCGGTCCTATAGTCTGTATATCCACTCTTCAGGATTAAGACGCGTGGCATCCTTATATAAATAAAATTTAAGTTGTGTCAGGCCGTTGAACCGATTGGTATATATTTTACCCAATTCAGCCTTGACCGCTACCTTATCTCCTTTTTTTACATAAAGATCCGAGAGATTGTAATAGGTACTTATGTAATTCCCATGTTTCAGTTGAACGCCTTTGTTTCCTCCCGGCACGGCCAAGATTGCGATAACTTCGCCCTCAAATACCGCTCTGGCCGTGGCGCCCTGGTCCGTAGCGATGATAACCCCATTGCTCTGATGCTTAATCCCAGGGTAAACCGCGTCTTTATAAACCCCGAAGCCTTGCTTTTTAATTCCCTTTTCCACAGGCCAGATCAGTTTTCCTTTATTTGCTGAAAAGTTATTGGAAACCAGCGTAGCCTCGGGAGTGAGGATAAAAGTGCTGTTATTGGTGGTAGTTTTATCCGCTTTTTTATTAGAAGCGGCGATCGCACTGCGGATAAGACGTTCAATTTGCTGTTCTACCCTTTGTGCCTCTTTCTTTTTGGCCTGAATTGCAGTTGCGTATTTACTTTCATTCCGCCGAATGGTTTTGAGTAATTCCTTTTGCGAATTGATCTCCTTCAATAACTGATCCCTGGCGCGGTTATTCTCCGCAATCAATTGCTCTTTCTCTTTTCTCTGAATGGTCAAATCTTTGTTAAGGTTTGTCAGATCCGTAGTTTTTGACACTATCAACTGTCCCTGCTCCCTTCTGAATTCCGTGTATTGCTTAAGATATTGCAACCTCTTAAAAGCCTGAAAGAAATTCTTTGAAGAGAGCAAAAACATTAATCGGTTTTGTTGCGCCTTACTCTGATACGATTTTTGGATCATAGTAGCATACTCTTCTTTCAATATTTCCAGGTCTTCCCTCAGTTTGGCAATATTCCGTATATTTGCATTGATCTGCCTGCTAAGTAAATTGGACTGTTGATTGGTGACCCGTATGAGCTGCTGACTTACGTTAATTTTTTGATCCAGGCCCTCCATCTGATCCAGGACGGTTCCCTTCTGTTCCTTCTCCGAAAACAACAACCGGTTAATTTCCTCAATCTCATGCTGCAACTGTTCCCTTTTGGCTTCCAGGGCCCTTTGCTCACTGGTCTGAGCAAATGACAAAGTGTTCGTCAGTCCGAAGACAAAGAGCAGCAAACAAACACGATATGCGGTAAAACCGGGCATTTTACTTTAAGACGATTTTTTCAAAACCTTCCGGTATTTTATAGGGAAAATTCAGCGGTTTATTAAATTCTATATTTCTGTATTCAATGGCAATTGTGGTCCTGTCCAGATCCTCTATGGCGGTTATTCCGATTTCATCGGGCAGAATGCGCGAATCCCTTTCCTGATAGTTTTTATAATTGATTTCCAGCAATCTTTTTTTCCAGGGTTGTGAGAGTTGTTGCGTGGTCATCTTAAAGTTCCCCGGCTCTATCCGAAACAAGATCTTAAAAAGATCAATCGCCTTTACTGGCTTCAATTCATAGGTTTCTCCAATTACGGTAGCTTCATATTTCTCTTTCCTTAAGTCGAGGATGGATTGTCCCAAAAGCAGATTCTGTACCTTGTCAAAGTCGAGTTCCGTACCAAGCAAATTGCTCAGGTAGCTGAAGTTTCCGTCAAAATATTCGTTCTGTAGTTTATTATAAAAAGATACCCTGGTAGGCGTTATATAGGCTTTAACAACTCCCAGAGGCGCACTCATCCAAATGGCCTTGTCTTTTTCCATTCTAAGACTAACACCCACACTTTGTGAAGCGCCCCCTTCGGAATAGTCGACCCTCATCCGTCCGCTGAGCGTTTTAAAATCCAGTTGATTCCTATAGTGATTTCTGATAATTGCCCTGGCGGTAAGATTCTCATCAATTTTGCCGTCTGTAGCTATTTTACCCGATCTACATGAGGAAATCAGCAGGGCAAGTACGAAAAAGGTGAGCCATTTTTGTAAAGAAGTCATACCTACCATATTCCCTTATGAACCGGATTTAATTTTGCTAAGATACATATTTGCCTTAGAAGTGTTCCCTAGTTTAGTATACGCCTCCGCCAGTTCCCTGAATATTTTATCCGCCATTTCAACATCGTCCAAAAGATAATCCAAAGCGGATTCCAGATGGCTCACTGCTTCTTGTGGTTTTGAGCTTTTATTTAACGCCAGGCCATGTGCATAATAAAAATAGGGCTGAGCGGGGAAATTCTCTACGGCATCGGCAGCCACAGTTAACAAATCCGCATAATTCTTCTTTTCAATCAGGGCTGCTATTTCGGACCTGTAACGCTCCAACGGGCTTAGTCCTGCTGTTTTTTTAACCGGCGTTTGTTCTTCGGCGGTCTGTTGGCTGATTTGATCTAGCGTATCCTTAATCTTAAGTGATAGCCGGTAGGAAAAGTCGGGGTTTTTTATTTCCTTTACTATTTTAAGAGCATCCTGATAATTCTGTTTTTTGTAATAAATTAGTGCCAGATTTTCCTTTAATTTTTCATCGGAATAAGGTATCGTGTTTCGCATGGTCTCTAGCGTATTTCCCTGTTTTTGAGCAATCTCTACCAGGGTATTCAGATACCAATAATTTGCAGGTTCGGAAATCAGCGCTTCCAATCCGTATTCCTGAGCCAAAGCATATTGTTTGTCTGCCAGATATGCACTTGCCAATTCATGGTCCACAACAGAATTATCAGCATCTAACTGCTTGCATTCCAGTAATAAATTTATGGCCTTATCGTAATTCTCGATACCTTTTTGCTTCAAAGCTTCGAAAAAGTTTTCCTGAAATTCATCCGTATAATCCTCTAGTGATACTGCGGCGCTCTCCTCTTCTATTGCGTCTTCCTGGGCATAGGCGAATAAAGGGGCTACCAATCCTGATAGAAAAACAAAAATTACGCACAGATTTTTCATAGTTCCACTAGCTCCTTTTCTGATTTGAGCAGATCAAATTCTCAACGTGGGATATCCAATTTCATGGATATCCCAATTGTTACATTGGTTTATTTTTTTCAGCGGTACATTACTTCGCCCCGGTACTTCCAAATCCGCCTTTCCCTCTCGGGGTATCCGACAATTCATCGGCGGTCAGCCATTCGGCCCTCTCGTGCCGAGCGATTACCAATTGGGCTACTCTTTCTCCATTTTCAACTGTAAAAGGCTCATTGGAAAGGTTTACAAGAATCACGCCAATTTCACCCCTGTAATCTGCATCTATGGTACCCGGAGCGTTTAGTACCGTTATTCCTTTTTTTGCAGCCAATCCGCTTCTTGGTCTTACCTGGGCTTCATATCCTGTGGGAAGTTCAATAAAAAGCCCTGTTTTAACAATTGCCCTTTCCAGCGGCTGTAATGTTATGGGCAAACTAATACTAGCCCTTAGATCCATACCTGCAGACGCCCCTGTTTCATATGAAGGTAAGGGCTTACCTGATCTGTTCAATACCTTAATTGTCATCGCTTTAAAAATATTTGTCTCAATTTCTCATGCTCCATTTTGTAAACCAGTACTAAAAATACTAAAAGTAACAGGCAGCCCACTACCAAATTTCTGTTAAAAACATAGAAGGTAAGGCCAGAGAACAGGATTGATACTCCCAGATAGAAGGTTATTTTCCGGATATTATACGGAATAGGATAGTATTTCTTGCCGTAATAATAAGACAGGTACATCATGCAGCCATAAGCGGCCAGGGTGGCAATGGCCGAAGCGTAATAGCCTATTTTCGGAATAAAGAGATAGTTGATCAAAATTGTAATAATAGCACCAATTATAGATATGAAGGCGCCAAATCTGGTCCTGTCTGTTACTTTATACCAGACCGACAAGTTATGATAGATGCCAAGGCAGAAACTGGCCAGCAAAATTATAGGTACAACGGGTATGGCCTCCCAATAGTCCTTGTCGACGAAAATTATTTTTAATACGTCCGTAAAAACCACTACGCCCAATAAAATTACACTCCCGAGCACCACAAAATAATTGGTAATCTGTGCATAGGCCTTCTGAGGGTTTTCTGTGGTAGAATGACTAAAGAAAAAAGGCTCTATGCCAAGCCTGAAGGCAGTGGCAAACAGGGTCATAAACATCCCTAATTTATAGCACGCTGCATACATTCCCAGCTCACTTTCGGCGATCTCCTGAGGCAACAACCGCGCCAGCATAATCTTGTCGAAGACTTCATTAATGGTATAGGCAATTCCGGCGATCAATACAGGCCATGCATATTTCATCATTTTTTTCCATAAATCCCCGTGAAAGGTATATTTACTTTGCCGGTAAAGTGGCAACATAAACACCAGGGTTATGCCGCTTGCCATTAAATTGGAAATTAAAATGTACGATATTTCAAAATCGGGCCGGTACATCCAGCTGAAAAATCCCTCCGAATCCCCTTGAGCGATTTTGGGCAATAGCACCAAAAAATATAGATTCAGTCCGAGGTAAATAGCGACACTGGCAATTTTGACTATTGTGTATTTAATGGGTTTTTCGTTCGCCCGTAGCCAGGCGAATGGTATTATTGCCAAGGCGTCAAGAGCCAGGATGGCGATCACATAGTTGATGTACTTTGGATCCACATCCAGAACATCGGCCAGACTGTTTTGGAATATTAAAGCAATCACCACAAATAAGGCGGTGGTGGACAAAAGAGAGATCAACGAGGTGGAAACCACTGCATTTTTATCTTCAGATTTACTGTAAAATCTGAAAAATGCCGTTTCCATACCGTAGGCCAAAAACACATTGAAAATTGCAAACCAGGCAAATATTATCGTTACTTCTCCATATAATTCCGGTGCCATCACCCTGGTATATAAGGGTAATAGCAAAAAGGAAAGCATACGGGGCAGTACGGTAGCTAAACCATAAATAAAGGTTTGCTTAAAGAGTTTTTTGACCTGGCTCAATAGCGCGCGATTAGGGCGCAAAAGTACCTATTTAAACCCTGTGAACAAAGTTAGTTTTTCTGGATACCGGGATAAATCCGTGTAGGTTTATTTACTATCCCAACAATTTTCACATATTTCATCTTGTCGTTTTCCATGTAGCTAAGCACCGCTTCGGTTTCTTTTAATTCGAAGGGGATTTCCTGATCCTCCCGGGACTTAAGTTTGGGAGGTTGATTCCCTACCTCTTTGGTAGCATCGGCATGCATGATCATGTCTGGTTTTTGTGTGTAGAATTTTGCCGTGGCCATCATGCCGTCGTCCTCCATTTCCATAACGACCGCCGACCTTCCACCTTTGAAGTATATGTTTTGAAAAGTCACTTCCTCACCTTTCATTTCTTTTATAGTGATTTTTACGATATCACCGGAGCCGCTCTCTTCCCGGCCACCTACCCATTTTTGACTGGTGGTTGTTCCGAGGACAAAGGGGGGAGAAGTATCTAATTTTTTTTGAGAAGAACATCCGTAGAGTCCTAGAATGCAGCTTAAAATTATATAGATTGAATTCTTCATTTTCTTCCTTTTTATTGGTGTTCAAAGATATAAATTATACCGCTGTCAAAATCCCAAAGATTTTTTTTAGCGAATCCTGATATCCTTTGTCAGGATCTGATAAACAGGCCTTTCCCTTTTGGCACGCATTAGGTTTAAGGAAGGCATTTTAGTATTGAAACCAAAATTGGTGCCAAAAGACGGCCAGGTAGATACACTTAGGGTTCTTTTTTAAAGGAAAGTGCTTAAAAACTCTGGTCCTGTGTCATTAGGATAAGATCTTAGCTTTTGAGTGCCTCCGCACCCCCGACGATCTCCAATATTTCATTGGTAATTGCGGCCTGTCTCGCCTTGTTATAGGTAAGTTTTAATTGATCCCTTAACTCCGTGGCATTGTCCGTAGCCTTGTGCATGGCGGTCATACGGGCACCATGCTCACTGGCAAAGGAATCCCGGACAGCTTTGTACAATTGAGTTTTTAGGGATTTTGGTATGAGCTGCGCAACAATTTCCGATTTGGAAGGTTCAAAAATATAGTCGGTATTCGTGGTTTCTTCTCCCGCCACTGGCACAATTGGTAAGAACTGCTCTGTCATGATAATTTGGGTGGCAGCGTTCTTGAACTTATTGTAAACAAGATCGATTCTATCATAAGAGCCGTTCGTAAACAATTCCATAAGATTTTCGGCGATGGGAGCTACATTATCAAAAGTGAGATCATCATATACAGTGCTGTTGTTGGCTACTATGGTGAATTTCTTGCCGAGGATATCATTTGCTTTCTTTCCGATAGTCACAAAATCGACCTGCTTGCCTCCATAGGTTCCGTGATAAAGCGAAACGGATTGTTTAATAATATTCGTGTTGAAGGCTCCACACAAGCCGCGGTTAGACGTGATGGCAACCGCCAGAACCTTATTAACTTCTCTATTGTCAGAATATTTGCTCCCCGATTCCGCATCCAGACTGGCACTTAAACCCTGAAGAAGTTCTGTAAGCTTATCGGCATAAGGCCGCATGGCCGTAATGGCATCCTGTGCTTTCTTCAATTTGGCCGCCGATACCATTTTCATGGCACTGGTAATCTGCATGGTTGACGATACCGATGCTATTCTGTTTCGTATTTCCTTTAAATTGGCCATTGTTTTAAGTTAGGGGTTATGAGTGCAGAGCTATGAGTTTTTTATAATTGAAACCAATATTCGTATTAACTCTTCACACTTGTCCATCATATCTTTTGGCACCTGGCTTCCGGTGGCTTCTAAGATCTCTAACCAATATTTGGTTTCATCTGCCTCTTTTAATGCTATACCGAACTTATTTTTAAAGTCTTTTGTACTAACTCCCCTCTGGGCTTCCCTGGTATTTGCGCCTATACTTGTTCCACTATTCATCAGCTGAGTAGCCAATTCATAGTCTTTATTTTTCTTGAGTTCATCACAATAACGAACAACATCGCAGGCGAACTGAAAACTTTTCACTCGAATAGGGCTGTCATTCAATTTGCTCATAGCTCTAAACTCCCAACTCTTAACTCTTAACTCTTAACTCTTAACTCTTAACTCTTAACTTTTAATTATATTTAGCAGACAAGTCCTTAGCTACGGCAGTTAAGGTATCTGTCACCTCATCTGTTAATTTACCAGCTTTCAGTGTGTCCAGTACATTTCTGTGCTTCGCATTCAAAAATTCGAGATAATCCCTTTCAAATTCTTTAACCTTTTCAACCGGAACATCCCTCAACAGGTTTTTTGATCCCGCATAAATGATGGCTGTTTGATCTTCTACCGTAAACGGGTCGTTTTGTGCCTGCTTCAATATCTCCACGTTACGGCGACCCTTTTCTATGACATTTAATGTAGCTGCATCTAAATCAGAACCAAATTTTGCGAAGGCCTCTAATTCCCTGAACTGTGCCTGGTCTAATTTTAAGGTCCCTGCCACTTTTTTCATTGATTTGATCTGGGCGTTCCCTCCAACCCTTGATACCGAGATACCAACGTTGATCGCAGGTCTAACTCCCTGGTTGAACAGATCCTGTTCCAGAAATATTTGTCCGTCGGTAATGGAAATAACATTCGTCGGAATATAGGCTGAAACGTCCCCAGCCTGGGTTTCGATAATAGGCAGAGCGGTTAATGATCCGCCTCCCTTTACCATTGGCTTCAATACGTCCGGCAGATCGTTCATATTCTTCGCAATGCTATCATCGTCTATTATTTTAGCCGCTCTTTCCAGTAGCCTTGAATGCAGGTAGAAGACATCTCCCGGATAAGCCTCCCGCCCCGGTGGGCGCCTTAACAATAGGGATACTTCCCTGTAAGCCACCGCTTGTTTGGACAGATCATCGTAAATGATCAAAGCCGGCCTGCCGGTATCCCTAAAAAATTCTCCGATTGCCGCACCGGCAAAAGGGGCGTATACCTGCATAGGTGCAGGATCGGAAGCATTGGCTGCCACTATTGTGGTATAAGCCAGCGCACCCCGGTCTTCCAATACTTTAGCTATATTCGCAACCGTCGACGCCTTTTGGCCTATGGCAACATAAATACAATATACAGGTTTTCCCGCATCATAGAATTCCTTTTGGTTAAGGATAGTATCGATGCAAACGGTAGTTTTTCCTGTTTGACGGTCGCCGATGACGAGTTCGCGCTGCCCTCTTCCCACAGGGATCATGGCATCAATTGCCTTTATTCCGGTCTGCAAAGGTTCATATACGGGCTGGCGGAAGATAACTCCCGGCGCCTTTCGCTCCAGGGGCATTGTGTATAGTTCCCCCGTAATTGCCCCTTTCCCGTCAATAGGGCTTCCTAAAGTATTTACCACCCTGCCAACAATGCCCTCTCCAACTTTTATTGAGGCAATAGTCTGGGTCCGTTTTACCGTTGAGCCTTCTTTTACATCCCTGGAGGGGCTCAATAATACAACCCCTACATTGTCCTCTTCCAGGTTCAGTACGATTCCCTGCAGTCCCCCTTCAAACTCAACCAATTCACCGTATTGTACATTAGCGAGGCCATAGACCCTTGCAATACCGTCACCGATTTGCAATACCGTACCTACTTCATCGAGCGTCGCAGTGGCTTCAAATCCCGATAATTGTTTCTTTAAAATTGCCGATACTTCAGCGGCTTTTACTCCTGCCATTTTATTTAAGATGTTGGTCTTTCGCTATAGCTCCGGACCATTAGACTATAGATTATTCGTAAATTCTCTTTTAAGGTTACTCAATTTATTGGCAATACTTGCATCGTACTGTAAATCCCCTACCCGTAAAATAAATCCTCCGATAATGTTTTCATCGATCTTGTTTTCTATGGTAACTTTATTCCCTGTAATTTTGGTCACCTTTTTTAAGAGCTCTTTTTCCAGATGCGCTGACAGAGGCACTGCCGTGGTAACGTAAGCCACACCCTCCCCTTTTAACTCCTCATTCAGAATAATATATTTCAGGGCAACTTCGTTCAAAATGGAAATTCGCTTGTTATCAATGAGCATGGCGATCAGCCCCTCCGTGATGTCATGGGATCCCGAAAATATTTCAGCCAACACCTCCTTCTTGGTAACTCCTTTGAGGACTGGACTAGCCAGCATTACGCGAAGCTCCTCATAGTCCGTAATGGCGCTCATCAAAGCGCGCATATCGGTCTCAACAGCAGCAGTGGCCTTCTTATCAACGGCAAGGTCCAATACTGCTTTGGCATAACGTACAGCTGCTCTGGATTCGTTCATCTTTCGTTTAGTTATTGGGTTATTGGGTTTTTAGTTCAGTTTAATGTCTCCCAACATGTCCTCCACCAACTTCAATTGTTTGTCTTTATTGGCCAGTTGTTCTTTAATCACCTTTTCAGCTATTTCCAAAGACAGGCTGGCAACCTGAGTTTTAATTTCGTAAACTGCGGCTTTCTTTTCACTTTCGATAGTGGCCTGGGCCTGTTTCACCATTTTATCGGCTTCTACTTTCGCTTGGTCCTTGGCGTCTGAAACAATTTTGTTTTTTAGTTCACGGGCTTCTTTTAACATTGCTTCGCGCTCGGCCCGGGCTTCCTTAAGAATGCGTTCATTATCGGCCTGAAGGTCTTGCATTTCCTTGCGGGCATTCTCGGCTTCCGCCAGCGCGGTTTTTATAGATCCTTCCCGTTCATTTACGGAGTTAAGTATGGGTTTCCATGCGAACTTCCGCAATAGAAAAAGTAAAATTATAAATGATAATACGGTCCAAAATATGAGACCAAGCTCTGGTTTTATTAAATCCATAATTTAAAAAACTTTAAAAATTGAGGTACAACCAACCGTTATACCTCAATTTTGTTAACCAAGTACTCCCAGAAGTGAAACAACAACCCCAAAGAGTGCAATCGCCTCAATAAAAGCGATTAGTACAATTGCGGAGCCCTGAAGTTTTCCCTGGATTTCCGGCTGACGCGCCATAGCTTCCATCGCAGCGGCACCAATCCTACCAACGCCAATTCCACCGCCGATAGCGGCAAGTCCTGCTCCGATAGCAGCAAAAGCCCCATAGCTAACTGTCGCTGTCTCCTGTAATAATGCTAAACTCATAATTTAAAGTATTTAAAAAAATTAATTAATGTTCCTCTTCCAATGCCTGTCCGAAATACAGGGCCGAAAGCAATGTAAAAATATAGGCCTGTATAGCAACCACCAGAATCTCAATCATGCTGATAAAAACTGTAAATAAGACCGAAGCAGGTGAAACCCACGCAGTATTCAGAATAAATATCAGTGAAATAAGACTTAGTACAATGACGTGTCCGGCAGTGATATTTGCGAACAAACGTATCATCAGCGCTATGGGTTTTACCAACATTCCAATGATCTCTATAGGAGCTAAAAAAAGTTTCATCGGAATAGGTAAGCCAGGCATCCACAGCATATGTTTCCAATAATAGGATTTGCTGCTAAACAAGGTGATTACAAAGGTAATCACCGCCAAAGCTCCCGTAAAAGCAATGTTTCCGCTTACGTTACTGCTAAAGGGGAAAAATGGAATAAGCCCAAAAAGATTATTGACCCAGATAAAGAAAAACAAGGTTAACAAAAAAGGCATATATCTGTGATATTTGTTTTCGCCAATATTAGGGATCGCGATTTCATCCCGGACAAATATGATGACGGGTTCCAAAAATTTGCCGATACCGCTTGGCATATTTGTTTCGGATTTTTTATAGGACCGGGCAGCAGTTGTAAAGAGCCAAAGAATGATCAGGATGGATAGGAACATGGAGAATACATTCTTGGTAATGGAAAGGTCCAAGGGCCTTTCCGCATTTGCCGCATGCCCTTCTGAATCCAGTTCTACCCTTGTTGCTCCAGAGTTTAATCGATAGATCTTTTCATGCAGGTTGACAAATTTCATCCCGTTTCTTTCAACGATCGTCTTCCCCTCCGCATCATGATGAAATTCACTTGACATAAAAGTCACCAACCCATTCTCCGTCCATAGGATCACAGGAAGTGGCACGGTAATGTCACTTGCGACATGAAACTCATGGCTGTCCTGAATGTGATGGAATATTAACTCTTGGGTATTAAAAGGCTCCTCCTTATCAGGCTCATTTGAAGCTGCAAAGCCATCCGAAAAATTTGACAAGAGTAAGATGGTTAAAAAAGTCCTGAATACGCTGCTCTGCATTGAAATTTCTATTTAAAAAACCCCTCTGAAAAATCCGCTGCAAAAATACACACATTATATTAACTGGCAAACATATCACCGAGTTTGTTTCAGGTTTTTTGAAGAAATTTGGTAAGCCCCGTGATTTCGACGATGAGTAACAAAAAATAAGGGATAAAAAAATTAAATAATTCGAGCTGAATGTGCCCGGATTTCCTTAAAAACAGGGGTAGTAAAAACACCACTACGAGAGCCATTTTTGAGAGCGTGAGAATGAGAAAAAGCCTAAACATATTATTTGGTTGTTTTTTGCTGTAGTATCTCATTAAAATATATACCGCCAGCACCATCAGTACATTAAAACCATACACGGCCCAAAGGGGAAAATACAACTGCCCTGAAGAGAACTGTAGAAGCAGGTAATAATGAATTAAAAACAGCAAAAGGGCGAAGCCTGCCAACCGCAGTAAAAAAGCACTAACATCCCTGATCATTAAAGTATTCAATTTTTGGAACTTCCAGAGACCTGATGGATTAATAAATACATGGCAATGGCCACAGATGCAAGGGAGCAGATAAGCGTATATGCATGGTAATCGTTAGGATAGATCTCATCCAATTTTAAACCCCCATAACTCCCCAGACCGATAACCGCTATCATTTGAATGGCAATTCCGGAATACCTGACATAGGTACTATAAGGGCTTTTTTCCTTAGGAGGCTTTTGCTGGTTCATTGGCGCTGCTAGAGCTACTGCTTCCTACTGATGATTTATAACCCCCGGAACCCGAGGAACCTGAGGAAGAAGAACTACTACCCGTACTACTTGAACCAATGCTTGGGCTGGAGCTGCTGGAGCTTCCGGAGCTGCCTTTGCCTTTCATGGTGCACGAAGCGTTGAATTCCGCGCCCGGCTCTACTGCAAGTTTAGAAACGGAGACTGTTCCTTCTATCACAGCTGAGGATTTTAAAGACAGAAGCTCGGAAACCAAAAGTTCCCCGTTAAAACTGCCCTCAATATCTGCATTTACGCATTCTACTTTGCCGTGAATGTAGCCATCTTTGCCAATGACCACTTTGCCGGAAGTCTTTACATTACCGTCTAACTTTCCGTCAATCCTAAAATCCGCTTCGGAGACGATATCTCCTTTGATCTTAGTGTTTTTCTCAATTCTGTTGGGTTGTCCGCCGATTTCATTCATAGTTCTAGGTTTTTTGTTGTCTGAAAACATTTTAATTACGGTTTTGGGGTTAAAATTTGTTCTTTATATTCTTGTAAGTTTTTATGTATCTGGATGATTTTATAGTTAGACGACAAAATAACAAAATTCTCATTATCAATACGGTAATCCTTGTTAATTTTTAGCAATTCCACGTAGCCCAGTGCAAAATCCCTGGATTTAAAACCGTGTACCACTACAAATTGATCTTCGAGATTATAAATATCCTTGGATACGATGTTCTTATATTTTAAATCCCCAATGGACTGCTCTAATCTCTTCATCAGTTTTAAGGCAGCCTCGTTATTTTTTCTTTTAAAGGGGAAAACTACCTTCCAATTGCCTGTCCCGACGGACTCCGTTTCCATGGAGAATTCCTGAGGTTCAAGTTTGGGCAATTGCTCGGCAATCATCTGTTGTGCTTTCTTTCCTTCCGGATTGTTCGGGTAATTTAAAGCAACATAATTTAATGCTTCCTTGTAGTCATTAAATCCGTGTAACCTCCCAATGGCATTAGCCTTCAGCATTTCAAATTTGGGGACAATAGCATCGCCGGTATACGTGCTGATGTTCTCTTCCGCTCCCGTTATTACATTAAGGAACTCCTGATTCTGAAAGCGTTTTAAAAGTGCTGCGTATCTGGCATCGGGGCTGTCGGCAGCATTTTCAAATACCGCTTGTGGATTTAATAGGATTTCCGCATAGCGCGAGTCAGGATGGTTTTTTATGATATTCTCTTTCATTGATGCGGCCAGGGTACTTTCAGATTCCTCATAGATTTTGTACAAATTATATTTGGAGGGAAGGATTAATCGTTCCTCAGGATCTGATCTTAAAACATCTTCCAGTTTGCCTGCCGCCAACTCATTTTCTTTGAATTTTTCCTTGTAGATCAGTCCCAATTGGTAATTGGCAAAATTGCGTTCGGTTTGCAAGCTGTCAATAACCGAAACCTCCGTTGGTATTTGCTCCAAATAATAATCTACGGAATATTTCCGTTCATCGGTTATATCTTGCACTGAAGTACTGTCTGTTGCCGCGACCAACCCGCCCGAAGCTTCTGCTGGTAAGGACCTGTTTTTATTGCTCCAGCGCCAGTCATCTTCCAACTGCCTTTCTCCCCACCTGTTCACAAAGTCGGTTTTACCATACCCAAGGGTTGCAATATTGTAAAAGTAGAACTTACCTTTATTATCCTTGCCCGCTTTGGTTTCCCCGAACGCCGCAAAGCCGTCTGTCTGCCTTTTTTCATCCTTTTTTGCCTGCTCTTCCACAATGCGCTTCAGTTCGCCGATGTGTTCCTCAAAGTAAGCTACTTGTTTTTCTTTGGGCATATGGTAAAGGGTGATCACGCTATCCGCGTGCTGAACCACTTCTTCATAAGCAATGACATCTTCCAGATTATCCAGTTTCTTTTTTGTGGCCCTAAATTCTTTGGTGTTTTCAGGGAGGTTGGTAAGGACACTGTCGTAATAGGCCCCGGCTGTTTTATATCCATTGTCATCAAAATAATACTCTGCCAGGTTCTCGTAGTTAAGGGCATTCAGTTGTGGTAAGCTTTGTGTGGCGCGAAGCGACTTGTTATAATACACAAGTCCCAGGCTATCTGCGCCATTCCCCATATGAAACTGTGCAATTTCCCTGTAGATCTTATCCAGATAGGGTCGGTTTTCCCTATTTTCTTCGAGATCGGTCAGGTATTCCATTACCAATTCCCTGTTTTCATCTGTTACCTCAATATTCTGTATCTTTTTAATATGGGCGTTGATCATGTAGGCCCTTGGTGATTTTCTGTTGAGGTCCAGGATCTTATCGAAAGCATAGTTGGCACTGTCCTTAAAACCCAATTCGTTGTAGAGCTGTCCTATAATAAAATAATACCTCCCCTTCTCGGGGTTCTTTTTAGTATAGGCAGAGGCAATTTTTAGTTGCTGTATGGCCGTGTCAGGGGCATTGAGGTTAATGTAAGCCTGTGCCATCATAGCCCTCGCATCCGCGTATTCCTGATCCTTAAGGCGTTCCTGCCGTAGAAGGCGTTTCAGGTTTCTAAGGGCCAGTCCTTCATTCTCAAGGCGGATATTCGTTTTCTCCCGCCAGATGGTAGCTTCGTTAAGTTTATCGCTTTCGGTGTACTTTCGAAGAATATAATTGAACGATTCCAGGGCCGGTATATAGCGTTGGTCAAAATAGCGCGCCTTTCCCAGCAACAAAAAGGCTTCATCGGTTTGTGGATTTCTTTCTTCATCCTCAATATCCATGCTGTGTTTTTGTATGGCCTTTGTTGCCTTTTCCTCTGCAACGATAAACTTGGGACTGTTGTCTTCTGAATCGAGCTTAATCTCTTCCGTAACCTCGAGGCGTTCTACCGGAAGTATTTTCCAATAATCATCCCGGTAGGTTTCGTTTAGTTCCTCCCTGCCCTCCTCAAAGGCAATATTCCCGTTATACAGCACATTATACTTGGTGTTCAGGGCATGCCAATTGCGGTTTATAAAGGCATCTTTTTTCGTGGAACATGCCGTAAACAGCAATCCTCCGAAAAGTGCGAATAAAATTATTGTAAACTGAAGCTTCAAAATTCCCCTTGATCGTTTGTATTCTAAACTGAAAAACAACGGTTTTATTATACCGTTGGACGGCAAAAATAGGATTATTTTCCGATGCGATACTTCGGAAGCATGCGTCCTTGGAAAAACCTAGAAAAATTTCCTTGAGGTCCCAGCCATTTTCCCGTAGTGTTTTGTGTGAAAATTTGA
Source organism: Flavobacteriaceae bacterium (assembly GCA_041743085.1). Lineage (GTDB taxonomy): Bacteria > Bacteroidota > Bacteroidia > Flavobacteriales > Flavobacteriaceae > JAFMPW01. The sequence goes on from JBGTNL010000108.1 coordinate 115,796, forward strand.
GTGGTTTTTTCTGTAAATGTGGATGTAATCTGACGCTCCACCTTCCATTCCGGCTTAGCCGAAACATCTTCCCGGATGCTTACACTTTACCTTCAATTTATCTCAGTGGTGCAAGGAACTGAAAGGTTAAAACCCCGAAAGGTCAGCGTCTATCCGGCAAAGAAGGTTTCCAGTTCTTTTAGGGTCTCGGTAGAAGTCTGAATATCCCTTACAATGTCCCCCTTGTTAAGCACTACTATCCGCTCACAAACCTCGGTAACATGAATGAGATCATGGCTCGAAACCAAGACGGTAACCTCGCGATTTTCGGCCAGATCCCTTATAATTCCTTTCAGCCGTATTTGGGTAGTTGGATCCAGATTGGCGAAAGGCTCGTCCAAAATTACAACTTCCGGATCACCTATAAATGAAGCTACGATCCCCGTTTTCTTCTGATTCCCCTTGGATAAATCCCTGAGGTACTTCTTCTGGCCGAGGATTTCCCCGTGGAAAAAATCCTCAAATCCCGATAGCAGTGCATTGACATCGGCCTTATTCCGGCCTCTTAGCTCCCCGATGAAATAAAAATATTCTTCGGGGGTAAGGTAGCCTATTAGGAATGTTTCATCAATAAAAGCTGAGGTAAAGGGTTTCCAGGCTTCACTGGCATCTACCTGCACTTCATTACTTATAATTTTTCCCGTAGTGGGTTGAATAAGGTCTAACAACAAACTAAAGAATGTGGTTTTACCCGCTCCATTATTCCCCACCAGCCCGAAACTCTGGCCCCTTGGAATTTCAAGATGTTCTATATTTAATACCGTTTGCGTACCGTATGTTTTGGTAAGTTCGTGAGCTGTAATCATTTTAAGTTCATTTTTGGCATCCCCGCACCGGCGGGAATCCTTTAGATTATAGGCCAGCGCTCAGGCCGTCTGTTTATAGGCCAAAAGCGTTTTATATTTTTCTTTCTTGTATATCCTTTCAATCATTTTGAACACCTCATTTTTGAACGCAAATCCCAAAACTCCGGTAAGGGCCACAAGAATATACCCTGCTGTTGGGTTGATCAGATAGTGGCCTATCGCATATACACCTAGCGGTAATAACAGCTTGGGAAGGGTTAAAAGGAGGGTTTTCATATTAAATGCCTGTCTATCCCCAAATGCCTTTTTATTGGAGGTTAAGTCTATGGGGGTTTTTATATAGGCACCGCCCCATAAAACAAGGTAGGAATTGACCCCTATATTGTAAATAGCCCCTACCAATACGGCCAGATAAGCATCCCATCCGAAATAGAGATAAAATGAGGCCAGAACTGTACTGATTAGGGTAGCAATGATCACCAAATACCATTTAGATGTAAGGTATTCGCGGTATCGGATGTTCTGGCTCATCATTAACGGATAGTAAGAACTATCCCAGCTGGGCACAAATTGCCCGAAACTAAACAGGAACCCCCCCGAAACAAAAATGCCGGCAAATATTTTCCATACCGGATTTTCATAGGCCTCAATGGCCCCGGTAAAAAACAACAGCCCATAAAAAAGAAACATAAACCCCATGATCACCGCAGTTTTTGAACGTTTGTTTCTCCTTATGAGTTTAATATCGTTCTTCAGGAAAGTTCCCAGGTTCCCAAAACGGTTCAACCAGCTGTAATCTTCGGTTCTGGCTATGCTTTTTTTGGCTGCCAGCCCTGCATCCAGAAACATGTGCCTTTTAAAGTAATTATAGGCCGCCCACCCTAAAACCGCGAGCAGCAACCACGGAATCCCGGCAATCCAGGGGAGGGTATAAAGCGCGTTGAAAAACGGTGCGGTATACACAGTGATGTCGAACCAGTTATAATGCTGACTTATCCCCAGCAGTGCCAATAATCCCAATAACGGATAGAAAATAATATCCTTATTGTTCATCATAATATTGATGAAATTGTTGCTGTAAAATAAAGCCATAAGGCCCAGATGCCACGCTACAACACCGAGGGGCTGATAGCCTTCCATCAGTAATACCACAGAAAATGGTACAAAGAAAAAAGCATGACTCCAGTTAAAAAAGGAAACCATCGTTTTACCTAGGGAATATTTTACCACCTCACTTTTTTTAAAGGGCAAATAAAGCAACGGTTTGATATTCACAATGGGCATCTTCTGCAACATATATCGAATGTACAGATCCATTACGAGATAATAAATGAGAAATCTGTTTACAACACGCAAAGGATCTCCCAGGCCCGCATCTTCAATAAGATAATAGGAACCAACCCCGAGTGACAAGAAGACCACCGCCATATACAGTGCGCCAAAAATCATCAGGATCTTAAAACCGATGTTGGTTTTAAATGAGGCCGATCTGAAAAAGGATTTCCATTGCAGTCTGACAAAATGTTTGAACATAGTATAGGTTCATTAGCTCCGCAGGTTAGTTGGGCAAATATATATTTTGTTACATAGGGAACCTATTTTTTCGGTTTCGCGTTTTAAATGGGACTTGCTTTACGTAGTTTTGCAAAAATTTTTTATAATGAGCGAATTTCATTCCCTAACGGTTGCTGCGGTAAGACAATTGACCCCTAATTCGGTGGCGGTGTCATTTGCCGTTCCGGACGGCCTTAAGAGCACCTTTACCTTTGAAGCCGGACAATATATGACCATTAAACATTATCACAACGGAAAAGAGTTGCGCAGGGCATATTCCATTTCCTCGAAACCTTCAGACCCATTGCTTACGGTGGGAATTAAAAAGGTAAAGGATGGTCTATTTTCCGTGTACGCCAATACGCAACTTAAGGAGGGGGATACCTTGGAGGTAATGCATCCGGAGGGCCGATTTAAATTCATACCAAAAAATAAGGTACAGCACATCGCGGCATTTGCGGCCGGAAGCGGTATAACCCCCATAATGAGTATCGCACAAACCGTACTGGAGGCAAATGCCAATAATACCTTTGTGTTGGTCTACGGGAATCAATCCCTACAGGAAACTATGTTTCAAAAGGAAATTTTGAGTTTGATACAGAAATATCCGGATAGGTTTTTTGTTCAGTTTATTTATAGTCGTGCGCAGGAAGAGGACAGCTTATTTGGCAGAATAGAAGCTTCCACCGTGAATTACATATTAAAAAACAGATTTAAGGATACCCGTTTTGAAGATTTCTATGTCTGCGGCCCCGAAACTATGATCAACCAGGTCTCGGAAACCCTGAAAGCCAATGGAGTGGATAAAAGCGATATCCATTTTGAGTTATTTACTTCGGCCGAGACCGAAGATCGGCTTGCTGAAATTCTGGAAGGCCAAACCCAGGTAGAAGTCACTTTGGATGACGAGGTTTTCACGTTTTTGATGGACAAGAAATCACTTGTTCTGGATGCCGTTCTCAATAAAGACATAGATGCCCCTTACTCTTGCCAGGGGGGCGTTTGCAGTACGTGCATCGCCAGGATAACAGAGGGTAAGGTTGAAATGGTAAAAAATCAGATCCTTACCGATGCCGAAATCGCCGACGGTTTTGTATTGACCTGCCAGTCACACCCAATTACACCTGTTATAAAGGTGGACTATGATGATGTATAGGCAGCATCCTTTCCGTACCCTGGCCCTAAAACCTGTCTGCCGACATTCAACCCTGGGCTTCCCTCTTGAACCTGAACGTTATCTCGCTTGAGTGTTTGGTGTTTAAAAGTTAATTTTTTCCATTGCTTTCAAGACACTTACTGCGTGCTCATATCCTATGAAATAGGCTTTTTCTAATCGGTTTTTATCCAGAACCCCGATTTTATCGAGTTCCATAGGTTCAAAAATAAGATCGCACCGCCTCATTTTTTCCCTGTTTATCGCATAGATCATCAGTGCGGTTGTCCTGTTTGCCAATTGCAACGAAGTCCGAATGTGCTTTTTTTCCACATGTTTTATCACCGAAACATTGCTGCCCATTATAAAATCGCAGTGATTGAGCAAAGGTTCCAACGGAAAATTATTCATAATGCCCCCATCTGCATAAAGACAACTATTAATCTCCACGGGGCTGAATACCGGAGTTATGGCGGCGGACGCGAGCAGTGGGAGGATCAATTCTCCCGAAGAGAAAAATTCCTGTTCCCCTTTTTGCAAATTTGTAGCCAAAACAAAAAGTTCTTTTTGCAAAGTTTGGAAAGAATCTTCCGGAAAATACTCCTTAAAAATCGGGAAATAGCGTTCCGTATCTACAAATCCGGGCTTGTAAATAGTGAAAAAGCTATACTTAAAAAGTGGGGTTTCCTTGAAAAAAGACAACATATCTGCTGCCGAATTTCCGTTTGCCTATAGGGCTCCCACTAATGCCCCGACGCTACTACCGGAAATACATTGCACCTGGATATCCCGTTCTTCAAGAGCCTTTAATATTCCAATGTGAGCCATTCCGCGGACCCCGCCTCCCGAGAGGACCAGGCCCACGGTTTTAGCGGCAAGTGTTTCAGTTTTCATTTTTAGGTTGTTTGCTTCACAAAAATAGAGAGGTTTATGATATATCTATGCTATAGGGATTGCTACACTTTGACAAACTACGTAGCCTGTTTGTTTGTATTTGGACGCGATATAAAAAGCCATGAGCACAATTAATCGGTAATAATGACTTCACGGTAGCTGAGGTGTGCTAGTAAACAAAAAGTTGCAATCTTTAAAAACGAACCGTCCGGTCTGTTTTGTTAAAATGGGCGCTGCTTCATAGTTTCCCGAGAATGTAATGAAAGTAATTGCCTTCCGACCAATCTAAAATAGCTTTTTATCGTAAGTTTACCGCGGCTATCTTACTATGGAATTCGAAAAGGTACATGATACGGCAATTTTGGTTTTTGCGAACTCAGCACAGCACGAGTTGCAATACAAGCCAATGGCTAACGGAGCGCAATTTTTTGAAGCGCTTACCGAACGGACGCTAAAACTAGTTCGTGAGACAAAAATTCCTTTTTTCCATTTTACCGAAAAACAACAAAATGGCAATGCCTTCGGGGAACGGTTCGTAAATTCACTTCAATCTGTTTTTGACAAAGGATATAAAAATGTTATTTCCATCGGAAATGACACCCCACATTTAAGCGTTAAGCATCTCCTCGACGCCCGTGACCGACTCGAAGCTAAAAAATTTGTATTGGGTCCGTCTGCGGATGGGGGATTTTATCTCATGGGGTTGCATCGATCGAATTTCGATGCCACAGAATTTCTAAAATTGCCCTGGCAAAGTTCCGGATTGAATAAAGCGCTTTTAGAACTGGTGTCGGATCAGGGAAAAGGAGTGGTTAGCCTCAAAACCCTGTTTGATCTGGATACGGTAAGGGATCTAAAGCTATTTGCAAATCGTTTTAAAAATGTCGGGAAACATCTTTTAGTGCTGGTCCTGGAGCTCATCAGACCAAAAGATCCCTTGCTTTGCCCAATTTCCTGCTCCGGAATTTCTACACAATATCATTCAAACTTCTTTAACAAAGGCTCACCTGTATTAGCCTGACGAGTGATCTTCTTTAAGGATCATGAATTCCTGAAGGCCGGAATTGTTCCGATAAATTCTTCTAGAAAAGGAACGCCCCATTAAGGGTGATTCTAAAATTCACATATCAATTATACTACTAGGGCACCTCTAACAACTCTGTTTGGAATGATAGCGCAGGAATTTTTTTCTGATACAAGGCACCAAAAGCGGAGTTTAACCCCGATAACTATCGGGAAGTATTTTGGCAACGAAGTAGCTGGGGAAAAGAACAAGTTGGCAACCAAAGAAGGGTTTTTAGAGATGCCCACTAATAAATAAAAAAATGGGTAATACATATTACGATGCTGCAGATCTTAGAAAATTTGGTAAGATCACGGAATGGAGCGAAGAACTCGGTAATAAATTTTTCGACTACTACGGGAAGGTTTTTGAAGAGGGGGCACTTACCGCGCGTGAAAAATCGCTGATAGCCCTGGCTGTGGCGCATGTCGTGAAATGCCCCTACTGCATCGATGCTTACACAAAGGATGGCCTGCAACGGGGTATCACCAAAGAAGAAATGATGGAAGCAGTGCATGCGGGCGCAGCGATTGAAAGTGGGGCAACATTGGTGCATGGAGTACAAATGATGAATAAATATAACAAACTGTCGATGTAAATTGGCAGCAGGCGGTAGCGGTAGGCCGAATTGTTAATGAGCAATCTGCCAACTGAATACTGCAAACTAGAATAAAAAAAATGGCTACAAAATCATTAAAGGCTAGACACCAGGCGCTTGCAGAGAGCAATACACAGCTCAATATCTTAAACGGGGGGTTATTCGCTGATGGCGAGCTACCCTATTTTAAGGATAAGATAGCGGAGATAGGGCATTTTCCACTTCGTCCCAAAAAACTGGAGATCCTGCAGATCAATGTGGGCTATATGTGTAATCAGGTGTGTGAACACTGCCATGTGGACGCCGGTCCGGATCGGAAGGAGATCATGACCAGGGAAACCATGGAACAATGCCTGAAAGTAATACGTAACACCAGCGCGCATACCCTGGACCTTACCGGCGGAGCTCCAGAAATGAATCCCGATTTCCGGTGGTTCGTCGAAGAAGCCGCAAAAGCCGGAATACAGGATTTTATTGTGCGTTCCAATCTTACGATCATCCGGGCAAATAAGAAATACAACGACCTCCCCGAATTTTTTAAGAAACACAATGTACATGTAATTTCTTCCATGCCGCACTATACCCGTGGCAAAACAGACAAGCAAAGGGGTGACGGTGTATTCGACAAATCTATTAAAGCCCTACAGGAACTGAATGCGGTAGGTTATGGCCTGCCGGGCGGTGAATTGAGACTGGATCTGGTATACAATCCTTCCGGTGCCTATTTGCCCGGTGACCAGGATGCCATGGAGCGCGATTTTAAAAAAGCGCTTCGAGAAGATTTCAATATTCACTTCCACACTCTTTTTGCAATCACGAATTTGCCCATTTCACGCTTTTTAGATTATCTGATCGCATCGGAAAATTATGAAGATTATATGTATGCCCTTGTAGATGCCTACAATCCTGCAGCTGTTGAAAATGTGATGTGCACCAATACCATTTCCGTTAGCTGGGACGGCTGGCTGTACGATTGCGACTTCAATCAAATGCTGGATCTTAAGGTGGCCAGTAAAGTGAAACATATTAAGGAATACAATGAAGATGTCCTGAACGACAGGAATATAATTATTTCCCAACACTGCTACGGATGCACCGCTGGAGCAGGAAGCAGCTGCCAGGGAACAGTTGCCTAGCTTCACTCAATTCGCAAATCCCGGGAGGTACAGCGGGGCTTGCTGGAAAATGCTCTGAAAAAGCCCGTAGCAAAAGGAAAATCCTAAGGAATTTTGCAGTTTATCGGGAGTTTTTACCGACCAAGTGGTCTGTCATAAGTGCCATTATTACTGCTATTCAGCGATATTTTAACAGTTCAACGAATTTTTAAAGTCGTACATCCTTTAATCTTAGGCATCATCTGTTTTCTTGGGTTCTTTATATAGACTGAACGGTCTGTTTAACCAAAAAAACCCAAATCTAATGGATAAGAATCTAAAACGCATGGCTACCATGCAACGAATGCAGGTTACCGGCCTGGAATTATTCTATAAAAAAGGGTATTACAATACCAGTATCGACGATATTCTTAAGGAGCTTTCCCTTTCCAAAGGTGCCTTTTACCATCATTTTGAATCCAAGGAGGATTTCTTTGTGCAGATCGTACAAAACCTTATCGTAAGAAAGATGTACACCATGTTAATTGAACCCATTGAAGGTCATGACAACAGTTTGGACCTTATTACCAATTGTTTTGAAAATGCATTGGAAACCGCGGTTCATAATGAACTCGATTTCGGATTTGTCCTGGGTAACTTTATCAATGAGTTCAACGGGAAAAATCCGGAGATCATGAAACACCTGAATGATATCCTTAAAATATGGGAGGTGAATCTGGTCGCGGCAATCCAGCGCGGAAAATTTAATGGTTACATTGACAGGCATGTGGATAGCGAGGGGGTCGCCGTATTCGTGATGAGTGCCTATATTGGTATTCGGATCTTTATGGTAGAGAATGCGCCAAGTGCCCGTAAATACAGGTTTATGTCACAGCTTCGGCAATATTTCAAATCTATTCAGGCAAAACCCGAAACCGTATAGCGAAAAACTACACTACAAATTTCCGTAATTAAGGTGCTGTTCCGGACAACAACTGTTCAATTTTTCGCACCACGGCTTCGGGGGCTATGGTGGCCATAGCCTCCTCATAGCCTTTGGGATACTTGTTTCCGTAAACGGAGGTTGGTATTTGCGGAAATTGTTCCCTGCCGGCCAAAAGTGCATTCTGCGGGTCTTGTCCAAACGGGTAAAAGCCCGCATAGGGATGGGTTACCCCCCATAGCGTCACCGTCGGTACACCGTACAGCGCCGCGAGGTGGCCATTACCGCTATCCATGGACAACATCAGGTCGAGATTGGAGATCAAAGCGAGTTCGTCCTTAAAATCAAGGTGCCCTGCAATAGGGACGGTATTCGTAAACTGCCGGGAAAGGGCGTGCAGTTCGGATTCCTCCTTTTTTCCTCCACCGAACAAAATTATTTTATACCTATTGGCTTTTTCTAAGGATTTAATAACGGTCTTCATCAGGCCTAGGGGGTACATCTTCCCTTCATAGGCGGCAAACGGGGCTATACCAATCCATTTCTTCCGATCATGTCCCAGGAGTTCAACTGTCCTTTCGCTTAAAGTTTCTTTAGGCTGAAAAACAGGCGGTGCCAATTCCAAAGGGAACCCTAATTTCTTAAATACATCGGCATAGCGCTCATGAGTGGTTTTAAGCGGCTCGAAGATTTTGTTTCGGGAGGCCGTAAGAGCCTTCTTTTCGGCCCGGCCCTTGTCTATCTGAATGAAAGGTATCCCGGTCTGCGAAAAGAACAATTTCAGGGTGTTACTCCTCAACACGTGGTGCAGGTCGGCCACTGCATCCGGTTCCAGTCTCTTCAGTTCCCCGAACAGTTTCCACAGTCCGGTAGCCCCTTTGTGTTTTCCGGTAACATCGACTTCATAGACAGAAACGTTTTCGAGAGATGAAAAAAGCGGTGCAAAAAATTTACGGGTAGCAACTGTAATCCGGAGGTTCGGATATTTCCTCAAAAGCACGGAAATCACCGGCACGGTCATGGCTACATCTCCCATTGCGGACAAGCGGATAACCAGAATATGGCAAGCCTGATGATCTTTGCGGACTGCTTTATTGTCTGTTCCCACGAAGCACTGGATTTAGCTCCTCATCATTGTACATTTTCATTTGCTTGTAGACCTTCATATACTTTTCCCCGGCTTCAATATCGGTCAACAACCGATCAATGGCGGTAGAAAGGTCTTTTTTTTGTTCCTGTAAAACCTGAAGCTTTTGACTACATTTCTCGAGATGCGTTTCACTGGCATTCAAGCGGTTCGCCTCTTCCCTCATATGATAGATCTTCAATGCGAGAATGGACAGCCGGTCTACTGCCCAGGCAGGACTTTCGGTATTTATCGTGGCATCCTTATTCACTTCTACCAATTGGTATTTTTTAAGGAAATAACTATCTATATATTCCACAAGGTCTGTTCTGTCTTGGTTACTGGCATCAATTTTTCGTTTAAGGGCCAGGGCTTCACGGGGATCTATTTCCGGGTCGCGGATAATATCCTCATAATGCCACTGTACGGTATCAATCCAGTTTTTATGATACAGGAGGTGGGCAATATCATCTTCCGGGTAGGGATTGGCCATTGGCAGGTTTACATCGTCCTTAATATGATACTTTTCTATACTTTCTTCAAATATTTTAAAGGCGAACGCGCTGAACATGCGAATGATTGTTTAAACCAAAGATACCGTTTATTTGATAATCCATTCTGCCAAAAAGATCACAAAAGGCAGGGTAACAGAGATAATTAAGGCGATTTCCTTAATATTGACCCGCTTAATAACTTCGATATACTTGGTCATTAAAACGGCTGCAGGAAAAAAAGTGACCAACACCGGGAAATTCTGTATTGATGTCTTTAGTAAAGTGAGCGCTATACCGATACAGAAGGTAATAGCTATCAATCGCATGGTCATTATTTTTCCCGTGCCTAATTTTCCCAGTTTCAAAAATGCCCAAAACCCTACGAACAGAGTAATTATTGTATAGATCACGAGTTTTGTGCTGTTAGCCCAGTAAGCAAAGAAATTGGTGTCGAAGCTAAGTTCAAAACTATAATGCTCAGACATAATTTGCATCATATCCAATTGCATAAGTATGCTGACCGCAATAATTCCTACCGTAAAAACCCCTAAAAAAGGAATAAGCCAGTTCCTTATATTCTTGGGTTCGTAAAAGTATATTGCGGCAAATATCAGGACAATGTATAGCAGGGCCCAATCGTAAAAAAAACTGGCAACAGTAACCCAAAGGGTAGCGTCAAAGAGTTTTAGTTTTGTGTCCTTTAAAGATTTTAGGCTTATAAGCCTTCTTTGCGCCAATAACAAAAAAAAACTGCAAAGAATGGCATTGGTATCCATGACAACATCATGGAAAACAACGATGAGTAAGGCATAAAACAGAATTGTGAACGAATGAGTACCCGTTATCTGATTTCGCTTCACAATGAAATTGACCAGAAAAATGCTAAAGAGCAGGATCGCGAGAACCAGGGTCCGGGCCAGCAGTTCCTTTGGCGAATACCCCCTTTGATACACAAGAAAATGTACGATCCAATAGAAAAGGAATAAAAACGCAAGAATAAAAATGTAGTTTATTGGCTTTGTTTTTCCAAAAATGCTAGAAATCATTTTGGTTTTTTATATTTTTGCTGAAGAGTTCATCATAAAGTGATTTAATCATTTTGAATTGAAGCGAAAATTGATGGTTTTGTGCCCAGGTAAAGGCTTTTTTGAGCTGCATAGCAGGGCTACGCAGCAAGAAAAAGACAAAATATGGGGGTAAAACGGCAATTTTTTAGCCAATTTGTAAAAGTTTAGATCACTTCCATGTAAATATAACCAAGATGCGGGCATTTTTTGAAGGTATAGAAGATTTATTCGTAAACGTATTATTCTGGCCCTTTGATTTTTTGAGGTATCTGGATAGTTGGTGGAGTTCAAACATCATCAGTTGGATATTTTTGATTATCGGTTTGGTAGCGATGGTATATTGGTTGTTACAGCTAAAAAAATCTAACGACAACGGCGAGGACGATAAGGACATTACTGCGCACTCGTACTTATAGCGTTCCTTCCACGGCACCCGGAACCAACGAAAATAAGCTTAAACTTTCAGGTTTTTGATCGTTCTTTGTTATGAACCCTACAGATCGAAACCAATATCCTTTCGGTAGTACATCCCCTCAAAGTGAATTTTTTCTGTATTTTGATAGCATTTTTTCAGGGCTTCCCTGAAGTCCGCTGCGTAGGACGTAACGGCCAGTACCCTTCCACCATTCGACTTTATAAGGCCATTCATTATTTGAGTTCCCGCGTGAAAGACGACGCTATCTTCAACGGTATCCAGGCCGTGGATGACCTTCCCTTTTTCATAAGCTTCAGGATAGCCCCCGGACACGGCCATCACCGTAGCGGCGGCGCGGTCATCAATCTGCAGCGTGATTTCGTTTAGTTTCTGATCTGTTACCGCCTGAAAAAGGGAAAGCAGATCATTCTTAATCCTCGGTAAGACCACTTCGGTCTCCGGATCCCCTAAGCGTACGTTGTATTCAATTACAAAGGGGTCATCGCCTACCTTGATCAACCCGATGAATATAAATCCCTTATACCGTAATTCGTCTTTTTTAAGGCCGTCAATAGTAGGTTTTACTATTCGGTTATGTACCTTTTCCATAAAGGCCTGATCGGCAAACGGGACCGGTGAAACAGCCCCCATGCCCCCTGTATTCAAGCCTGTATCCCCTTCTCCAATGCGCTTGTAGTCCTTGGCAGTAGGCAGCACCTTGTAATTTTCACCATCCGTCAGGACAAAACAACTGAGTTCTATTCCCGCAAGGAATTCCTCTATCACCACCGTTGCGCTGGCATTGCCAAACTTGGCATCTAAAAGCATCGCTTCCAATTCCTGTTTGGCCTTTTCAAGATCATTTAGGATCAGCACCCCTTTTCCCGCCGCCAGGCCATCTGCCTTGAGCACATACGGTGGTTTTAGGGTCTCCAAAAATGAAAATCCCTCCTCGAGCTTGTTGGACGTAAAACTTTGATAGGCGGCCGTAGGAATATGGTGCCGCATCATAAATTCCTTGGCAAATTCCTTGCTCCCCTCAAGTGCCGCTGCCGCCTTTTCAGGTCCAATTACGGCTATATGGGAAATTTCAGGATCGTTAAGGAAGAAATCGTGAATACCGTTAACAAGAGGGTCTTCGGGCCCAACAACGACCATTTTAATGCCTTTGGAAAGTACGTGCGATTTAATCGCTGTAAAATCATTTACACCAATTGGTACATTATTGGCGATCTCAGCGGTCCCCGCGTTCCCCGGAGCAACAAATAGTTTTCCCGATTCCGGGCTTTGTTTTAATTTCCATGCCAGGGTATGTTCCCTTCCCCCGGAACCGAGAATTAAGATGTTCATGCCTTTTAAGTTTCGGCAAAAATACGTGATGAGGCTGAAATATAATGCCTGATTTTTACTGTTAAATTGTAAGTGGCCTGATTAACTGCTTGAAGAAGGCGTTAAGTCCTTAATTTTTATTCGCTGCACAAAGCCGGGAGACTTTTTGCTTATTTTTTATTTCTGCTGGTAAAATCCCTGTGTTCCGTTTTTTCGAGTTCTTCCTGGGAAAGTGTTTTGAAGTACTCGAATGTTTTTTTCATGCCTTCCGCCCGACCCACCTTAGGTTCCCAGCCCAATAGCTCTTTGGCCTTGGAAATATCCGGCTGCCGCTGCATGGGATCATCTTTGGGGAGCGGCTGGTAAACGATTTTTTGATCCGTTCCTGTGAGCTTTATAATTTCTTCCGCAAAATCCCTGATCGTGATCTCATGGGGATTACCAATGTTCACCGGAAGTTCATAATCGCTCATAAGCAATCTGTAAATACCTTCAATCTCATCATCTACAAAGCAAAAGGAGCGGGTTTGTGAGCCGTCGCCGAATACGGTGAGGTCTTCTCCCCTTAATGCCTGCCCCATAAAGGCAGGGATCACTCTTCCGTCATTCAGACGCATCCGGGGACCATAGGTGTTAAAGATCCGTACAATACGTGTTTCCACCCCATGAAAACGGTTATACGCCATGGTAATGGATTCCTGGAAGCGTTTTGCCTCATCGTATACGCCCCGGGGACCTATGGTGTTCACATTGCCATAGTATTCCTCGGTCTGCGGATGTACCTGGGGATCCCCGTAAATTTCCGAGGTCGAGGCAATGAGGATACGGGCTCCTTTATCCTTGGCAAGCCCCAGGAGATTATGAGTGCCCAAAGCGCCAACTTTTAGGGTCTGAATGGGAATTTTTAAATAATCTATCGGACTTGCAGGGGAAGCAAAATGAAGTATATAGTTTAGTTTCCCCGGTACGTGCACAAATTTGGTGACATCGTGGTGGTAGTACTCAAACTGTTCGAGCTTAAAGAGGTGTTCAATATTTTTCAGGTCTCCTGTTATCAGGTTATCCATTGCGATGACATGAAATCCTTCCTTTACAAAACGATCGCACAGGTGGGATCCCAAAAACCCCGCTGCGCCTGTTATCAGTACTTTTTTCACACAAATAGGTTTAAATGACTATCTTTTTTAACTTCAGCCATCATCTACTTCATATTCTTATAAATAACAGGAGGTCGCAACCTTAGACCTTGAACCTTTCGCCCCGTTCACCGCCCTATGGACTCGTAATGAAACCCTTCGGCTTTTATTTCCTGGGTGTCGTACAGGTTTCTTCCGTCAAAAATAACATTGTCTTTCAGCAATTCCTTCATAACCTTAAAGTTAGGGTTCCTGAAAACGCCCCATTCCGTGCAGATGACCAGGGCATCCGCGTTTTCAAGTGCGCCGTACATCCCCTGCGCAAAAGAGATTTTGTCTCCCATTTTCCGCTGCACATTTTCCATCGCTTCAGGATCAAAAGCAGTAACATTGGCGCCAAGTTTTAATAATTCCTCGATAATGTACAGGGCAGGCGCCTCTCTGATATCATCGGTTTCCGGCTTAAATGCCAATCCCCAAATCCCTATATTCTTCCCTTTCAGATCGTTATTAAAATACTTTTTTATCTTGGGAATAAGCGCCGTTTTTTGCTTCTGGTTTACTTCTATTACCGATTCCAGGATTTGAAAATTGTATCCTGAGTCTTTTGCCGATTTATGAAGCGCTTTCACATCCTTTGGAAAACAGGACCCCCCATAGCCGATACCGGGGAAAAGAAAACGTTTCCCAATGCGCGAATCGGTACCCATCCCTATCCTGACCTTATCCACGTCTGCCCCCACTTTTTCGCAAAAGTTGGCAACTTCGTTCATAAATGTAATCTTGGTGGCTAAAAAGGAGTTGGCAGCATATTTTGTTAACTCGGCAGATCTTTCATCCATTATGATAACAGGGTTCCCGGAACGGACAAAAGGTTTGTACAATTTCTGCATTAAATCCGTGGCTCTTTCAGAACTGGATCCCACCACGATGCGCTCCGGCTTTAAAAAATCATCCACGGCGAAGCCTTCCCTAAGGAATTCCGGATTGGAGACCACGTCAAAATCGCATTTGGCATTCTTTGCGATTGCGGCGTGTACCTTGTCCGAGGTGCCCACGGGAACGGTGCTCTTATCCACGATTACCCTATAATCCGTTATCATTTTGCCTATGTCATCAGCCACGCCCAGGACATACTTTAAATCTGCCGAACCGTCTTCATCTTCAGGAGTGGGCAGGGCCAGAAAAATAATATCCCCGTGATCCAGCCCTTCTTGCAGGGAGGTAGTGAAACTGAGGCGTTCCGCATTGATATTGCGTTCGAACAAAACATCTAGATGAGGTTCGTAGATAGGAACCTCCCCGTTCTGCATTTGCCTTACCTTAATTTCATCAATGTCTACACAAACCACTTCGTTACCTGTTTCCGCCAGGCAGGTGCCGGTAACCAGGCCTACGTAACCAGTACCTATTACTGATACTTTCATATCGTCCTATAAAATTTAATTGAATTGTTTAAAGATTCCCTAATTCAGAAAGCGCAAAAATAGCTGCGTAACATTTGTTAACCAACTATTTCAGCTTAAAAACGCAATTCCAAGGCAAAACATCAATTTTGAGGGAACCGTATTCCGGAATAAGTATATTTTTTAAACCCCTTTGGAAAATAAAACGGTTGTAATAGTTTTAAAAATAATCCTTAGATCGAGCGTAATGGATCTATTTTTTATATAGTAGAGATCATACTCCAATTTTCTCATAGAATCTTCCATGTTCTCACCATACTTGTACTTTACCTGAGCCCAACCGGTAATACCCGGAGGGATCAAATGCCTTACATTGTAGAAAGGAAGCATTTGATTAAGTTGACTTACAAAAACCTTGCGTTCCGGCCTTGGGCCTATGAATTTCATATCTCCCTTAATGACGGAAATGATCTGAGGAAGTTCATCAATTCTAAAAGTTCGCAGTATCCTACCAAAAGGCGTTATTCTGCTGTCGTTCTTTGTGGCCATTTTTGCACCTGCTTTTTCGGCATCAGTAACCATAGATCTAAATTTATAGATCTTAAATTCCTTCCCGTACCTGCCTACTCTTTTTTGGACATAAAAGAGCGGTCCTTTGTTAAAAAAAAGATTCCCTGTAAAAACAAAGGGAGTAGCTAAAACACAGACAAGACCCACCAGAACGGATAGGTTAAAATTAACTGCGAAACTAAATATTTTATGAGGAAGGCCTATTTTAGTATTGTTGATTTGAAGTATTTCGTGAAAATTATCATAGGAATTAATAGGCAAGGCTTCATAGGTGTTTTCATAGAACGTATTAAAGTAGATGATGTCTTTCCCCCGGCTTATGGCGCTAAAGATCTCCCTTTCAATAGTATCAGGTACAATGCTCCGGCTATTTGTGTTTACGATCCAGGTAGGGGTCCTATTCTCAGTAGCAAGTAATCCTGAAGCACTGAGTGCCACATCATCTATGGAATAGCTGTGTTTTACCTTGTAGTTTGTTTTTAGCTCCCTCCCTTGGATCGCATGAATGTCTTCCTTAATACTAGTTATATTGTCATCATACAAGTATAGCACGTTCCTGGTTTGCGGGGCAATTCCGAACAAATTTCCAAAGAAGTAACGCCATAACCCAATTATTACAGGAGTTGACAGGAAAATATAGCCCCACGGAATTCTTCTGAACGAGTTATCAAAAAGCCACAGTATTAATACAAAAACGGTGAAAACGGAAAACGTCTTTAGTATATTAGCCAGCGAGGGGGAATATTTGCCCTTGGAAATTTTATCAAAAGTATAAAACCCCAAATAATAGGCTAAGGACAGATATGCAAGAATTCCTATAACAAGGGCACCGACATTGAATTTCAGGACACCGAATCCATGCTCTTTTGCCTGATTTACAAGAACCAGGAGTAAGGCAATGATCATGACAAGATCACCTGCCAGAAGCATCACCCTTTTTTCAAAGGAGCTTGGAATAAATGGCCTCGGCATTTGGGAGTAACAATTTTCTTTTCCTTAAAAATAGCTTTTCAATTTCAGAAATACAGCAGAAACCAGATAAAATGTGGATTTTAACAGAGATAACTTTTCAACTTCTCTATAAAGTTTCCATTCGTGCTTTAAAAGCTTCCATTTATTAAAGGAAACAGAATCAGGGTGTATTCTGTAGGATGCAAGGTCCTCATCCAAACCATGCGCATTGGTCTTTTTTAAAAGCTGTAGCCAAAGTCCGTAATCCTGTCTTCTTCTGATCGCCGGCATGCGTTGCTTTCCAAAAAAATCCACATCATACACCACTGTTAAACATCCTATTGGATTTTTATACAAGGCCTGCCGATAGGTGACCACTCGTTTGGCCTGTATCCTTTTCATCTTTTTAGCCTTACAATCCATAGTGCTATACGAAGTGAAGGTGAAAGGATAGTTATTTTCCTTCATAAAAGCTAGTTGCCTCACCAGCTTTTCCGGGTGCCAGACGTCGTCACTGTCGAGAAAGGCCATATACCGGCCAGTTGCCACTTCTAAGGCCTTATTCCGGGCCATTCCTGCCCCTAGGTTCTCTTCCAGTTTAATAAATTTTATGCGGGAATCACGGAGGGCATAATCACTTAGTATAGAAGCACCTTGATCGCGGGAGCCATCATCTACCAGCAGATGTTCCCAATTTGAATAGGTCTGTGATAACACAGATTCTATGCAATCTCTTAGGAAGGCTTCGGAATTATACACCGGTGTTATGATGGATACCAGGTTCTTCATGAAACTATCCTATCTGGAGTTTTTATAAAAGCACGGCAACCGGTTTCCATAACCAAAGTATGCATGGAGATGAAAATAATCCCGGCACTATTGGACTTCTTCCTTCCTTTTCGGTTTCATTTTGTTGGAATCCCCGACCTTGGATTTTATTTTATCCACTTTTCTTTTTAGTAGTATTTTCTGTTTTAAGGTTGTAAAATTATAATTGTATTTAAAAAATATATATCCTAATAAAACAACAACAGCCACAAGCATAACGACCATTCCAAAATTCCTTGCTGTACTTCCCAAAATAACGAACAGCACCACAAAAATGAGATTGAAACAACCGATAATAAAACTGGCCTGCTTATGGCTTAAGCCCCAAAAATCAATAAGCACGTGATGCGTATGGTTCCGGTCCGGTGAAAAGGGGGCTCTTTTATTTGCGATCCGTATGGCAAAAACCCGGGCTGTATCAAAAAGTGGTACAATTAATATGCTTATGGCAATCAGTGGTGCATTTTCGAGCAAAAAAGGTAGTTCTGCATAGGATTCTGGCTTTAATGCAAGAAATTTCAAGGTTAATATACTAATAACAAATCCAATTATTAAAGATCCGGTATCCCCCATAAATATCTTCTTATCAGCTGAAATATTGAAACCAAAGAAAGCCATAAGGCTAGCATTCAAGGTGATACTGATCAAGGCAAAAAAGTATTCTTTTGTTAAATAAAAAATGGTGGTATAGATAATCATAATAACAATGCCAACCACCGATGCCAGACCGTCTATTCCATCAATGAGATTATAGGAATTTATAATTGTCAACATCATAAAGCCCCCGATGAGCAAATAGAGGTAGTACGGGATTTCGTTGATGTTTAAAAACCCGTTCAGGGAATCGATGGTAAAACTGCTATTGACCAGGATGAATGCAATAGCCGCCATTTGGGCAACGAGCTTTGCTCCCGGGGAGAGGACCACCAGGTCGTCCTTTATCCCGATAATAAAAAGGACGGTGAGTCCCGGAATAATGTAGATAGCTTCATTAAAGTTGGCTCTGTCCTCTATAAAAAAGAGGGCAAAAACCAGTGTATAAAAAAAAGCGATCCCCCCCAAGGTTGGTGTTTTCGTGCTATGCGAACTTCGCTGGTTAGGATTGTCCATTAGCCTTTTGTACTCAACAACCCCGATTATTTTAGGTATTGTTAAATAGGTAAGGAGAAAGGCTCCTATGAATATTGCAACCGCGGTTTCTAAAAAGTACAATGGCATCTTATTGAAAACAAAAATAGGGATATGGATTTACTTTTTAGAATATTATAAGTACAATCCGCACGGCAGGGATGGAGAATATGTTTCCCGCCAGTCTGGCAATTTGATTTTTTCAACGTCGCCGTGATCCCGGAACTGAGAAATGTAATTCCCTGAAGACGGTTATGTAATCCTGAGCTAGTTTTTCATAGGTGAATTTAGAAGTCAGGCAGCTATACCCGTTTTGACCTTTTTCACTCCTTTGCGCTTCTGACCATTGTGCCATTTCAATGATTTTTTCTTTGATATCCCCTCTATTCTCCGGCATGGACGTTAACCCGCAATTGGATACTTCAATGATGTTTTTCGGTATGTTGCAGGACATCAAAACCGGTTTTTTGGCGAACATATACTCAAAGATTTTATTGGCTGAAACACCGTATTTGTAAAGGTCTAAATTGCGCCAACTCAAATACAGCACATCACATCGGTTATAAAAGGACATTAAATATTCCCGCTGAACAGTATCCAGAAATATGATATTGTAATTCCCTTCTGCCTCGGCAACCAATGACTCCTTTTCTCCGCCGTCACCTAAGATTACCAGGTAATATTTAGACCCATTGAAGAAATCATTAAACGCCCTCACAATATATTCCATAGCATTTGCTTTCCCTAACGTACCAGCATAGCCAACAATAAAAGCGTCTTTGTGACCAATATTCCTGACAAAATCCCAATTTTTATCCTGTTGATTTTCAGAAAAATTCTGCAAGTCAATCCCGTTTGAAATCCATTTAAAATTGAAGTCCTTTTTGCCCAGTAGTTCTTTAATGTGCTCATCGGAATTTTTAAGTACTGAAACGATGTAGTCCGCCTTTGAATAACATTTATACTCCAGGTGCTTTAATACATGAATAAATATACTCTTCTCCGAATAATTCCCAATCCTCATCGGCGTGAGGGGCCATAAATCCCTGGTTTCGAAAATAAATTTGCATTTTGGATAAATCATTCTAAAGTACAATACATTGTAGACCGGTAACATGGGGGTTGAAGACAGTATAATGATATCGGGTTTTGGCAATCTGGTGAAAGGCGCCAAAAAACAAAGTTTAAAGAACAGCACCCAATTTATAATCCTTACAAAACTGCTTGATTGACTATACCCAAAACCTTTGATAACCAAGGTTCTGATACGCCCATCTATAGTTTTAAGGAGTCCGCTCAGAGGAACTTTTCTCCTAGGATTATGTGAAAACGAAGAGGTAATCAAAGAAACATCATATCCATTTTTTATAAACTCCGAACCAAGTGAATAATGCCTGCTATGACCATTCTCGCTTAGATCCGGAGTCGTCAGATGCTCATTGATTATCCAGATGTTTCCTGCCATGTGAACTATCCTTTTTCGATATCCGAAATTAATTCAGCCACAATGGCATTCCCAGAATTACCGTCTCCGTATAAGTTCATATCAAAACTTATATCGGCATTGGATATCTTGTGGAATGTTTTGGAAATGAGTTCCTTATCAGACCCTGTTAAAAAATTAACGCCATTGATAATCAGTTCCACCCATTCCGTTTCTTCTCGTAAGGTTATGCAGGGCTTTTTAAAGAAAAAAGCCTCTTTTTGTAAGCCTCCACTATCGGTCATTATCAAGGAACAATTTTTAAGCATCCATATCATTTCAAAGTAACCCACTGGATCCAATATCTGAATTTGTGGTCCCGGGGCTATTCCATAACGCTTCAATTTGCCCACCGTTCTTGGATGCAAAGGTAAAACCACCTTATACTGAGAGGATATTTCTCCCAGAGCTTCAAAAATATCCGATAATTTTTTTTCATCATCCGTGTTCTCCTGCCTGTGTACGGTACATAAAATAAATTCCTGTTCTGGATTGAGTTCATCCGGCTTTGCGGCTTTGTCGGTATAAAATAGGGCGGCATCCTGCATTACATCTCCACTATTGACCCTTTTTATGTCCAATTGGCCGTAACCTTCCTTGTCAAGATTCTCCATTGCTGTTTCTGTGGGGCAAAACAAAATATCGCTAATTCTATCAGTCAAAATTCTGTTTATTTCCTCCGGCATTTTCATATTGAAAGAGCGCAAGCCTGCCTCTACATGTGCAACTTTGATATGTAACTTCTTGGCAGCCAAAGCCCCCGCCAAAGTAGAGTTGGTATCCCCATAAACAAGCACCCAATCTGGTTTTTCTTCCAGAAGTATTTCTTCAATTTTCTCCAACATTTTTCCGGTCATCGCACCGTGGGAAAGACTGTTGATCTCCAAGTTAAAGTGCGGCCTGGGAATGTCCATTTGATCAAAAAAAACCGAACTCATATTTTCATCAAAATGCTGGCCCGTATGTATTATTTTTTCAATGATTTTTTCACAATCAACCTTCTGGTTGTGTTGCGCAATGGCTCTGCTGACCACGGCTGCTTTAACAAACTGAGGTCGTGCTCCAACTACGGTAATTAACTTCATTGGCTGTATTTAAAATGGAAGTTCAGGAATGCGACCAAAAATAGCACTTAATAGGCCATTTTGATTTAAAACTTGCCTTTTTCTTAATGGTTTGTTCTTTTATAGTTCAGGGACAATTTCTTGATTGCAGATCGATAGCAGCTAGAACGGATTAAAAAGTGGGTTATATTTTTTTTAGCCACTTATGTTTTCTTTATTTGTATTATTAAAATGTCAATTAATATTTAATTTTATTTAAGGAATGAACAACCTCCTGGAACAATTAAACTTTAATACAGATGAAACCTTTTCAATTGCAAACTACGGGTTGAATATTGTTTTGTGTTCCGTACTGCTATTCCTTCTTTCCTTGGTATATGTCAGATATGGGAGGTCATTGTCAAATAGATTTCAACTATCAAAGGTTTTGATTTTGGTGGGGGTCACTACTTTTATAATTATCAGTATCGTAAAATCTTCCCTGGCGCTCTCATTAGGGTTGGTAGGGGCCCTGTCTATAATTCGTTTTAGAACAGCCATAAAAGAACCGGAGGAATTGGGCTACTTTTTTATGGCGATAGCTATTGGCCTCGGATTTGGTGCAGACCAACCGGCACCAACGATTATTGGAACCCTGGTGCTTTTTATTATTATTTATTTGTCTAACCGGAAAAAGACCAGGGATACTATTAATCAAAACCTCATTATCAATATGGCCGGGGCTGATAAAAAGGATATTTTAGGAATTCAATCGCAGATCGCTGAAATTATTTCAGCGCATTCCTCGCGTACAGAGTTAATTCGCCTTAATAAAAATAAAGACAGCCTGGATTTTAATTTTTTGGTGGTATTAAAAGATTTCAATGACGTAAACCAAATTACAGAAGCCATCACAACTTTGGACAATGAGGTTTCCCTAACCTTCATCGACAGTAAAAATATGACCATTTAGGAGTCGCCGAAACATGAAAAAATGCTAGTTAATTCGAAGAAAAAGGATCATATAAGTAAATTTTTCGTCTGGGCTGCCCTGGCCATTCTGGTCTTGCTGGCTGTAAAATTTATCGTTCAATCCCAGGGCACCCTTGATTGGGGCGGTCGTGACCCCGTTACGGACCCCGGCAGCACCCCTACAGCTATCCGGTCATCACTGTATACGGAGGATCTGATTTCTCTTGAGAAAAATAAAATCTATAAGGAGGGTAATCTCTCCCTCTACCTAAATAACGAACTTGGAACCCCCACATTATTGGTGGTATATTCAGATTCCATTAGTGACCTGCAAAGAAACGGCAGGTTTTTAGTCTTTCTCTATCTTAAAGATCCCTCAAAATGGCGTAATATAAATGCGAAATGGGATCATATTTTGCTTACAAAAGAGCAATTGACCCCGACTAAAAAGATAATTAACGATACCACCCGTTACCTTTTTAAGTTTGGCTTGGACCATCCGTATTTTTCAATAGATAATCTGGATGAATTGGAATTTGTAAGGCATACTAGAGAATTAGGAAGATTTGAAGATATTAAGGTCAGTCCGGATGACCTTTCTTACAAATATGATATTTCAAATACACTTGGCAAATTAAGAATCTCCATGAAAGCCTCACAATTTACCAAAATTGCCAATAAAAGAGGGGAGGCTTTAAAATCAGGAATACTCATAACCAGCGACGATGATCTCGTAAATGCCCGTATTAGAACAGAAGGGAAAAACAATATCCCGGCAAAGATTCGGTTAAAAGGCGATTGGACAGATCATTTGGATCATCCCTCAAAATGGTCTTACCGTATTATGCCGGAGGGGGAAGAGACTATTTTCAGAATGCGAAAATTCTCCCTACAACATCCTAAATCCCGTAATTACTTATGGGAATGGTTATTTAATAAGGTAGTAAAGGATAACGGGTTAGTAGGTTTACGGTATGATTTTCTGAATGTTGATCTTAAGATCGTTGATAAAGATTCTACAATTCCCATGGGTATTATGGCGATGGAAGAGAGTTTTGATAAAATTCTTATTGAAAACAACCGAAGAAGGGAGGGGTTGATCCTTGGATTTGATGAATCTGCTATTTGGGATGAACGAAAACAGGTTATGGACCTGAATCTTAATTATCCTGAAGATGTAGATTTGCCAAAAGCCGGGGAGCTTCCTGTAAAGGTTTATAACGAAAATAAAAGCCTACGTTCGCCCGTACTGTCCAGGCAATTTGAGGTAGCCAAAAATTTATTTCTGGGCCTTAGGGACGGGGAATTAGAACTATCCGAGGCCTTTGATGTGGATAAATTAACGCGTTATATTGCCCTGTCCAATTTATTCGGTGGCCAGCATGGTTTGCATATAGAAAATATCCGGATTTACTATAACCCGGTAACCAATAAATTGGAGCCTGTTTCGTTCGACTCCAATTCAGGATATGAGCTCAAATTATTGAATGAATACCCCATAGGCATTCATGACGATTTGTTCCGGGAGAAATTGGTAGCGAACTATGAATTGGTTTCCTCTGAAAAATTTATCGATGAGATTGTCCGTAAATACGAAGATGAGTTAAATGAGCTTTCCTTAAATCTCACAGGGGAATTTAATGATGCAGCTCTGGATTTTGGTGTGCTCCAACACAACGCTAATTTCATTAAGAAGAAGATTCATCCGGCTAATCTTGTGCGTTCTTCGCTTTTATCCTATGGCCAGGATTCTATGGAAATAGAACTTATGAATATTTCTGACTTTCCTGTGGTAATAGAGGATTTGGTACTTGAGAATAAAAAGTCTCTGAATAAAAACAAAAAGACACTTATAATTGGACCGCGGGATACGGCAAATTTTAAATTTCAATTGAAGAGATCATTCAACAACGCCTTCGTGTCAAAAAAAAATAAGGAGGGTGGCTTCAGATATCCGAAAGATCTGGGAAAAATCCGATTGAGCCACCATTTGCTGGGTTCCGGTGCCAAGAAATACAGCCCTATAGCGGCATTTAATTCCAATCTTGACGAAGATGCCATATCGGCGATGCAGTTAAGAACCAATTTCGGAGATTTTGATTTTATCATTCCGGATGAAAAGGCAAAAATCCTAACCTTTAAAAAGGGAAGCCATAGTATAGACAGAGTGGTCCATATACCATCGGATTATATCATTGAGATTGAAGCGGGATTTGAATTAAACCTCCGGAATAATGCCTCTATAATTTCCTATTCTCCGTGGCTTGCCAGGGGAACGAAGGATGAGCCAATCCGTTTCTTTTCAGAGGATAGTACGGGTGGGGGTATTTTTATTTCCTCCCCCGAACAAAAATCTGTCCTGACACATACCTATTTTACCAATCTTTCCGTTCCCGAGACCAACTATTGGTCCCTTAGCGGCTCGGTGAATTTTAATGAAACAACGGTTGAATTAAGCAACTGTATTTTTGAAAAGAACCGGTCCGAGGATGCATTGAATATCATCAGGTCCGATTTTATGATGGACTCCATACAGTTTAAGAGCACGTATTCCGATGCTTTTGACGGGGATTTTGTAAAAGGCAGGATCACCAATTCTGTTTTTACAGATTCCGGAAATGATGGCATTGATATTTCCGGTTCGGATATTACGGTTCAGAATATAACGATTGTAAATCCGTCCGATAAGGGAATGAGCGCCGGGGAGGGTAGCACCATTAGCGGAAATGCCATCGAAATCAGGGACGGGGAGATTGGTTTGGTGAGTAAGGACCTCTCGCGTATTACAATTTCGGATATCGCCATCCTTAACACCAGATTGGCCATCTCATGTTTCCAGAAGAAAAGTGAATACGGCCCGGGACTGATCGATTTAAAGGATGTGCGGTTTTCGGGTAATGAGGTATCCTACCTAATTGAACCGAATTCCGATCTTATTATTGATAATAAACTCATCCTTGAAAAAACCGAGGGGGTTATTGAAAAGATGTATGGTAATGAATATGGTAAAAGCAGTCAATGAGTCAAAAACAGCTGTTCCGTATGGTGGCAACTTACGGCATGAGCGGAAATTTGTATATGAAAACTGTTATGTAGATGACATTATTGGACGGGTATATCTGAATCCGTTTGGATTCAAGGAGGTATTTTACAAGAGAAAGGTTAACAATATTTATTTTGACGATGCAAATTTCAATTTTTACAAACAGAATGTTGCCGGGGTTGCCAACCGGAAAAAGCTGCGGCTAAGATGGTATGGGTACGAAACCGCGGTTATTAAGGATCCCAGCATTGAGATCAAAATAAAAAAGGGTGAAGCCGGGGATAAGATCACCTATAAATTCAGGGACAACTACAACCTCAATCAGCAGACTTCCAATGATATTCATCAAGCCCTGATCGCTGCCACGGCAGAACAACAACAATTACACAATGTGCTGCAACTTCTACATCCCGCCTTATTAAACACTTATGTGCGGAGGTATTTTCTATCATTTTGTGGGAATTTCCGGATTACGGTAGATTTTAACCAGGAATTTTTTAATCCCAATTATCAATCCTACGTTGCCGGTAAGTTCAATATTGACGACATAATCCTGGAACTAAAATATGTTCTTGATTCCGACACCGAGGCCAGGGAGGTTACTCAATACATAGATGCCAGGTTATCAAAAAACTCCAAATATGTAAGGGGTATTAATTTATTATATCATCCGGAATTTTGAACGGGGTACTGCCGATGGAAAAGTATAAATTGCCCTGGCTAATCTTAAACTTCCCCTTTAAAAAAACCTTAAGGCTATCATCGCAATTTATACCGGCAATCTGTCTCTTCCTCTGGGGATGCGGCACGGGAAAAGACTACTACCACTTAAGCACCTTTGTAACCGACAAGACCATTAATGCCGTTGTTGAGATCCCTGGGGGCACTAATAAGAAATTTGAGTATGATCAAAATTTGGGAAATTTTGTTATCGATAAAAAAAACAATGTGGAGCGAGTGATCGATTTTCTGCCCTACCCGGCCAACTACGGCTTTATCCCCTCAACGCATTCAAATGCCGATGAAGGAGGGGATGGAGATGCTCTGGATATCCTCGTCCTTTCGGAAGCTCTAAAAACAGGAACGGTCATTGAAACTGTCCCCATAGCTGTTTTAAAATTGATAGATGATGGGGAGGAGGATTATAAGATTATTGCAGTACCGGCAAAAGAAGAGCTGCGTATCATTAATGCTTTAACGTATAACGAACTATCTTTGAACTATCCGGGGCTGGTCTCTATACTTGAAACCTGGTTTTTAAATTACAATAAAACAGACCCGGCCACAGTGAAAGGTTGGGGTAATGAAAATGAGGCACTAATGGAAATAAAAAAGCACCTTAAAAACAATTGAATCGGCAATGTTGAAATACTTTTTTGTCTTTTTATTTTTTCTGGCCCATTCTTGCCCGGAACAAGACCCTCCAACAACGAAAATAGCCTATAAATTTTTTGTGGCTGGGCATGTTTATGGCTATCCTGGGGAATCTGAAGAAAATATAGGTGTGCACCCTCCCTTTAAAGCCAAACTAGATTTGCTTAAAAATGATCAGAACCTGGCCTTTGGTGTTTTTACCGGAGACATTGTATATAATGGGTCACTGGCCAAAGAATGGGATGAACTGGATGCAGACATTGCTACAATAAACAAACCGGTATATTTTGCGCCCGGTAACCACGATATTGCAAATTCCAAAAAAAGAGCTCTATTTACCGAACGTTATGGGCCCTCCTACAGAAGTTTTATGAAAAACAAGGATCTTTTCCTTATCCTGGATCCCAATCTGGATAAATGGAACATTTCAGGGGCGCAGTTGGACTGGCTAAAAAAAGAGGTGGCAACTAAAGCTTCTAAAGCGGAGAATGTTTTTATTTTCTTTCACCAGATTTTATGGTGGGCCAAAGACAATGAGTACAAAAACTACCCGCCCAATTCTCCTTCCGGGAGGGCGGAGGAAATCAATTTTTTTTCAGAGATATATCCCCTTTTTGAAACTTTGGAAAATAACGTTTATATGTTTGCAGGGGATACTGGGGTCTATGAAAGGGGCATTATGTATGATAAAAAAGATAACATAACGCTGATAGCCTCCGGAATGGGAGGAAGAAAGCAGGATAATTTTATTATTGTCAAAGTAAATAAAGGCAAATTGGTGTCTTTTGAGCTTATTGCTCTTAACGGAGATGGTATTAATGCTCTGGGGAGACTAGAAGATTATGAGATACCATAAAAGCTAGCTTCTAAGGCTGAGTTAGTTTGGGAGTCTCCTGTTGAAAGAAATGAACCATAAAGAATACAAGAACTGGAACTTTGCGGACGGACAGGCAATTATCACCGCCCTTGAAATACCCTTAATGTTAAACCTTTTATACAGGCTTCTTGTCCCAAACCCCTTTTCTATTCAGGTAGACCAATTTTTAAGCAGAGACGACCTTAAAAATTTCTGCATTAAATAATTATGATCTTATTTTTGAAATAACGGCCCTAAACTTACCGTTCCTGTTCCTTGGTATATCTTTCAAATATTTAAAAGTAACCGATACCTCGCCTACTTGACTCTGTAATCTTCTTTTAATTTCACTTTCAGCCTCTTTTGAAAATCCTTCTTCCACCACTAGATTTATCGTAAAATCTTCAATACTATTTTGAACTAGTTGGGATGCAACCAGTTTAGGTATGTTAATGAACAAGCCATGAAAACGTACCATTTCCCTACCGTCCTTGGTTACAATGACATCTTCCATTCTACCTTCTATTTCTTCAATCTTTAACATTGATTTTCCCGATACTGTTTTTTGATCTTTGGTAAGCTTAACCCTATCCCCGATACGATAGCGAATCAGAGGTTGGTCAAAGTTTATAAGTCCCGTAGAGATAACTTCCCCTGTCTCTCCTGGGGGAACTTCCTCGCCATCTTCATCAACCACCTCTATAATTCCGGTATCCGGACTAAAAAGTAATTCCCCATAGCTATTTTCCGAAATTAATCCACAAGCTTCAACCCCGCTATAGGCGTCAAAGACTTTACACTCATATACCCTCTCCATTGTATCTCTCATTTCAGGTGTCAATTTTTCACTTGAAGTTAATACCGCTTTTAGTTTTGGTGCTTGCAGCCCTTTCTTTTCTATAAATTCTGCTAATAAATAATTGCTCATCGCATACCCCACCATATATTCAACCTTATTCTTAATCATGCCCTCCAAATAATTGGAAACGGTATCCGGAGACAAATGATAGGCGGAAAAATAGCTTTGTTTTTCCGCATAATTATATCTGAAGTAGGGCGGTTTTCCATGAGCTTCTGGTAAAATTCTTCTTCCTCCGATCATCCCTCTTGCCATTTTATGGTTTACTCCTGCCCAATTCCGGACTCTGGCCTCATAAGCTGCACTCCATGTTTGATAGGCCTCATTACTAAAAAAAATCTTTACTGGCGTACCTGTACTGCCGCTACTAGATAAAAAAGCTCCCTTTGGCCTTTTTGAGGATAATAAGGTTGTGCCCCCGAATTTTCTTAGTTCATCTTTTTCCAAATAGGGGAGTTCCTTTAAGTTCTCGATTTCAAAGTGATTAAAATCATCGCAGTCAAAACCATGCTTTGAATACAATTCCCTATAATAGGGTATCGTATTATAAGCATGTAGCAGCAGTTTTCTTAATTTTATGGTTTGGTATTCCTTCCATTGCTTGTACGTATAGTTTTCCCTAGCTTTAAATTTCTTTACTTGTTTGGAAAAAACACCTCCGAGCCTTCTCCTTTTCCAATATAGACCATATGCCGAAATAAACGCATTTTGTATAAAAACAGGACTTTTTTGGTAAATAGTCTTAATATTGTCAACAATCATATTTGAGAGTTTAATCGGCTTTTAAAGATGGATTGTAAAATCAAAATACTACAATTTTCAAGTACTCTCCTTGATGAGGTCTATTGACTAAAAATCTTAACTAAGCAAGTGCGTCAATACAACTCGAAAATTAAAATGAACTCAAAAACCTCAATTTAAAATTGATGCATACATAGCCAACAACTTTTTTTCTTCTGCGTTCCAATTGTATACTTCTTCAACAGCTTTTCTAGCATTTTTGCCCATTTCTCTTGCTTCTTCCGGATTATTTTTGATTCTTTTAATTGCCCTTGCAATTTCTTCCGGCTTTTCGGGATCAACACAAATTCCGCAATTAAAACGATCTAAAATTTCTTTCCAATGCTCAAAATTCGAGATAATTACAGGCAAAGAGGCTGACATATACTCGAACAGTTTATTGGGTTGAGAATTGATGTGGTTGGGGAGTGCTTTGAACAATACAAGACCCGCCATGGATATCCCTAATACCTCGCTAACTTCTTCTCTACTTGAGAAGCCGTAATCTATTACATTCGACCATCCTTTTAACTTCATTGTTTCTTCCCTAAGTTCCTGATTTTCAAATTTACCGCAAATATTCAATTTGGTATCGCCATATTCTAACGCTTTGACCATTTCTAGTATGCCCCGAACCCTAAGAATACCTCCTACGTAACACACTTGATTCTTCTTGAAGACGTTAATTCTTTTTGAGGCAAGCTCATCTGGTATCGGAAAGTTGTTAACAACTTCTGTCCGCGTGTTTATTTTTGTAAATCTTTTCCCAATAAATGGAGTGGCGGTAACAATTCCAGTGAATCTTTTAGCCGCAAAGTTCTCAAAAACATCCAAGAAAAATTCCATTGTTTCCCTTTTTATCCAAAGCTTATTTTTTTGAACAAAAAGCTGACGTGGTAAGTCTTCATGAATGTCATAAATGACATTTTTCCCTTTTAAACGTAAAATCAATCCGGCAACTATAAGTTCCGGGTCGTGAAAATGATATAGGTCAGCATTTAATCCTAGCGCTTTTCGGACTATTTTAAAGGGGGTTATGAATACCCTAATGAGTTTGTTTTTTGGCTTTTCAATGCCATAAATTGATATGCCATTTTTATTTTCATCTTCCTGACCATCGGCAACGATTAAATTCACATTATAGCCATTCTGCATTAAGGAAATACATTCTTTCAAAAAAATTCGAATATCATTTCGAGGATGAACCGTGGTGAGGTGACAAATGTTCTTTTTGAGGTTACCCATAATACTTTGAAGTTTGATTTTTTAGTTTAGCGAATATTTGGTATTTCTTAAGATGTACATGCAAACCAAAAAAAGAACTAATAGACCATGTGTTAAAATTGATCCTACTAATGATGCGTTTGTAAACGTAAACATCAGTAAAAGAAATAGCCCGAAAAATTTAGGACTAATATTAAAACTGTTCATAAAACTTAAAAAAACAGATACTATCGAAATATTTATCAATACTCCTATAATTCCCGCATTTTTAAAACCATTTGCTATTATACCCGAATTGGCATACATTTTTGGGCTGTTCAAATACTCCCGACCTATTATGTTGGAGGGCAAAATATCATAAGGATATTCTATTAATGAGGCCATAAAAGAATCTGACCAATATATAGGATTATCGTCGAAAAAATCAAAAAAACAATAATCCAACAGCGCATTCAACATAAAAATTCTATGTAGCGTTATTGTCCAGAAATAATCCCATTCAAACAAAAATTGGAACAACAAGCCCATAGCACCAATTATGCAAAGAAATTTCACTAAGAGATAGGTTTTCTTAAGATAGTCATACTTATAAAAAACAAGTACGGCGATAGTGCCCAGAAAAACGGTTTTATGGGCTCCGCATAGGTAGAAAAATAGCAAAAACACAAAACTTACCACCAGCCCTATTCGGCTCTTAAAATATATAAAAAAGACCATTATGACCGGGAGAATAATCTTGGAGTACCATGAATAGGTATAGGCGGTATAGCTGTTGTGAATATTTACTTCTACCAAAGCCCTTGTCTTGTATACATTGATAAGTAATAGGTTCTTTAAATCAATATAAGGGCTATACAAATAGACAAATGGGATTATACCTATGGTTGTTATCATCAGCAATACTTTCGCTGCCTGACCTTTGTTCAAAATTGGGGTGTTAATTTTCAAATTTATCGATAAGAAAAAACAAATAGAATAAAACAAAAGGTTGTTTAGGAAAAAAATCTCTCCGGGAATAATTTGATTCGAAGCATATAGAAGCCCCCCGGGAATTACAAAAAAGATCAATATCAATATCAATATGGAGTATGCAAAATCGCTAATCTTACAGAAATTAATTATAAATAAATTACACAATATCACCAAGGTGACTATTGTGAACCGGCCGCCTAAAAATTCGAATGTGCTCTCCGTATTATAGGCGACAGGTAAGAAGGAGTTGGAGTGTATTATAAAAACAAAATTTAAAATAGACAACAAAGCATAGTAACACAGTAGTATGACAAATATCCTGTATTTGTATGATTTTAAGGTCATATTAAGGTCATATTTGGTCTATTTCTTTATTCGTTCGGAACATTAGGCTTATAAAAAAGGCAAAAAAGGAAATACCTATATATCTGCTCAAAATGCTCTCGAACATAAAACTTGTGACAATCAATAAAAAGAAGCACAGCACAAAAGGCCTTTCACGCTCCTCAATATAAATTGTTCTCTTTAGCAAAGAATAAAGAATAAAAAGTAACGTCACCAATCCTAAAATCCCACATTCCAATAAAATCTGCAAGTATTGATTATGAGCGTTCAGATTTTCCCTACTTCCTTTTTCAAATCCCATTTCTTTATATCTTTTGTTCAGCTCCTTTTGAGAATTTCCTATTCCCACGCCGAAAATACCATTTTTAGCAATAGCTTTAATGGCTACCTCCCATGTCATTAATCTTGGTTGCTTGGGATATTCTGGAGAATTCTCACCTTGAAAAGTTTTATAAACCCCCCTTATAGTGCTATTAATTCTGGGATGGTACAGAGCGCTCAAAAGTATCAGGCCTATAAATCCAAAAACGATAACTGTTTTTTTTCTTTTGGATTTCATTCTATATATTATGGCCAAGAACAATACGGTGACCAGGTTTAATATCCCCGCTAAACTTGTGGTTTGTAGAATTGCGATCACAAAAATAAAAACGACAATCTTTTTACCTTTAAACCCTTCAAGTCGAAAAAATAAAGCGGAAATTGCCAGGGCAAGATAAAGGGCAAAATATGATATTTGCATTAAGGAGGAAAAGTGTACACCGAAAAAATAATTGCCCTCATAGACCATGGATTCAAAAAAGCCCCTTTTATCATTGATTGTCGGGTGAAAATGAAAATTAGACCCATCAATAACTATCGAATTTTTAATCGCAAACAGTAAGCAGAATAAGTACGCTGTTAAGCAACCATACACAAAAAAAGTCAGAATCTTCTTATGATCAATTTTGTGTGATGTAGAAAACAAAAGAGGAAAAACCAATAGTGAAGCCTTATTTTCAAACCACTTAAATTGGATTTCACCCGACATGCTTATCGATACTACGACATAGATTAGATATAGAATTGGCAGTAAAAGCAATTCTCTATGTAATTTGAAAGCTACTTTGCCAAGAATGGCATCAAGAATCAAAATTAAAACGCTTAAACAAATAAGAAAGGTTGAGAGTTTTTCATTGATGGGCAATAAAAAAGCAAAAATGGCAAGGAAATTATCGTATTTGATAAAGTTCGATAAATTTAATTTAGTGATTCTGTTTTTCAATCTGTACTATTTTGAGCGCATTTTTTTAACTTTGGACATCTAGGCTAATTCGGAACAAACTAATTTCTTGGGAAAGGATATTATCAAAAGAACTTATTCCTAATCCGAAACCCAAGCTTAAAAAGCTTTTCATTGTTATCATAGTCTTTATACGACTTATTGGGCATCGCTATTATTTTTTCAAAATCCCCTAGAGATACGCCTAGCTTTTTGGCCACATACTCCATATCCTCAATATGTGAGCCATTGGGGTATATTTCTATTTCCATTTCCTTCAGCGCTTCCTCCCTTGTCGTCTGTTTGGAGACAATTAGACTAGACAAATGTGCCCTTCTTTTATCATAACCAAATTTTTTCGGCAAGTAATAAGCCTGAAAAAATTTGGTAAAGCGAGATTCGTGATGCTTACCTCCATAGTACTGCCAATCCAATTCCTTTTCCATTACCTTAATCGCCCTTTCCTTGTTATAAGGAATCAGGTTTAATGGCTTAACAATTTCCATTTGTCTGATATACGAAAAATAGATATATCTCTTAAAGAAAGTTACGTAAGGATATTTTTTTAATTTTCGGGTTCCAAACTTTTTATGGATAGCTTTTAAGCTTTTAAAATCCAATGCGTTATATCCCCATGCTCTAGGCAGAATACATTCGGTAGCATAGTTGCCCCCATTAAAAACATATTTGATATTGTTCTTAACCGCATAGTTGTACAAGGCTGAGAAAATGGCATGGTCCTGCGGTACATCCTGGTTGGCTACACTGGCCTTGAAGTAGGCGAGCTGTAGATCCTTCATTCCCCGCCAGTCTACTACATGGGTATGTAGATCCAGGTTTAATTTCTTTACTATGTTCTCCACATTTTTAACGGCCAGTTCCGAATTCCAACCGCAATCCACATGTACGACCAAAGGTCGTAGCCCAAGTTGAACCACCTTATAGGCGAGATAAGAACTATCTACCCCGCCACTCAGTCCAATAATACAATCGTATTCATTATTCCTTTGAGATGTTTTGATCTTTTCTGCAATGGTAAGTAACTTTTTATTCCCTTCCTCATTGGGGAACCACATGGTTTTGGCTCGTTGTAAGGCATCGGTGCAATGGTTACAAATCCCCTCGGCATCAAATGTTATATCAGGATCCGTTGTATCCATAATACAGCGTTTACAAATCTGATATTCTTTAACTTTCATTATGTAATTGATGGTTATATTAAAGCTATTATTGATTGAATATTAACTATTGTTTAATAATTTCTTTTAATTCTTCAGCATTAGGGTATGAAATAAGAACACCTCTTTTTTTCCCTTGAAAAACAAAAAAGCTTCCCGCGGCAACGGCAGAGGCTTGGCCTTCTTTAAAGGCTTTCTTAAAATGATTCAATTCTCCCGCTCCTCCGCACACAACTACCGGAATGGACACTGAATCGGTGACTTTTCTTAGGGTCTCTAGATCGAAACCACCCATAGCTCCGTCCCTTTCAATTGAATTCAAAAATAGTTCTCCCGCTCCCAATTTTTCCATTTCCATAGCATAGGAAACCGGATCTTTTCCTGTACTTTTAGTTCCTCCTTTCACAAATACGAATTGTTTTCCAAATAGATTTTTTTTGTAGTCAATTGAAACCACAATGGTTGAACTTCCGAAAACTTTTGCGGCCTCTTGTATGAAGCCCGGGTTGGTAAAGGCGGAGGTGTTTATACATACCTTCTCTGCTCCCGATGCAATTATCCTGCGTATTTGTTCTATAGTTGTAATGCCTCCTCCGTAACAGAAGGGCATAAAACATTCTGTAGCGATATCCTGGATAAATGAATAAGGAGGTTCCTTTTTTTCCTTTGTAGCATCAATGTCCAGGAACACAAGCTCATCTACTTCTTTTTCATTAAAGATCTTGACTGCATTTATAGGGTCGCCTATATATGTTGATTTTTTAAATCTTACTGTTTTTACCAATCCATTATCTCTGAGCAACAAGCAAGGAATTATTCTTTTAAGGGCCATATTAGTAGTGTAGGACAAAGTTTTCCAATAACTTCATGCCAAATTTATGGCTTTTTTCAGGGTGAAATTGAACTCCTAAAACATTATCATTTTCAAAGGCAGAATCAAATTCATGATTATAAATTGTTTTGGTGAGGCTAGAATCGTCCTTAACGTCTATATAAAAAGAATGAACAAAGTAAAATTTTGGATCCTCATACATATCTGTAAAGAGCTTACTCTCTTTATTAAGATAGGTATAGTTCCAACCAATATGAGGAATTTTGAAGGTAATATCCTTAAAATCAAACTTTTTCACATCGGCCTTTATCCATCCAAGTCCCTTCAAATTTCCTTCTTCACTTCCATCACATATTAATTGTGCCCCTAAACATATTCCCAAAATAGGAACTTTCTCAACCAGGGCTTTTTCATTAAGTATTTCCCAAAGACCATTTTTCTTTAAACTTTCTATTCCGGAATCGAATGCGCCCACACCCGGTAGTATTATTTTTTCTGCCGACGTAATTTTATCAGGGTTTGAGGTTATATCCGATTTAGCCCCTATTTTCTTTAGCATATTCTGGATAGAGCCTAAATTTCCGACCTTATAATCAACAATGGTTATCACCTAAATTTTTATCATTTAAATTGCCCTTGGCAAAAGAATACGACAGGTATATATTTAAAATATACATCAGCGAATAAGATGCAACAAAACAGATTAATGCTATATTGATATTATCGTATGCTATGCCAATAACAAAAGAAATCACCGCAAAAATAAGTAATCCTATCTGCCAAAACATATCGTAATGCTGTTTTTCTGCAATATGGAACATGTAACTCAAAGGGCTTGCTGTAAACTTAAAAAAGAATAAAACAGAAAAAATTTGTGCAAATTGTCCTGCAATCTCCCATTCCTTTCCAAATATTACTCCAAAAATAAGTGGAGATAAAGTGAACAATAAAAGGGTAGGAATAATCGACAGAACCATTAAAGTCCTAAACGTTTTTATAAAAATACTTTTACAATTCCCATACTTTATAAAATCTTCGCTGGCCCTTTGTTTAAACACGTCCAACACTGATCTTCCCAACAAACTTATCGGTGCGCTTAAAACTCGTTCCATAAGCGAATAGTTTCCTAAAAGTACTCCCCCAAAATATTTTCCGATTAAAAAAATTGGTAATTGATTGGAAATAACATTAGTGAACTCTGCAGGAAGCGTGAAATAGGGGAATCGTTTATAGCGTTTTGAAAGTGCTAATATCCTTTCCTTATTTACTTTGGAAAAAGCCAAATCTCTATTTTGGTTAAACTTTCCAAGTAAATATAATACAGCTACTAGTCGGCCGGAAACAAAACCGATTAGTAGCCCAATTGGGGTAAAATTAAAAGCTCCTAGCCCAATCTGCACTCCGGTCATACTTGTGGTATTGAGTACTTTACTGGTTGCCATCCTTTTATAAAAGACCTTCCTGTTAAACCAAAAACTGATGGCATTAAAAACCCCCATAAAAAGTATTGATAAAGGAATAAAATACAACCACCTTGACAGTATCTTGGAATCTTCTTCACTGTCCACCAGAAAACGTGCTATCTGCTCATTAAAAAGGTAAATGACTATAAATAATATTATACTGATGATAAAAGCTATAACTATGGATAAGACGGTAATGTTGGCAGAATCTTCATCCTTTTCGGGAATGATAATGGCCAGGTCGTATTTTAAAGAAACTATGGCAGAGCCAAGAACGGCTATCGACATATAAATAGCCAGTATCCCGAAGTCTTGTGGAGTATAGAGCCTAGTTAACACAGGAGAAAGGGCAAGGGGGACTGCCTGGGCCAAAGCAGTACCTGTTACCAATGTTATTACATTTCTTGAAAATTTGGATTTGGGTGAGAACATATTATTCTTCTAACCTCTTCAAATAACTGGCTAAGGGCTCGCTGGCTTAGCGGTCCGCATTGTTATACTCAGAGCTTTTCTATGATTTTTAAAAGCAGTAATGGAAAAATCTAGAGTGCTATTCAAAGGTATTAAACTGTTTTTCAAATTTTTTATGGCTCCCTGTAACTAGGAATCCATTAAAAAGGGATGATGCTCTCCCTTGATCCCAATGGGAGTGCTATTTCTAATATCATGTACAATCCCTATAGCTGTTTTTGCCGCTTCCAAACCATACCCCCTGCCTTCCAGAATGTCCCTGTAAACCATGGTATGAAGGTCCGTAAAGCCTCCGCTGAATTCCAGTTCTTCCCCGTCGATCGTGATGGACCTGAAGGTGGTCTGCCCCTTTTCTTTTGTATCCTTGGGCAGGTACTGCGAGTTAATGGATAAAAACCAGCGGACCCTGGCATTCTCGAATTCCAGGTAACCGGCGGCTCTGTCCTCTTCATGTACATGGACAATGTTTTCCTGCACCTCCCCAAAGATCCAGGATAACATATCGTAAAAATGGACTCCTATATTGGTGGCAATTCCTCCGGATTTGCTCTTATCACCTTTCCAGGAGGTGTGGTACCAATGCCCCCGGGAAGTTAAATAGGTGAGCTCTACCTCAAATTTTTTGTCTTTTTTTGAATTTTTTACCTTTTCTCTTAATTCAATGATGCTCGGATGTACGCGCAATTGCAGAATATTATAGATCTTTTTACCCGTTTTTTCCTCTACATACTTTAATTTATCCACATTCCAGGGATTCAATACCAAAGGTTTCTCACAGATGGCATCCGCTCCGCTGCGCAGTGCGAATCTTATATGGGCATCGTGCAGGTAGTTGGGGGAGCAGATACTTACATAATCCAGAAAAACATCCTTTTCGTATTTTAATTTTTCGATATGCCTGTCGAAACGTTCGAATTCCACAAAGAAATCCGCCTTCGGGAAATAAGAGTCAATAACCCCGACGCTATCTCCTTTATCGAAAGCAGCCAGCAAATTATTGCCGGTATCCTTTATCGCCTTCATATGACGAGGGGCTATATAACCTGCCGCCCCGATCAGTGCAAAGTTTTTCATTGGTCTATGGCTTTTGGTAATTTATCAGTAATATACGTTATCTCATCATCGGTCAAATAGGGATCTATGTTATAGGTTTCCCCATTGATATCCACAAAAACCGATTTAGCGCCTATGAAGGCAATGGTCTCGGCGGTGGCGATAAACGTAAATGGTGTGGTTATAACTTCATCTTTCGAGCATATCCCAAGGGCCGGCAATGCATCCGTTCCGGAGGAACAAGCTAGGGCATGATCGCATCC
The DNA here is from genome assembly GCA_041743085.1 of Flavobacteriaceae bacterium. Taxonomy (GTDB): domain Bacteria; phylum Bacteroidota; class Bacteroidia; order Flavobacteriales; family Flavobacteriaceae; genus JAFMPW01. The sequence continues at coordinate 153,862 of JBGTNL010000108.1, forward strand.
CAAAAATTCCCGCAGGTTCTTTTCAAATTCCTCCGTTTCCTTTCCTAAAATATAGCGTGCAGAGGACATTACCTCCAACGATACTTCTTTAATCTCGCCTTTGCGTTCCCTGTAGGCCTTCTGAAGATTGGCAAAATCAATGTTCATAGTGTAAACTAGCTTATTCTGGAGACCTTATCGTTGTCTAACCTGTATTTCTGACCGCTCTCAGGGCAGACTGCCATTCCTTCATTATCAAACTCCAAACGATGCCCGTATTCTCCCACCCAACCAATTTGTTTTGCAGGGTTTCCCACCAAAAGCGCAAAAGCCGGCACATCCCTGGTTACTACGGCGCCAGCCCCTATAAAGGCATACTCTCCGATGTCATGGCCACATACAATAGTGGCATTTGCCCCGATAGAGGCTCCTTTTTTTACGATCGTTCCGGAATATTGCCCTCTTCTGTTAATAGCGCTTCGGGGGTTAATAACATTGGTAAAAACCATGGAGGGTCCCAGAAAAACATCATCTTCGCACACCACGCCCGTGTATACGGAAACGTTGTTCTGAACCTTGACATTGTTACCAAGTATAACCTTCGGAGAAATGACAACATTCTGCCCGATATTGCACTTTTCACCAATCTTCGATTTGTACATGATATGGGAAAAATGCCATATTTTGGTTTCTTTGCCAATTATACAACCATCATCCACGATTGCCGTTTCATGTGCAAAATAGTTCTCTGAGTCCATATTAGCTGTCTTCCTGTTTTAGAACACTATTCCTTGGTCTGGCCGCAAAAGTACGATAATTCGTATCCTTTACAAGCCGGACTTCATCCTCCAGGCCATTTTCTTTGAGAATTGACTGGGCAAATTGAAACCACGTCATAGCTTTCCCATCCGTAAAATGGTTAATGCCGTAATCCTTACGCCCGGAAAGGATATTTTCGAGGATATAATTCGCCAGGCTATTGGCGTTTGTGGGGCAACCCAACTGAGCATTGGTTACTGAGAGGGTATCTCCTTTCCGGGCCTTATCTAATATTGTATTGTAAAAGTTATTACCAAATTCCGAATACAGCCAGGAGGTCCTGATAATGTAATAGGCATCCAGGGTATTCCGGACATGTTGTTCCCCTGCCAGTTTTGATCTGCCGTATTCGTTGATAGGGTTGGGCTCATCCGTAGTTACATAAGGGGTATTCTTTTCCCCGTCAAAAACATAGTCCGTAGAAATATGGATCAGGGTAACCTCGTGGGACCTGGAGGCCAAAGCGAGATACCTTACGCCCTCGGCATTCACCTGAAAAGCGATTTCCGGTGTTTTTTCGGCCTGCTCAACATTAGTGTAGGCCGCGCAATTAATGCAGAACTGATAACCCCCTGCAGCAAAAACCGAATTTACCTTTTCCGGATCCGTAATGTCCAGGTGATGCGCATCCAGGAAGTGAAATTGCAATTTCCTATACTTTTCTGCAATCTTTTGAATGCATTTTCCCAACTGACCTTTCGACCCGGTCACCAAAACCCTGATCATAATTTTAATTCTTTAAGGGTGGGGAGGCTTTTATCTTTTTGTGACAGTATCAGGTGATCATCGGGGTATTCCCAATCAATATTCAATTCGGGGTCATTGTAGATGATTCCGGCCTCAGCTTCTGCCTGATAGTATTGATCGCACTTATACACAAATACGGCATCCTTCGTAAGCGCCAGAAAACCGTGTGCCAATCCCTTTGGTATGAACAGCATTTTACGATTTTCTTCCGACAAGTGGGCCTTGTAATGCGCCCCAAAAGTAGGGCTGCCTTTTCTTATATCCGCAACAATGTCTAAAACTTCCCCATTGATTACACGAACCAACTTGGCCTGGGCATACCGGCCTTTTTGAAAATGAAGCCCGCGCAGCACTCCTTTTTGTGACCTTGAATGATTGTCCTGTACGAAATATATTCTTCCCAGGTGTTTTTCCAGATCATTCTGATTGTACGATTCAAAAAAAGAACCGCGTTCGTCTATAAAGACTTTTGGCTCTATCAGAAAACAGCCTGCTATGTGTGTTTCGGTTATCGTCACCTGGAAAATTCTATATGTTCGCCCGTGGTTTACAATTGCATTAAATATTCCCCATAACCGCTTTTTAGCAACGGTTTTGCCAACTGATGCAGCTGTTCCCTGCTAATATATCCGCGGGTATAAGCGACTTCCTCAATAGCGCCTATCTTGAGGCCCTGGCGTTCCTCAATAACCTCAACAAACTGAGCTGCCTGCATTAACGAACTAAAGGTACCAGTGTCTAGCCAGGCGGTGCCCCTATCCAGGATGCTAACCTTCAATTTTCCTTTTTTTAAATACGCCTTGTTGATATCGGTGATTTCCAATTCGCCCCTTTCACTGGGGTTTATGCTTTTGGCAATGGCCACCACTTCATTGTCGTAGAAATAAATACCCGGAACTGCGTAATTGGTTTTAGGGTGCTTCGGCTTTTCCTCAATGGAAATGGCATCCCCGTTGCTATCCAGTTCAACAACACCATAGCGTTCCGGATCCGTCACATGATAGCCATATATGATTCCCCCATCCGGGTCGTTATTCTCCCGCAAGAGCTTTGAAAGTCCGGAGCCGTAAAAAATATTGTCGCCCAATATTAGCGCCACTTTGTTATTGCCAATAAAGTCGCTCCCTATAATAAAAGCCTCCGCCAAACCGTGCGGTTCTTCCTGTACGGCATAGGAAAAGTTACATCCCAGCTGGGAACCGTCTCCAAGGAGCTTTTTAAAAAGCGGGACATCCACAGGCCGGGTAATAAGGAGTATTTCCCGTATCCCGGCGTCCATAAGGGTGGCCAGGGGATAGTAGATCATGGGTTTATCATACACTGGCATAAGTTGTTTACTTACTGCCAGTGTTATAGGGTGTAACCTGGTTCCGGAGCCTCCGGCCAATACAATTCCTTTCATTTTATACTTTAAGGTATTTTTTTAAATACCACTTTACGGTCTTCAGCAGACCCGATTCAAAAACTTCTTTTGGCGCCCACCCCAGATCTTCCCGAATCTTTGAAGTATCAATTGCGTAGCGGAAGTCATGCCCGGGCCGATCCTTCACAAATGCTATCTGTTCTTTATAACTTCCCTTTTCCCTGGGGTGTTCTTTATCGAGGATAGCGCACAGGGTATGGGCAATGTACAAATTATTATGTTCATTATTCCCTCCTATCGCATAGGTTTCCCCAGCCTTTCCTTTATGAAATACGAGATCCAAAGCCTCACAGTGATCCCGAACGTACAACCAATCCCGAATGTTGGTTCCATCCCCGTAGATCGGTATAGGCCCTCCTTTCAATGCCTTTCTTATGATCGTAGGGATCAGTTTCTCGTCATGCTGTTTCGGGCCATAGTTGTTGGAGCAATTACTGGTCACCGTGTTAAGGCCATAGGTATGGTGATAACTTCTGACCAGAAAATCAGCCGCCGCCTTTGAAGCGCTGTAAGGGCTGTTGGGGGCATATGGCGTAGCTTCCGAAAAATATCCTTCTTTACCGAGGCTGCCATAAACCTCGTCTGTTGAAATATGGTGAAACCGCTGTTCTCTCCGGCTTTCCTCCCTTACGGGCCAATGGTTGCGAGCTGCTTCCAAAAGGACAAAGGTGCCTTCAATATTGGTTTTAATAAAGTGATCCGGTGCCCCGATAGAATTATCTACATGCGATTCTGCGGCAAAATGGATGACATGACTTATCCGGTGTTCATCAAAAACAGCATGCACCAGCTGCTTATTGCATATATCACCCTGTACAAAGGCATATTGATCATTTCCCTCAACTCCGGCCAAATTCCCGAGATCCCCGGCATAAGTCAGTTTGTCTAAATTCACAACCCTGGCCCCGGGATATTTTTCCAGGAAATAAGGAATAAAATTACTGCCGATAAACCCTGCGCCCCCTGTGATCAAAACATTCTGACTCCTGTTGAAAGTGTTCATTTCAGCTGCATTTCCCTGGCCTTACGGTTTAAGTATTTTAAGAAATCAACCAGGAAGAAAAGGATAAGTAGGATGAGGGGGATCAACACTATGTTCTTCCCGAAGAAAGAGGTCTGCACCTCCTGGGTCTTGCCAAAGTTAATAACCCGGATGGCTTCTTTCTGTCCCTGTATTTCCAGCTTCTTCCGTTCAACATCCCGAATAAGGCCGTTTTTTAGGTCCAGCAGCCCTGTGATATCTAACTGTTGTTGCTCATCCAGTACAATCCTGCCTTCCCCAAATTGTTCGCTGCTTGCCATTTTTTCGGAGTATTTTTCTACCAGACCATCAATCTGTACCACGAGGCTCTGATTCTGCAAAATGCGCTCCCTGGCATTATTAAGATAGATGGCTACCAACTCATTGAAATACTCGTTGGAGTTGATATAGTCTATAAGTTTCCGGGCAATACCTTTTCCAGCGTCCCCGTCTTTATAATAGACGGTGATCCTGTGATTCAAAGAACTTTTGTTGAGAATTTCGGTTCGCACAACATCACTTATAATATCGTCCCCGCGAAATTTTTCAAGGAGTTCCAAATACTTTATATCCTCATCCATATTGGTTTCCTCCCATTTCTCTTCAACCGGTTCTACCTTTATCTGCAATCCTTTGATATGTTCAACCGATATCCCGAGTTCATTAAAAAAAGAGGTGTCCCTTCCTTTTATATTCGCCTGAACCTCGTCTACGACATCGTACAGGTAATTTTTGCTCTCCAGATTGGGCTTTACGATCACTTCCGTTTTTAATCTTTTGGTAATTATCAGATTGAGGCCTAAACCAAGGAGGAGACCAATGACAATTATCAGACCCAGTTTAAAGATATTCCTTCTTAAATAAAGGAAAAGCCTCAAAAAGCCAATAAAGATATTTCGTATTCCCCGGCCTATCATCCGGAATAACTGCCCCAAATCTATTTCATCTGAGGGAGGCCGTTCATTGGGTGGTACCTGTTTTTCCATTAGTTTGAATTGAAAATTTGTGTTAAAATTTTATCGGTGATAAGATATGTTGGTTTTACTCCTGTGGTACCCAATCCACCGGATGCCAGGGTGCTTCCCGTTTCCAAAGGATTGTCCGAAGCATAGTAGGCATATCGGACCTTTATATCCTCCCGGATACTTTTTCTGATCCTGGAAGCCGATTGTATCGCCTTCTGATAATGCACTCCTTCCATCTCCAGCCCGATAACCCCCCAGGTAGATTCATGAAAGAATTTGAGGATATCCCTGTTTTGGAGGGAGGTACCCAAAACAGTTACCATGGTCCCTTCCAGTACTTTTAAGCCGTGCCCCTCGAAATCGCGTCCTGTCAGCTCATTTATAAATGGATAATTATCCGCCGTGCCTTCGAAAATATGTGCTGACGGGATCATTAAATCCCCTTTTCCGCCTTCCAGTATCCCGGCTTTTCCCATAATGGAAATGGAAGCTACATTTAAAAACAACCGCTGCTTCTTTTTAACTTTATAAGGTTTTAAAAGTTCATCAATACTTTCATAGGCCTGCTCCCCGAAGGCGTAGTCCATCACAAAGATAACGGGTTTTTTATCATCGGACATCCCCTGTGGGAGATCGTAACAACATGAATCAGCTCCCAATTTTGCCATATCGAATATCTGGACATTTATATTGGTCCCAGAAATGTCGTTAATTTCAATCATGCCATTCTTTCTGGCAAGTGTGAGCACTTTGGTCCTTAGATCCAGGTTCCTAATTGAACTTAAGGCTTCATATATTTCCAAAGAATTGTTATTTGGAAACTCTTTTGTCAGGGCCTTTCTGGCATACAGAGAATTCAATACACTGTGCATGTTGGCACTTATGATATGGATGGGTCTCTTTAACAAGCCAGCCTTTTTAAGCCTTTCTTTTATGGTATTGGCCCAGCGTTCCCCATGAATATGATGCCCCAAGCGTTCCCTGAGCAGGGTGCTGAATGTAATGGTTCTTTTTTCGCCCCCCTTTTCCTCCTCTATAGCCAACTTACCCAGCCAATAAACGATTTTTAGAAACCGCTCCGGGTCTTTTCTGGTTCCCAATTTCTCATAGACCTCAACAATTTCGGTAAAGGATCTGCCTAAAATAGTAGCGGCATGTATAAGGGCCACTTCTTTTTCCGCCTGCGATAATTTTGATTTCTGGACGGCGCTTTCCAGCTTAATCCAGTCCCTGATGGTCTTGTCCGAATCTTCTATCAAAACTTTATTGGCGATCTTCTGTGATTCGATGAAGAGAAAAGTTAAATGGGTAAGGATGTCATAGATATCCGAGCGGCCCCGGGTTATTTCAATATTCATTTGCTCACTGTCTATCCGGTAGCAATTTCTTCGCCGCTTGGGTGGTATGATCGCCTTAAAGTGCGATTTGGTGTAGCCCTCGTCTGAGGTGAGATTAATAAACCGGCACTGCTCAATGCCCTCAGGCAAGCGCTCCAAAACATAGATCAGTCCGTTGAGTTCAGCTTTTTCATCCGCCACGGAACCGTATATTTCGGGACGCAACTGCAATAAGGCATTTCTCAGCGTTTCACCGGAAACTCCCAGTGGCTTATAAAATCCCCTGTTAAACAGATGCCGCATCGTAATATACAGCCGTTCTATGGCGTTGGTAGACTCCTGCGCCCTGGTGGTATTGTTTAGGCCTTTCATGATCAGTCGCAAAATTACAATAAAAAACTTCTTGAGAGGGACCAATTGCTATCTGGAATAATACTCCTGATTATACTAAGATGCCGGTAATTGCGTTGATATTCAGGTAGGTCGGACTGTGCGAATGATGGAGCGGCTTTGTTTCCTTGTCCTTCTGTAAACTACGGACCCGATCGCCTAAAAGAAAAACCGATGAAATGAGAAACCTGAGATTGAGTATTCCGAAGATCTTGATGGTAGTGGTTTTGCTGTTTTTCTGCAAGATCGATAGCGGCTATTCCAATACTAAATTTTCCCTAAAGAACATGAGTGACATTTCCCATGTAGAAGCATCTCCCATGTTGGCCCCCATAATGTTACGCCCCAATGTGGGAACGGAAAAAGGACTTATCAGCATCCAGAGCAATAGTTTTAATGCCAAAAAGCGCAGCAGTTTTACTATTGACGGAATCACCCAACAATTAGATAGGGGCCTCACTATAATCCATTTTATAACTTCAGGAAAATACGAGTATAAATCCTTCGACACCCATGGAAGCGGGGAGGAGGCCGCTAAGTTCATCAACTGCCTGAAAGTGTTGGAAAAGAACAATGCCACCTATGTAATTTTGGCCCATGATTCCGCCTCCAAGAGTTTGGCCGGTTTCTCTGACCAACTCACCGAATTGGGCTTTATGGTTTTAGGCAAGCTTAAAAGCAGGCAAGCCTATATGATGCATAATTTTAGGGGTTTTATTGATGAGCGCTTTAACGACCTTTCTGTAAAGGCGGAATTACACTTACCTCTTAAAATTGCTAAGACAGACATCCTGTTCCCCAAACAAAAATATGAATTCACGCCAAGTGCGGACCGTTATATCGCCCACGCCGGCGGAGAAGTTAATGGTGTGAAATCCACAAATACCAAAGAGGCTTTGGACCAGAATTATGAGAAGGGATTCCGGCTGTTTGAATTGGATATAATAGAGACAAGCGACGGAAAATTTGTAGCGGCTCATGACTGGAATATGTGGTCCAGGTTTACGGATTATGAGGGCGACCTACCGGTAAGCCGCTCAGAATTTATGAAACATAAGATCTATGGAAAGTACACTACCCTGGATATGCAGGGTATCAATAAATGGTTCGCTGCACATCCCGAAGCAATCCTGATCACTGATAAAGTAAATGATCCGGTTAAATTCGCCAATATGTTCATCGATAGGAAAAGGCTGATCATGGAACTCTTCAGCCCAATGGCGATCGAAGAAGCAGTGACAAATAATATTACCGCAATGATCTCCCAGAAACCCTTTAACCAAATACCGGGAGATAAGCTGGCCTATTTAAAGGCAAATAACATTCGGTATGTTGCCGTATCCCGTAGAATTATTACCAAAAGTGGCAGCCTTCTTAAACAACTACAAACTGAGGGGATTAAAGTCTATGTCTATCATGTAAATTTCGATCCGGGGAAAGATGAAAGATATGTGCAGGAGAATGAGATTGGCCTGGTTTATGGCATGTACGCCGATAAATGGGTTTTTGATCAGGAGGACATGGAGCAGAATTCGCGTTAAATTATACCTAGCACATTGCGATCATACCTTTTGTGCTGCCAGCACATCTGCTACGGATCTGTCGTTGGCCAGCCGTTGTACCTTGTTCTGGCCGCCCAATTTTCCTATCGATTTCATGTAGGCGGTAAAGCCCCCCTTCCGAATACAGCTGACTTTTAATGGCTGCAGCACTTTGCCTCCAATTAAGTCGAAATAATAGGTGTTCTGTCGTTGGAGCGAAGCGTCCAGAACGGCTTTAAAAGTTTCCATATCTGCCGGTAATTTTTCAAATTCTATAAACCACTCGTGATAAGGCAGTTCCTTTGTCGCGGGCGTAATTTGCGGTGCTACGGTAAATTCGTTGACCCTGGCATCTGTCAACGCTATGGCCTCTTGTATGGCAATTTCCACTTCCTTCGCGATGACATGTTCCCCAAAGGCGGATATAAAGTGTTTTATCCTTCCTGAAACGATTATCCGATGTGGGCTTAAGGAAATGAACTGAATGGTATCTCCCAGATTATATGCCCACAATCCGGCGTTGGTAGAGATGATCATCACATAGTTTACCCCTACGGCTACATCTTTCAGGACGATGCGGGTCGGTGGTTCCTCAAAAAACTTGTCAGCTTCTACAAATTCATAGAAAATTCCGGAATTTAGCAAAAGCAGCATTCCTTTTTCCTCTTGGGAATCCTGGTAGGCAAAGAATCCTTCGCTGGCCGGAAACAGTTCAATACTATCCACTTTTCGGCCAATCATATTTTCAAATTTTGCGCGATAGGGTTCGTAATTCACTCCGCCATAAATAAAGAGTTGAAAGTTCCGGAAAAGCCCACCTACCTTTTTGCCTGTCTGCTGCGTAAGTTTTTCAAAATACATTTGTACCCATGAAGGGATACCGGCGATCACAGTCATATTTTCATTTACAGTTTCCTGCACAATCCTATTTACCTTTGTTTCCCAATCATCAATGCAGTTCGTTTCCCAGCTTGGCAGTCTGTTCTTTTGGAGATAACCAGGAACGTAGTGCGCCGATATGCCCGAAAGTCGGCCCAGTTTTATGCCGTTCTTTTCCTCTAAAACGGGGCTTCCCTGCAGGAATATCCATCGGCCGTCGACAAAATCTGAGTTGCCGGTCTCATGAATATAGCTGAGAATGGCATTTCTTGATGCCGCTACCTGACATTTGATCGCTTCCGGGGTAATCGGAATATACTTGGCCCCCGAAGTGGTTCCGGAGGTTTTCGCAAAATAAGCGGGCTTTCCCGGCCATAAAATATTTTCTTTGCCGTCCACTACTTCGACAATATACTTTTTCAGCTCCTCATAATCCCTTATCGGCACGTTTTTTACAAAATCCGAATGATCCGATATCCCATGAAAACCATGATCTTTGCCAAAAACCGTGTTTTCCGCAGTGGAGAGCAATTCTTTAAAAACCTTATCCTGGGTTCCCAGGGGGTTTCTAACCCATTTTGAAGTTTTTCTGGCGGTAATTTCCGCAAATAGTTTAGCAGCGAGCGACTTTAGGGACATAGCGCTTATTTAAAATCGATATAATCCAAAGGATTTACGGGGATGCCGTCTGTCCATAATTCAAAATGCAAATGAGGTCCTGTGGTAAGCTCTCCGGTATTCCCCACGGAGGCAATTACTTCACCGGCCCTTACGATATCGCCCTGGCTTTTGTTTAGCGACCCGTTATGTTTATATGCCGAAAGAAGGCCGTCCTTATGTTCAAGGATGATTACATACCCGGTATCCGCGGTCCATTCCGAAAAAATAACGGTACCATTAGCCACAGCTTTAATAGGGGTGTCTAGCGGAGCAACTACATCAACGGCATAATGCTTTTTCTCCGGGTTGTATTCCTGGGATAATGTGCCGCTTACTGGTGAAAACAATACCAGGCTGCTGCTCCCCCTATCGCCCTCAAAAAGATTGTATTTATCCTCCAGGGCAACAGAGGCCCTGAGCAGTGAATCTTCCCTTATCGGCGTGAGATCTACCGTTGACGGATCTATCTTAAATTGTTCAAAAAGAGAATCCCTATTGATCTCACTGTTTTCAATATCACCTCTCAAAACCTTACGGATATTATCCAAATACCTATTGGTATAGTTAAGGGTGGTCACCAGGGAATCCGTTTTGTAAGTCAATTCCGTTGCTTGTCGTTTTAATCTTGTTGAGGAGTAGCCCGGAATATATTCCCGGAGCGGGGTAAATGCTATCAAAAGGGTCGTTAAGCCGATTAATCCTATAATAAAAAGGGTGCCGGTAACGAAAACGTTGAGCCTGCTCAACTTAAAGGATATTTTTTCTTCAAAAGTGCTCTCATTAAGTATTACAAGTCGATACTTATGCAGAAGTTTTCTTCTGATTTCCTTCCCTTTTTTCACTTTCCTGCCCATACCAAACAAAGATAAGGTTCGTATTTAAAAATGCCTGAAATCCCAAATAAATTTGCCGCCAGCCGAAAGCATAAGCGGATCTCACTTACTTCTAAAATACAAATTACGTGCTTTACAATTAAAAATATATCTTACCGTTACTATTAACAGTATTCTAATTACTTTTTTAGTACATTTGTTATCCATTAAAATTTATTGTTATGGTATCATTAGTAACCTTTTTAGTCATCGGACCGTGGCAAATTGCGATAATTGTCATGGTTGTTCTTCTGTTATTCGGAGGAAAAAAAATTCCGGAATTAATGAGAGGTCTTGGCAGCGGTATTAAAGAATTCAAAGATGCCTCCAAGGAAGATGAGAAACTGGAAGAGAAAAAAGAACAGTAACAACCACCTATTGCATTATATAAAGCACCTTTTCAGGTGCTTTTTTTGTCCTTAATTTTCAGATTGACCATCCCTCTCCATATATATTGCGATTGGTGTTATTATAATTCCTGTTAAAAGATGTTTTGACTCAAGGGCAACTCTAAAAACCCGCCTTTGGTTGCTAACAGAGTTGTTAGAGATGCCCTAAACTCAAAATAAATCCCGACAAGCTTTCTTTTCAAAGATATGGGTCGCAGTTGATGGTAAGATTAGCAGGGGTTTACTACATATTTTATGACTTTCACAACAAAAGTTAAGGATTGCTCCCCTCAAACACTACATTTAGGACTGATTCCAGCAGTACGCTGAGGGAATGTAAGCCAAGATAGCGGTACTCAACAAATGTTCCAAGGGAATGGGAGCTCTCCTAAAAATGCCAGAACTGTATTTTTCAGTGCACGCTCCCTGATCTAAATGCCGATTAAATTGTCGAATTTTTTATTATACGAAACTGTGATTCCATGCGTTAACAATAAATGGGACAACTCTTTAAGGGTCTTAAGAGGCTCTCAAAAATCACGCAGAAACACTATCGCCTTCGCCTGTAATGGCTATGCCAATGAACTAAACAATTACAACCCGGAAACCCGCTAAATTTTTATAAGATTTCAATGGATAATACAAGATGCCAACCTCAAACCCCCAAGATTTTTCTAATGAAGCCTGCCATGAAAAAAATTACCGCCACCTGCATTTTCCTAGTAACCGTTGGGGTCTTCTCCCAAGGTATTCAGGATAATCCGAATACCTTGGTCACCAATCAATATGCTTCAGCATTTGAGACCCCCAGCCAAAGAACTGAAAGCACGGGCCGTGATGAGATAATGGCCCATGAGGAGTTCCTAAAAGCCGCAAAATACAATGGGATCGCAACCAGGAAAATCAGTGGTCTGAGAGGTGTAAATAATGACTTTTATCTGGTTACAGGAGTTTACGGCAAAGAAAAAAATGCCAGGAAACATATCAAAAAATTAAGACGTAATGATCTGGATGCGGCCTACATTACCCATCACGATACCGATCTGAGATATGTTTATCTGGAGCATCATACCAACGGGATGGAGGCGATAGACGCAACAAGTATCCTGAAAAGCACCAACTTTGACGGCGATATCTGGATCATGGAAGTATCTGGCAGCACCCCTTCACTTCAGCCTGAGAAGGGGAGTACGGCTTTTGTTGGTCCCCCAAAGAAAGCTTCAGGATCCGTTGAGAATGAACGGGGCTCTGACAATAGTAATGAGGGTTCAAAAACAGCCGTTTTTAAGGAAACCCCTGATATGGGCAAATTGGTGCAAAAAGCGGATCTCTACTTTGATAAAATGTGGTATGCGGAGGCAGCAGAACTATATGAGTTAGCCCTGGAAAAGGGAGAAACAAACTATTCCTATGAGATCATCCAGAAAGCGGGCGATGCGCATTATTTTAACACAAACATGGGAAAAGCCTACCAGTGGTACGATCTTTTGTATTCGCGGTACGCAGAAGAAATGTCTGCTGACAATCTTTTTAAATATGCACATAGTTTAAAAGGAACCGGTAAATCCGGACGAGCAAAACGATTGATGCGTCTGTACAATAAGAAATTAGGAAGCGAAGAGCTGGCCGGGATTGACGACAACGAATCCACTCCTAATGAGATTGTTTTGGATAATATCATGGACCTGGAGCAAAACGTCGAAATTAAGAATTTAGCCATCAACACCGTGTACTCGGATTTTTCCCCAATGTTCCATGACGGGGACAAAGTAGTTTTTGCTTCGGCAATGGATTCTTCCTTTTTTAATACCAGAAGGTATAAATGGAACAACCAGCCTTATCTCGATCTGTACGTGGCGAAGATCAACGAAGAATCCGATGAGGTTAGAAATGCCCTAAAATTTTCGAAAGAGATCAATTCAAAATATCACGAGGCCTCAGTTACTTTTTCACCGGACAATACCACCATGTATTTCACTAGAAATAACTATGGAAAGAAATTAAGGCGTGATAAAAATGGAATTAATCACCTGAAGATATACACGTCCAAAAAGATAGACAGGGAGTGGACCGAAGCTAGTGAAGTATCCTTTAACAGCGACAGTTACTCCACCGGGCACCCTGCACTGAGCCCGGACGGAAAACAGCTCTATTTTGTTTCCGACATGCCAGGCAGCCTGGGACAAACTGATATTTTCGTCGCGGATGTCCTGGAGAAAGGACAATTTTCCGAACCCAGAAATCTCGGGCCGGAAATAAACACGAAACAACGCGAAATGTTTCCCTATATAAATAAAAAGAAATTATATTTTTCCTCCGATGGGCATATAGGCCTGGGTGGATTAGATATATATGAAGTGGCATTTGATGACGATGAAAGCTTCCTGGAAGTCAGAAACCTGGGGAAACCGGTTAACAGCAATGTGGATGACTTCTCTTACATAGTGAATGAAGAAACCCAAAAAGGTTTCTTTGCTTCCAACAGAAAAGGAGGGAAAGGCGATGATGATATTTATTCCTTCAAGCGCCTCATCCCGGAGGAAGTGGTCGAAAATGCCATTGCGGGGGTAGTCACCGAACTAGTGACCGGTGACACCATGCCGGAGGCGCTTGTGGTACTGCTTGATGAAAATAACCGAAAACTCAAGGAAGCGGTTACCGGAGCTGACGGAAGTTTTGTTTTCAAAGACCTGGACAGCACCACAAAATATACCATAAAAACGGTTAAAGGCGAATATTTTGCAGACGAGAAGATCGTGGAAACGAAGAAGAACGAGGTGGTAACAGCGGACGTCTCTATGAAGAAACTTAAGGAGTTGATTGCCGTGGAAGACGGTATTAAAAAACTTAAAACCGACATGATCTATTTCGATTTCGATAGGTCTTATATAAGAAACGACGCTTCCCGGGAACTCAACAAGTTGGTAGAAGTGATGACTAAATACCAGGATATGGTCATCAAGATTGAATCCCATACAGACTCCAGGGGAAATAATGTATACAATAAATATCTTTCCGATAAAAGAGCAAAATCAACACGGGACTACCTGATCTCACAGGGTATTTCCCCGGACCGGATAGAAAGCGCCATTGGTTACGGAGAAGAGCGATTGTTGAATGAGTGTAGTGGCAGTGTCCGATGCAATAGTGAAAAACATCAGCTTAACAGACGTTCAGAATTCATCATTGTAAAGATGTAGGTATCCCGTTACTTAAAAATCATATCTCAGGTTAAAACCGCTCCCTCTGTGGGTAGCGGTTTTTTTATGAGGCTTTTAGAAATCTTGGCCATGCGATTGTAAGAAACTATTTTAAGATCTTTTCCTGGTTTTGCTTTGTAAGTTTCATCATTGTGCTTTATGCATTTTTATTCAGGATAGCCACTGGTTTTTCTTTTGATTAAGCCTTTAGGGCACCTCTAATAACTCTGTTTGGAATAATAACGCAGGAATTTTTTTCGGGTACAAGGCATCAAAAGCGGCGTTTAGTCCCGATAGCTATCGGGAAGTATCTTGGTAACGAAGTAGCCGGGGAAAAGAACAAGTTAGCTGCCAGAGTAGGGTTTTTAGAGATGCCCTTTAATTCTGACAGACATTTAAGGTGCCCTTATGAGGCTGTATTAATTGATTGCAGCCATGCTTGAGATATTTTCGGCAAGATATACCCTGCTTTTAATAGGAAGCCTTCCAAGCTTGTAAATACTTCTGCCGAGATTAAGTTGCTCCCGGTCTTACCTCTTACCGATCAGAAATTCACCCTTATGGATCATTGTCGACAAGGACATGTGTCTATTACCCCTTCTATTTGCTAGTTATCCGATATACGATACTATTTATATTATAGAAAAATTATACTTCAATTATCGTTCGCCCCCATTTTACAGCGTTTCAGCCAATTTCTCAGGACTTCGCACATAATAGTTTGATCTTTGATCTATAATTAATCACTAATGTCCGGTTAAAGACGTAAGACCGCTGCGCTACAGGACATAAGACGTAAGACCTGATCGTGACCAACCCAAATCATGTAGTTGATTTCAGCTGCCAAAGGTACATCCATACTTGTTGGCAATGTATGAATAGCAAGCCCTTGGTTAACAAATATAATGGGAACGCCCAATATACTTGCAGTTTTGGCATTACCGGACAACAACAATAATTAATTTGAAGTTATATGGGAAAATTATTACCTGTAAGGGAAATTTATCTAGAAGCGTTCAGAAACTGGGGGGTATGCTCCTTAAGAAGTATTTTAAGGCTTTTTCCTGGTTTTGTTTCACATTATTGCTCATTACCATGTACGCCTTTGTCTATAGGCTCGCTACGGGCTTTACCTTCTAGTGATATAGTTTGGGAAGTTCTTATCGGGCTATTTAAATTTCAATGTTTTAAGGATCGCTTCCAGTTCAAACATATAGTCCCTTTTGTTTGTTGAAGGTGCAAATGTAAATCCCTCCACTACCAATTTTCTGTTTTTTTCATTATCGTTAACGATATAGGTAAGAAAAGGCCCGGCCATGGGATAATTCTGGACTTCCCAAACCCCCCGAACCTCAGCTGCCTTCTTTCCGCCAATCTCGGCCGAGTAAACGTAGGGAGCAAAGGCTTTCTCGGTCACCATATAGGTTACTTTATTTGGAATATTCGGGCCCGGAATATATTTTTTGCCAATAGAGTCGCGCATTTGTACAATATCCCTGACAAACGTAGAATCGTTTTCAAAACTGTCCCAGGGCATTTCATATACAACTATATTCATTGTTCCTTTCGGGATCTCTCTATCGATCCAGACAAAATTATCCTCCTGCTTCCCAACGGTATAGAGTGACGGTAAAGCGAGTGTAATTCCAAATTTTTCCTGGAGAACTTTTTCCCTGTTCAGGGAACGCTGAAATTTGTCTTGAGTATCCTTTAGTTCCAATTCTTTAAATGCCGCGATAAACCCATCCGCATTGGCATCGAGGCTTTTTATAACTTCTTCCTTGTTTCTGCCCTTAACAACCGCTACCTCCTGTGGACTGGCATAAAGATCGGTCTTAATATGGGCAATATCTACGGTATCTATACTCACGAAGAGTACCGCCCTTCTGTGCCTTGTTGTTCCGGTAAATACTCTTTGCGGCATGTGCTCCAGGGTAAATCTCGGTTCATCCCAGGTTAAGCCCGGAATGGGAGCGGCAAAATGTTCCCTAACGTTATCTCCGATCTCTCCTTCCCATAAATGATCTTCCATTACCACGGCTAAGGTGTTAACTGCACCTAAAGAGGCCGGTTTATACGCTTTTTTATTCTTATCCTTACAGGATGTGGCACTAAGCAAT
The DNA here is from genome assembly GCA_041743085.1 of Flavobacteriaceae bacterium. Lineage (GTDB taxonomy): Bacteria > Bacteroidota > Bacteroidia > Flavobacteriales > Flavobacteriaceae > JAFMPW01. Next base: position 170,204 of record JBGTNL010000108.1, read on the forward strand.
AAAAGAAAAAGAAGTAATAGTGTTCCGAGTGTTTTCATATGTGCTTACTTTACGATGAACAATCGCACAATTTGAGTTTTGTGCCGGGTTTTAGATTGTTACCGCTAATACCGTTCCACTTTCGCAAATTTTCAATAGATACGCCCGGATATTTTCTGGAGATCGTCCAAAGGGAGTCTCCTTCCCTAACTGTATGCACTTTTGAAGCATCCGGATCAGTTGCCGCGGTTACCTGGCTTGCGGCGCCGGACTGTACCGGGGAGACCTGTGTATCCGGTTTTCTTGGAAAAATGGTAAGACGCTGGCCTATTCTCAGGTTATTACTTCTCAACTCGTTCCATTGCTTAATCTGGCTCACTCCCACTCCATAACGTTCCGCGATTCTACCCAGATAATCTCCCGATCTTACCCTGTAGCGTATTCTGTCCTGGGCCTCTACCAACTGGGGTAATGGACTTTCTTTCCTCTTTAGCTCCTTTTCTACATGCTCATAAATAGCTTCTTCATTGGCTACAAATTTCCCCATTACACTATTAGGCAGGCGTAAAATATGATTCTTGCCTTCAATCTTCGGAATGATGTTTAGTTTATAAGAAGGATTCAGCAGTTTCAATTCTTCAACGCTAACCCCCAGCAGTTCCGAAATCTGGTCGAATGTAATAATGTTTTTCACATGAACGGTATCTGTTTCAAAAAAAGGCCGGTCCGCCTTTTTTAGGGATAGCCCGTGCTCTTCCGCATACTCAAACAAATACATGGTGGCAATAAACGCCGGTATATATCCGGCTGTTTCCCTTGGGAGATTTCTTCTAATGTTCCAATAATTCTTATACCCGCCCGATCTCCTGATCGCCTTATTTACATTTCCCGGGCCAGAATTATACGCGGCAAGGGCAAGATCCCAATCCCCGAAAATGTCGTAGAGTTTAGCAAGGTATTTGCAGGCCGCTTCCGTAGAAAGTACCGGATCGCTACGCTCATCTACGTAGCTGCTTACATCCAGACCATACATTCTTCCGGTGCCATACATAAATTGCCAAAGGCCGGTAGCCCCGACTCTGGACCTTGCCCTCGGGTTAAGCGCCGATTCCACAATAGAAAGGTATTTTATTTCCAGGGGAATATTGTAGTTGTCTAACTCCTGCTCAAACATAGGGAAGTAGAACTGACTGGCCGTGAGCATTCGCTCCATAAGGTCTTTCTTTCTGATCAGGAAGGACTTAATAACGTTTTCAAGTGCGGGATTGTACGTAATATTTAGTGGCGTTTTCTGATTTAATACCTGCAGCCGTTCTTTCAGGACTTCGGTATCCAGGTTAAAGGCTACTTCGGAAGGTGCCAAGTTCGTCACTTCCTCATACATTTCGTCATAAAGCCCGGCACTATCATACAATTCCTTCATCCACAGACTGTCATACAAGGCGGCCTGGGCCAGATCGGGTAAATTATAACCACTGGGGTTTTTTTGAAGCACCAGAGGAGTATTCCCAAGACCTGACGGGGATTCCATAAGTTCCATCTGCTCAACACCTTTCATATCTAATTCCAAGGTGTCGGGCAGCAGGTCATTTGCTTTTATGACGTGGGGGTTCCTTTTTAAATAGGAATTGGTTTGTTGCGCCATAAGGGGGAACCCAAAAACTAACAGGAAAATGAAAAGGATTATTCTTGTCATTGCGGTCATAAAAACTGGTTTTGCCCCTGGGGCTAACGAAAATCGTTTATTTTTCTGAAACAATAAAATAATAAGGGTGAAAGTGCTCCAAATAGTAACAAGACCCTTTAATCGATAACGCCCTTAAGCATCTATTATTGCAGCTATCCCTGGTAGGGTCTTCCCTTCCAGGCTTTCCAACATAGCGCCTCCCCCAGTAGACACATAACTCACTTTGTCCTCAAAGCCAAATTGTTTTACAGCTGCAACGGAATCTCCGCCTCCAACCAGGGAAAATGCGCCCTTCTCTGTTGCCTCTATAATATACTCTCCAACTGCAATGGTCCCTTTTGCAAATTTCTCCATTTCAAAAACGCCAATCGGGCCGTTCCACAAAATTGTTTTGGAGGCAAGTATGACTTTCCGGAAGTTTTCCAGGGTTTCAGGGCCCGCATCGAGTCCCTGCCAGCCATCGGGAATTTTACCAGCAGCCACTACCCTGGTTTGGGCCTCATTGCTGAATGCGTCGGCAGCCACCACATCAACAGGCAAGTGAACTTCCACCCCCTTTGCCTTTGCCTTTTCCAGAATTTCCAGTGCAAGATCCATCTTGTCATCCTCGGCAATAGAATCTCCGGTCTTTCCTCCTTTCGCCTTTACAAAGGTATAGGTCATGCCTCCCCCAATGATCAGGTGGTCTACCTTGTCTAATATGTTCTCAATGATGGTTATTTTAGAAGATACTTTGGCACCTCCCAAAATTGCAGTGACTGGCCTTTCACCGGTTTGCATCACCTTTTGGATGGCCTCTATTTCCCTGGCAAGAAGATAACCAAAACACTTCTTTTCCGGAAAAAACCTGGCGACGGCAGTTGTTGAGGAATGTGCTCTGTGTGCCGTCCCAAAGGCGTCATTCACATATATATCTCCTAATTTAGATAAGGCTTTTGCAAAATTGACATCGCCTTTTTCTTCTTCTTCGTGGAATCGCAGATTTTCCAGCAATATCACTTCTCCATTCCCTAGTTCGCCTACCGCGCTTTCTGCAGCTTCGCCCACGCAATCCGGTGAAAACTTTATTTGCACTCCGATGATATCGGACACCTCTTCGCAGATATGTTTTAGTGATAGATCAGGATCCCGTTGCCCATCGGGCCTTCCCAAGTGACTCATAAGGACGGCACTTCCCCCATCTTCCAGAACCTTGATTATAGTTGGTTTGGCAGCTTCTATCCTATTGGTGTCCGTGACGTTGAATTCATCATCGAGCGGTACATTAAAATCCACGCGGATCAGGGCCTTTTTATCATTAAAATCAAAATCATCTATTGTCCTCATATATTTTAGAAATTTACGGAAAGTCAAATGTAAAGATTAATAGCCTGTAGATAAAGTACGTGGGTATTTATTTGTGTTCAAAATGGTATATTTGGAAATATGTTTTTTAACCAAATCCTAGGGCTTTCGCATATCAAAAAGCATTTGGCTTTCAGCACTGACGCTGGGAGGATTCCGCATGCCCAACTCTTTGTGGGCCCTGAGGGCTGCGGCACATTGATTGTGGCCCTGGCCTATGCGCAATATGTCTTATGTGGAAATAAGAATGGCGAAAATACGATGGGGAATGAAGCATGTAATCTAAAATGCGGGTCGTTAGTTCATCCGGACATGCATTTTGCTTTTCCCGTATCTAATTCGGACAAAATAAAGAGTCGCGCGGTCAGCGATCATTATCTTGAGGAATGGCGGCAATTTATTAAGGACCAGCCTTATGGAAATCTATTTGATTGGTATCGGCTTATTGGAATCGAAAAAAAACAAGGGCAGATCGGGGTTGATGAAGCCCAGGGCATTGTAAAAAAATTATCGCTGAAATCCTACGAAGGCGGCCATAAAATTATGGTCATTTGGATGGCTGAAAAAATGAACACCGCTGCTTCCAACAAATTACTGAAACTTATAGAAGAACCGCCGGATAAAACAGTACTTATCCTCATTGCCGAAGATGAGGAACAAATAATCCAGACTATTCGCTCCAGGTGTCAGGTTCTGCATTTTCCTCCTTTGGCGGAGGTGGCAATTGCCGAAGCTTTGGTGGCGAAAGGATTAACCGGCGAAGAAGCAATGCGTTTGGCGCACGAGGCCAACGGCAATTACAATAGGGCCCTGGATCTTATGAACAAGGATTCCGAAGATTTGGTCTTTGAAAAATGGTTTGTGCAATGGATGCGAAGCGCATTTAAGGCAAAGGGAAACAAGGCAGCAGTGCACGAACTTATACTATGGAGTGAGGAAGTCTCTAAAACCGGCAGGGAAACGCAAAAGAATTTTTTAAAATATGGCCTTGCGGTTATGAGGCAGGCCATGCTTATTAACTATAATGCCGGGGAACTTGCCTATATGCGAATCCATATAGATGATTTTCAGCTGGAAAAGTTCGCCCCCTTTGTTCACGAAAACAATATTGAATCTATCGTAAAAGAACTCGAGGATGCCATTTATCATGTAGAGCGCAATGGAAATTCCAAATTAATTTTTACCGATCTATCGATTCGCTTAACCCGGTTATTGCATAAAAAGGCCGCATGAAATCACCGGGCCTTTGCAGAGTAATTTCAGAGAACCCGTCGCAGTTTAATTAATTCGTTTAAAAAATTCTCTTTATGGATCACTTGCTTACCAACGCTACAGAAATTTTATTGTTACTGTTCCTGATCATTACTTTTCTTCAAAGTGGTATTGACAAGGTATTCGACTGGACTGGCAACCTTGCCTGGCTGAAAGAACATTTTTCAGGTACTCCCTTAAAAAATATAGTGCCTTTTCTTTTAGGCACCGTCCTCTTAACCGAAACGATAGCCGGCACCCTCTGTGCCGTAGGTATTTATCAAGTTGTGATAATGGATAAAACATCCATAGCACTTTATGGAGCTATCATGTCTTGTGTTGCACTGCTTATGCTGTTGTTTGGGCAACGGTTGGCAAAGGATTATGAAGGTGCCAAAACGGTAGCGGTATATTTTATTCCCGCAATATTTTTGGTCTTTTTGCTGCAATCCTAAAAATAAAAACCCTGACTCAGCAATAATTACCGCAGTCAGAGCTCCAGGTCGTATTTTAATCACACTATTTTTTGTACTTGCCGTTCAGTATCTTTAGTATCTCCTCTGTCAGGTCCTTGCTTTTTTTACCGTAAAGCACGCCACCACCGTCGCCTCCCCCAAGGATAAATGTATAGCCATTGGCTTTCCCATACGCTTTTATTTCTGCCTTCACTTTACTGACCAAACTGTCCATTTCGGTCTGTCCCTGAAGTTGCAACTGCTGTTCTTCCTGTTGCAATTGCTGCCCCATCAACTGTCCTCTTTGCTGCAGCATCCCGTATTCTTCCTGCGCCTCATTCTGGGGCATGCTTTGTGCTTTGGTCTGAAATGCCTGTGCCTCTACCTGAAATGCCTGGGAAACGCTATCCCGTTTTTTGTTGAGTGATTCGGTTTTCGTTTTGTAGCTTGTCCCAATGTCAATTTTTTCCTGGTATTTATCCATCAGTGTAACATTATCCACGAAACCCACTTTATCCTGTTGACAGGCTACTGCACAAAGTAGTGCGAAGGCAAATACAAATTTTTTCATTTTCTTGTTTTTAGTGGCGCAAAAATAGGAAAGCTTTTTTAAAATTTGACAACTATTCGCATCAAAGCCATGTTAGATAATCAATTTGGGCGCAAAAGGGGTTTTGTCCAACGAGCACGTTTAATAGATTAATCTTATAGAATCCCTATATGAAATTGAGAATTTTTATTAAAAATGACCTTTTAACATACCGGTGCCGGGGCTCACTTTTATTTCAAGTACGTTAAGTTTAAAAGCAGGCCAAAAGTCCGGCAAATCGCTTCAAAATAAAGAATTGCTTAAAAGTTTACCCGCCTCTGGCGGGCAACCATCCCTGCCTGCGGCAGGCCCTAGGGGTATACCTCGACAGGCTCGGCACAGGTTTCGCTGGTTTTAATTCGACCTAAAGGTCGAAAAACGAAATTCCGTCATTTAGATTCCCGCTTTTGCGGGAATGACATTTCCGCAGCAAGCTGCGAGGAATTCTTTTCGATTAAGTTTTACTGCCTTTGAGAATGTACAACAGGGATGAATACTCCCCGGTTTTCCATGCTTTGATATTAGACCTCAAGCCGATGTAGAACGCCTTAAAAAATCTGGAATCCCCCGTTTTGAATTTTTCAGAAAGAAGTGACACATAGAAGGCATCAAAGAACATAGGTTTGATCTTGACAATTTCCATGCCATGTTTGGCAAAAAGCTTTTCTATTGCCGTTCTGGAAAAATGCCAGAGATGCCTGGGCGCATCATAGGCTGCCCAAAAATTTTGATAATACCCGGCATCGAAGGATTTATAATTTGGTACGGCAACAAGCAGGTTTCCCTCTTTCCCCAGAAGCGATACGATTTTTTCAATCTGGGTTTGCAGATCGGGTAGGTGTTCCAATACATGCCATAAGGTGATGATCTGAAACTTTTCATTGGAAAAAGCCTCCAGTTCCTTTTCGAGCTTCACTCTTTTTTCAGATGCCCTTCCTCTGGCCATCTTATTGGGTTCTACTCCTGCCACCTGCCAACCTGCCCGCCTCGCCGCCCGTAGAAAATCCCCGGTTCCGGCACCAATATCCAGGAGTGTTCTATTGCCTTTTGAATAGTTATTGATAAGAGCTATTTTTCGCCCTGAATTATACTTTTTGATAAAGTAGTATATGTTTTCAAAAAGATTCCTTCTGGAATCGGTATGGGAGATATAGTCATGGTCGTAATATTTATCAAGATCTGCAGGTTGAGGAGTCGTGATCAACATATCGGAATCGGGGTCATGCAACAACTTAAATTCTTCACCCGTAACCGAATAGTCCTTTGTTTTTAGAAACAATTTCATTGTACTTGTAAGTAGAAAAGAATGCGTTTTAAGGTGACGAAGATACCATAAAACTTTTTGAAACCGACTATGATCTCAGCAGGGCCCAAGGGTACGACAAATTTCCCCTTGCTCGGAGAACAATCAACGGATCCCTCATATCCTCCCTTACAGGCCTACCTCCCCAGCCTCTCGAGGAGTGGGGCAAAGCCATCAAGAAATGGACACCTTCAATACAACGAAAACAAGTTCCTCCCCTTGGTGGAGGGTTAAGGAGGGGCCTGTTTGGGATGGGAAATTTGTAGTACAACGATGAGAAGCAATTTTTGTCGTGGCCGTGGTTCCACGTGGAACATACACCCGCTACCTGCCCATATAAACCAGCAAAACGCTAATATCGCTTGGAGAGACACCACTTATCCTGGATGCCTGAGATATGGTAACCGGCTGAATTGCATTTAATTTTTCCCTTGCCTCAAAAGACAGGGATTTTAGCTTGCTATAATCAAAATTTGGGGGGATTTTGATATTTTCCAGGCGGTGCAACTTATGGGCATTGTTTTTTTCCTTTTCGATATACCCGGAATACTTCACCTGAATCTCTGCCTGCTCCATCACCTCTCTATCTAGCCGGTTGTCCGTAACGAAGCCGGAAACTTCCGCCAACTGAAGCATATGGTTTATGGTTACCCCTGGCCTCGAAAAAACCTTGAACATCTTATCCGACTGTTTCACCGGAGCTGAATCCACGCTTTCGAGGATCGGATTTATCTCCTCCGGTTTAAAACTGGTATTGCGGAAAAAATTAATAAAGGAAGTGGCCCTTTTTTCCTTTAGCTCCATTCTCTTAAGCCTGTCTTCTCCTGCCAGTCCGATTTCATAGCTCCTTGGCGTTAGTCGAAAATCGGCATTATCCTGCCGCAGCAAGGTCCTGTACTCTGCTCTGGAGGTAAACATCCTATAGGGTTCTTCAGTTCCCTTTGTGATCAGGTCATCTATCAATACCCCTATATAAGCCTCATCCCTCCTGAGAATAAACGCGTCCTTTTCATTGATCTTTAGGTGGGCATTGATCCCTGCCATTATTCCCTGGGAAGCTGCTTCCTCATACCCCGTAGTACCGTTTATCTGCCCGGCAAAGTAGAGATTATCCATTAATTTGGTTTCCAGGGAATGTTTCAACTGGGTGGGCGGGAAATAATCATATTCAATGGCATAACCCGGACGGAAGAACTTTACATTGTTAAAACCCTTTACGGATTTCAAGGCCTTGTACTGAACATCTTCCGGGAGTGAAGTAGAAAAACCATTGACATATACTTCAACCGTATGCCAACCTTCAGGTTCCACAAAGATCTGATGGCTGTCTTTATCTGAAAAGCGATTTATCTTATCCTCTATAGACGGGCAATACCTGGGACCTATACTTTTGATACGACCGTTAAACATAGGCGACCGATCAAATCCCTCCCTTAAGAGTTCGTGCACCGGAGGACTGGTATGCGTCATATGGCAATCACGTTGCTTTTTCAGCACAGGAGTGTCCAAATAGGAGAATTTCTCAGGCTGCACATCCCCAGGTTGCGGAGTCATTACAGCGTAATCCAGCGACCTGCCATCTACCCTTGGGGGCGTTCCGGTCTTCATTCTGCCGCTTTCAAAACCAAGATCGGAAAGCTGTTCGGTAATACCTGTGGCCGCCTTTTCCCCGGCCCGGCCTCCCCCGAATTGCTTTTCCCCTATATGGATTAACCCGTTAAGAAACGTGCCGTTAGTAAGCACAATGGCTTTGGCCCTTATATCGAGCCCTAAGGATGTACGTACTCCTATCACCTTATTATGCTTTACCAGCAAGCCCTTAACCATTTCCTGGTAAAAGTCCACATTAGGAATATTTTCCAAGGCCAGGCGCCATTCCTCCGCAAAACGCATACGATCGTTTTGGGCCCTGGGGCTCCACATTGCCGGACCTTTGGATTTATTCAGCATTTTAAACTGTATGGCCGACTTATCCGTCACTATTCCACTATAGCCTCCGAGCGCATCTATTTCCCTTACAATCTGGCCCTTGGCAATTCCGCCCATGGCCGGATTGCAGGACATCTGACCAATGGTCTGAAGGTTCATGGTTATCAAAAGTGTTTTTGAACCCATATTAGCAGCGGCGGCGGCGGCCTCCGCACCGGCGTGCCCCCCACCTACTACAACAACATCGTACTCCTTTTCAAACATAATTCCTCCTATTGTTCCACGCGGAACAATGCCATTTTATTCTCTTCCTGTTTTCTTATCCGTTTCTTTTGTTCTGCGGTCTTGTCCTCGTATCCCAGCATATGCAATAAGCCGTGTGCCATAACGCGAAGTAATTCCCTATCAAATGGTTCCGCCCAGGTTTCCGCATTCTCTTTTACTCTTTCTACCGAAATAAAAATATCCGCGGACAGCTGTTTATCCCTGGAATAATCAAAGGTGATGATATCCGTAAAGGTTTCGTGCTTAAGAAACTTTCGGTTAAGGTTTAGCAAGTATTCGTCCGAACAGAAGATGTAGTCTATTTGCTTCCCCGTTACTCCCTCGCCCCTCAAAATCCTAGTTATCCAATCGGTATAACAGGTTTCATCCCCCAGGTTGAAATCCGTTTCGTAATGATACTCAATCATCCTTTTTAAAATAGTTCCGTACCTTATCCCTAAAAATTTGCTGCAAAGGTAAGGTTTGTCTATTTAAAATTTCTATCTCATCCCTATAATCCTCCAAGATAACCGGTTTGGTCGTGATGGGGTTTTGAAATTGATCCTTATTGGTATTGCTCTCCCGCTCCTGCTTTTGTCCTTGTTTTAAGGAGGCGTTCTCCAGTTTCAAAAGCTGATGCTGAATAGTATTGATTTTATCGATAGTTCGTTGCGTAATTCCATTTTCAAGAAGGTCATTTTCAAAATCCTCCATTTGCTGGATTAGTTTTTGTCCCAGTTGTTTGTCTTTGGCATTGATCATGTCCTGAAGCTGTTGTTCCAACTGCTCTCTGAGCATCTCTTGCTCCTTATAAATCTCATAAAGCTCTTTAAGTTCAGCCTCACTCGGACCCTCCTGCCCCTGCCCGGATCCAGAACCACCCTCACCTCCCTGGCCAGTTTGTCCCTCCTCTCCGCTTTCACCATTCCCCCTGCCTTTGCCCTCTTTCCCTCCATCTTCCTTGCCTTCGCCATTCTTTCCATTCTTCCCGGCACCCTGCTCACCTTTCCCGTTCTGTTCTCCCTTGCCGGACTTGCCCTCGCCTTCAGCCCCCTCTTTTCCCGATTGCCCCATTTGACCCATTTTTTCCTTTAATTCTCCCTGCCCCTTAATGATATCCGGTAATTGAAACCCCTCATCGTTACTTCCGGAGCCGGAGCCCTGGGTCATACTCTGCTGCATGTTATCCAACAGATCGGCTAAAAAATCAGCCAGATTATTAGAGGAGGTAAGCACGTACTGTTGATAGGATACCCCCTGGTATAACTGATTATCCGCCATGCTTTCCAGCGATTTATCGATGTTGTAGTACACATCTGTTATCTGTTCGTTCACAAACTCGGACAGCTCGGCTCTTCTTAGGGAAAGCGCAAACAGGCTGTCATCCACGTGTTCAAATAAATCCCTTAATTCCTGCTGTCTTCGCACACTATTTGAAAAATGGGAAACATCGAGCTCTGTGTTCTCCAGGCTTTCAAACAAATTTTCCTGTTTAAAAGAGAACGTAATCAGGTTATCCAATATTTGTCGTAACATTTCAGCATCCTCTGCAATAGACGAGGCACCCCCGGATGAGGAGCTGGATTCCATGAGATCCTCACTCATTTCCTTTATCTTTTGCGCAGCGGATTTTTGCTTTTGCCTTGCTCTGTTTGCGGTATTCTCCTTTTCCCTGCTTTCCGAGGATTCCTCTGATCCCTGATATTTATTTATTTCTTCCAGGGCCTCTTGCTGATCTGACTTTACCCCCTCTTCCTTCGCCTTGTCAATCAGCAGTTTTAAGGGCTTTTTTAGGTCCTGGTTGTCCTTTTTAAGTTGTTCCAACGCTGCGGATATCTTCTCAAAATTTTCGTTCAACTTTTTCTGCTCCTTAGCGGAGAACTCTTGGCCCAACTTCAATTCGGGTAATATATCCTGTCTCTCCGCTTCCTTCTCCAACTCCCTGGCAAGCTGAGCGGCCTTTTCCGTTACATAATACCGTTTGGTCAATTCGAGCAACTGCTCCAGGCTGCGTTCACTATTTTGCTGACTTTTGCCCAATTCCTCCAGTCTTTTGGACAATTCTTCCTTATCTATCTTATCGGCAATCTTATTGAGCTCCTCCAACAGCTTTTCGTTCTTTTTAGCCTCTATTTCCTGTCGTTCCAGGCGCTCCTGCAGCAGCTTGTTCAGTTTCCCGTCCTTTTCCCCCTTATCGAGATTCTCCTTCAATTCCTTACTGAATTTCTGCATCATATGTTCCTGTCGCTGCTGCTTTTGAAGAAAATCCTTGATCTGTCTTTGGTCGTTAAAGTTGAGGTTGGTTTTTTCTTTTTGCTCCTTGTTCAATTCCTTCAAGGTCTCCTTTTGTTCTTTAAATGTATCCAGGGATTTGTCCATATTATCCAGAATGGACTGCTGATTTTGCAACTGCTTGTTTTTTAATTGATTATCATCCAAAACAGCCAGGTTAAATACCTGGGTCTTCGTCGCCTTTCCCTTATGAATGGCGTCATTATCTACGGCCTGAAAATAAAAACTGTAATTCTCACCTTCCTTTAGTTGCAGGCCGGAAGGGAAGGTGTAGTAGAATTGATCAAAGTTGGAGTTTGGTCTGCCAATTTCAATTATCTGTGTCTCCTTTTTATCATTCTCGGGGTAACAGACCAGTTGTATCCTGTTTAATTTGTAATCGTCGGAAGCCTCGCCGGAAAAATAGGCAACATTGGGGTTTAAGGAATCCAGGACCTGCCGTGCCTTAATAGTAGGATAGGCGTCCTTTATCACATTAAATCTATAGTCCAGTTTCTCATAGTTTTCCACATTCTTATTAGAGGTGGAAAGCTGATAAACAAAATCGGAGTAGACTCTTTTAGACAATCCGAAATCATCCCCGTCTTTAGAAAATAAGAGCGTAGTGTCTTTCGCAATTAGTGCAATGCGATCAGTGTGCCTTCCGCTAATCTGCCAACTCACCTTTGTACCCTCCGGGAAGGTAGCATTTCCCGTACTTTTAATGGTTTCGGTTTTTTTGTTCGTATAGCCCGGGTATTCCAGGATAAGACTGAAATTTTGAATGGCAGGCGCTTTTAACGCCTCGAGCTTATAGTTTCGGGATGCGATACCATTCGCTTCAAAATGAAATGCGGACGATTGCAGCGGTGGAGTAATAGTGTATTGGAAGATGCCATTTTTTTGTTGAAGAAGAAATCGCTTCCCGTTCAATACTAGGTATACATCTTCGGGCTTTACGTTTCCCTCTGTTACAACCTGAACGGTATATTCTGCACTTTCCAGTACGTTCAGATCCCCTGAAAGAAATTTAAATACAAAGGGTGCCGGAGGCTCATAGGCCGTATCGTAGTTAATCACACGTTCGTAGCTGCCTAAAAAGGAGTTCAGGTTGCCGGAGAACCATATCAAGCCAAAAATTAAAGCCGGAATGACAAGATATCGGGCATATTTCAGGGTTTCCTTAAAATTAATTGCTTTCGTAAATGGGATGGGATCCAGATTTACGGAGCGTTGTTCAATGCTTGCCAATAAAAGCTCGGTCTGGTCTTTATTTTCAGCAAGATCGAGTAAATTATAAAGCTTATCACCTACTTCGTTAAAATGCTTCCCGATCAGTAAGGAGGCTTGTTTATTGCTGATACCCTGTTTCAATTTGAACAGATAAAATAGCGGCGTTACAATGTAACGAAACAACAAATAGAGCTCCACTCCAATGAAAAGTAAAAGTAATACCAGCCGTCCGGAAGAATTTAACCATAGAAAATATTCAACGGCCAGGACCACAAAGAAGAACACTATTCCCATCACCGAAAAGAGCAGGCTCCCTTTCAGCAGCATTTTTGTGTAATACTTCTTTGAAAAGTGACCCAGTTTGTCGAGTATGTGAAGATAACTATTCAGAATCTGTCATATTTAATGCCAATATACCTGTTACCGGAGATTTTACGCTCAAATATTTGTTAAAAAAGCCGTTATTCCGCCCTTTATTTCTAAAAGAAGGAAGTTTAATTGGCCTCGCATTTACCAAATATCCACATTCATAGGGAAAGGTTGAAGATGCTGCGTTTAAAGGATTTGGCTAATAATCGTTCCTTAACAAATTCCATATCTCCGGAAATTTATAATTTGACTAAGGATTATACCCTTCCAAGGAAGACAGAGGGGGCTTCTTTTTATATCTTTGCAGCTCTAAACTCCACCCATGAGCCGAAAAGTTCGAGTTCGTTTTGCGCCCAGTCCTACCGGTCCTTTACATATTGGCGGAATACGGACGGCGCTCTTTAATTATTTATACGCCAAAAAGCACAATGGCCAATTTATATTGAGAATTGAGGATACGGACCAGAGCAGGTATGTTGAAGGAGCGGAGCAATATATAATTGATGCCCTTGCGTGGTGCGGTATACCCTATGATGAAGGTCCGGGGAAAGAAGGTGGTCTTGGGCCCTATCGCCAGAGCGAGCGTAAACATCTGTACAGGCAATACGCGGAACAACTGATTACCAGTGGCACGGCATATTATGCATTCGATTCTCCGGAAGAGTTGGATGGTCGCAGAAAGGATCACGAGGCCAGGGGCAAAACTTTTATTTACAATTGGGATAACAGGCTTAAATTATCCAATTCACTTTCTTTATCCGAAGCGCAGGTCCGGACTAAGTTGGATAAGGGGGAGGGGTATGTCATCCGTTTTAAAACTCCACAAGATAAAACCTTAAGTCTTCAGGATCTCATACGTGGCGAAATTGAGATAGATACCAACACGCTTGATGACAAAGTGTTATTTAAGAGCGACGGGATGCCCACTTATCATTTGGCCAATATTGTGGACGATCACCTCATGGAGATCAGCCATGTGATAAGAGGCGAGGAATGGCTGCCATCGCTTGCGCTACATCAACAATTATACGATGCATTTAAATGGCAGGCTCCCGAATTCGCCCATTTACCGTTAATCCTGAAACCGACGGGGAAGGGAAAACTCAGCAAGCGGGACGGAGAGAAAATGGGATTCCCTGTTTATCCGCTTTCCTGGGAAGATTTTAAAGGATACAGGGAGGAAGGCTATTTTCCGGAAGCCGTACTCAATTTTCTGGCATTATTGGGTTGGAACCCCGGCACGGAACAGGAGATTTTTAGTCTAAAAGAACTGGTCGGCAGTTTCACCCTTGAGCGGGTACATAAATCCGCAGCGCGCTTTGATCCTGACAAAACCAAATGGTATAATCATCACTATCTCCAACAGAAGGGTAATGAGGAGTTAGCCAGGGCATTTCAAGAAATCCTTAATGCAAAGGGCTTTGACAGCGTTCGGCCAGGCAGCTTCGATCATCTGGTAAGGGTAGTATCCCTCATCAAAGACCGCGCAACCTTTGTAGCCGATTTTTGGGAGTTGGGGGATTATTTCTTTCTGGGTCCAACCTCATACAATGAAAAAGCCGTAAAAAAACACTGGAAAGAGGGCACTGCCGAAATTCTGCGGAAACTGGTTTCGGAACTAGACCTTATGGAGGAATTTTCATCAGAGCGAATAGAGAAAAGGGTAAAATCCTGGATTGCGGAGAATGCAGTATCATTTGGCGGAGTGATGCTTCCAATGCGCTTGGTCCTGGCAGGTGATCTGAAAGGGCCTCATTTGTTCGATATCATGGAGCTGATCGGGAAAGATGAGAGCCTTTTGAGAATAAAAAGAGCGGTAGAATTCCTATAGTATAAGTAGTTTATGAGTGCTGCCGTTTCCGATCTCAGGTTTCCGGTTTCCCGGAAGCATGGAACATGTATCGCTGAAACTCTTTATCCTGTAACAAATTCTGTAAAAACACTACTAATCTGTTGAAGTCTTACTATATTCATAAACACTAAGGTCCTGTTAAAGACTTAAGACCGTTGCGCTACAAGACATAAGACGTAAGTCTTGATCGTGACTAACCGAAATCATATAGTTGATTTCAGGTGCCAAAGGTAAGTTCATACTTGTTGGCAATGTATGAAAAGCAAGCCCTTGGATAACAAATATAATGGGAACGCCCAATATACTCGCAGTTTTGGCATTACCGGACAACAATAATTCATTAACTTAAAATAAAAAGCTCATGGGTAGTTTCCTGTTTATACCAATTGTTATTTTCGGGTTGGTCATTCTTTTTTCCTCCTTCTTTATTGTAAAGCAACAAACGGCGGTCATCATTGAACGTTTTGGGAGATTCCATAGCATCCGCCAATCCGGATTACAAATGAAAATCCCCCTAGTAGACCGAATTGCGGCTCGTCTGGGTCTTAAAATACAGCAATTGGATGTAATTGTAGAAACCAAAACCCTGGACGACGTATTTGTAAAAATAAAGGTCTCCGTTCAATATGTGGTAATAAAAGAAAAGGTGTATGATGCCTTTTATAAGCTCGAATATCCCCATGAACAGATCACTTCCTACGTATTTGATGTAGTGAGAGCAGAGGTTCCCAAAATGAAACTTGACGATGTTTTTGTGAAGAAGGATGACATTGCCATTGCAGTAAAAGGGGAACTTCAGGACGCCATGCTCGACTACGGCTATGACATTATTAAAACCCTGGTCACGGACATAGATCCCGATGCCCAGGTGAAAGCGGCCATGAACCGGATAAATGCCTCAGAAAGGGAAAAAATTGCAGCGCAGTTTGAAGGCGATGCCGCCCGTATTCTTATCGTGGAGAAAGCGAAGGCAGAAGCCGAGAGCAAACGGCTACAGGGTCAGGGAATCGCCGATCAGCGCCGGGAAATCGCCAGGGGCCTGGAAGAATCCGTAGAAGTATTGAACAAGGTGGGGATCAATTCGCAGGAAGCCTCCGCTTTGATCGTAGTGACACAACATTATGACACGCTGCAGTCCATAGGTGAAGCGACAAATACGAATCTTATCTTACTCCCTAATTCCCCTCAGGCCGGTAGCGATATGCTGAATAACATGGTGGCATCATTTACGGCAAGCAATATGATCGGCGAATCTATGAAAAAAACCACCAAACCGAATAAAAGGGGAACGTAGAAGAAGGGAAATGCCGCTATAAAATATCCGGCTGGTTCTAGATGTTTCTCCCTCAGATGATAAGAAAGAATACTGGTGTGCGATTTTCTATTATTTAAATTGACTTCTATCTAGATCAGACGGGCAATCGGCTTCCCTAAAAGTAAAAGATTTGAAAAAAATCATCTCCGTCCGGCGGTCATCGGTCTGTCAGGTCAATTTTTTAAACAGTCTATTTGCCAGCAGCGAAATGAAGATCTTCTGAGCAACACCGCCAAACCCGCCTAACAATTTTGTCGGATAAAAACTGCTTTTTGCGGTGCGATAGCTTAGTTTAAGGCTCTCCTTGTCTATTTCCTGCTGTAGCTTCAGTATTCTGAGGTCATTATTTATTTCACTAAACGATTTGTATTTTTTAGGTATCATAGTTCATCAAAGTAAAATTCCGAGAATTTACGCAACAGGGGCGTATTTAACTTGTGCCGTAGAAGGTACAGGACAATTCCCAGCAAAACGTAAAATGCCCCGACAATCAAGAAACCATAGAAAGTATTGTCCAGGTACTGTCCAATCCCATATGCGGCCGCCAGTGATAAAAAGAATAAGGCAAAAATAGCAACCGTCCCCACCAACAGAACTTTGCTGAACGCTGTTATTCCCCTCATTAGAAATTTAAACGCCCTGAGTTTATAGTACTCTTTACTGCTTTCCAAATAGGATCGCATACTGGCATCAGCCTCAGAAAGGTTTTCTTTTAGTTCTTCGAAAGCCATACATTACTTCTGAAGTTGCGCGTTCTTCTTTCTTAAATCCTCCAACTTCTTTTCCAGGGTAACAATGATATCATCGGCCTTATAACTCATGTTGGAGATAGTTTCATCTATCTTGCGTTCAAAATCGACCCTTTTATCGGCTGCCGCTTTTGTCAGTTCATCCGTGGCCTTAGAAACTCTGTGAGAGATATCATCCTTAGCAAGAATTGCTTTTTTCTTAATCTTTTTTCTTGTCGTGATCCCTTTATCCGGTGCATACAAAATTCCTACCCCGGCTCCGATCGCAGCCCCGGTAAGCAAGGCTAATAATACATTTCCACTATCGCTTGACATATTT
Source organism: Flavobacteriaceae bacterium (assembly GCA_041743085.1). GTDB lineage: Bacteria > Bacteroidota > Bacteroidia > Flavobacteriales > Flavobacteriaceae > JAFMPW01. The sequence continues at coordinate 187,113 of JBGTNL010000108.1, forward strand.
CTAAAATTTTAAGGTTAAACTTATTTCGATGTTATTTAATCTACTAATAATAAACTACATTCTGGTAATAATATACTACATTCTGGCCATAGAGTTGTTAATCTGGGGTTAAGATTCCAGGTCTCTCTAAACCCGTTCCTTTTTCAACCGTTACGCAGGTAGCTAAAATAGTTAAAAACAACCACATTAAAGAACTCCATTCAGAATAAAATTAATCCTAGAAATTGTATAAACACTAACGAAGCGGCCGGATGGATCTGGGAATCGGCATTATGTGTAATACGACCCCTGGTATCATCAGTCCTTGACTGCAAATCTCCTGGGCCAGAGATGATAACTCGCCTTAATGCGGGCTAAAAATTTATACCTGTTGATTTATTATTTCGGGGCCGACCTAATCGCTCTGCGATTTCTTTGCCCAGGTATCCCTTAATGTTACAGTCCGATTGAAAACAAGATGTTCACGGGTAGTGTCTTTATCCACATTGAAATACCCCAACCGCTGAAACTGAAAACGTTCACTTTCCTTAGCACCTTTTAAGCTGGGTTCCACATACGCAGTGATCACTTTTAAAGAATCATGATTAATAAAATGCAAAAAGTCTTTATCCTTATGAGCGTCGGGAGTCTCATCCGTAAAAAGGCGATCGTATAATCTTACTTCCGCAGGAATGGCATGCGGTACAGAAACCCAGTGCAAGGTGCCTTTCACCTTTCGTAAGCTCTCCTCGGTACCGGTGCCACTCCGGCTTTTATCGTCATAAGTGCATTGTATTTCATTAATATTCCCATCGGTGTCTTTTGTACAACTCACGGCCTTAATGATATATGCGTTCTTTAGCCGAACCTCCCCGCCAAGTTTCAACCTGAAAAATTTTCGATTGGCTTCTTCCATGAAATCGTCTTGCTCAATATACACCTCTCTGGAAAAGGGGATTTCCCTGACCCCGGCGCTCTGATCCTCGGGGTTGTTTTCCGCTTCCAGCCACTCCATAGCTCCTTCAGTGTAATTTGTGATCACCACCTTAATGGGGTTTAGCACCGCCATTACCCTGGGTGCCATCTTGTTCAGGTGTTCCCGTATATGGAACTCCAAAAGAGCCACATCTACCACATTGTCCCTTTTTGCAATCCCTATGGTATCCGCAAAATTCCTAATAGCCTCCGGAGTATACCCTCTTCGGCGTAATCCTGAAATAGTGGGCATTCTGGGATCGTCCCATCCGGTTACTATCCCCTGCTCTACCAACCGCAATAGTTTTCGTTTGCTAACCACAGTATGACTCAAATTCCGCCTGGCAAACTCCCGCTGCTTTGGTCGTAACTTCGCCGGATCCCGAACCTGATCCAGAAACCAATCGTATAATTCCCTGTGTGGTGCAAATTCCAAAGTGCACAGCGAATGTGTAACCTGCTCAATGTAGTCGCTTTCCCCATGTGTCCAGTCGTACATAGGATAAATACACCAATCGGTATTGGTACGATGGTGTGGCCTGTGCAAGATGCGATACATAATAGCATCCCTCATCAGCATATTGGACGATGTCATATCTATCTTGGCTCTCAGGACGTGGGTTCCCTCTGGAAAATCCCCGCGTTTCATTCCTTCAAAAAGTGCCAAATTTTCCGCTGTGGCACGATCCCGGAACGGGCTATTAGTCCCAGGCTCTGTGGGAGTGCCCTTTTGCAGGGCAATATCCTCGGAAGACTGACTGTCCACATAGGCTTTCCCATCCCGAATTAACTCTATTGCCCAATCGTATAGTTGCTGGAAATAATCAGAAGCATAACGTTCGGTATCCCAACTATACCCCAACCATTCCACATCGCGTTTAATAGCATCCACGTACTCCTGTTCTTCCTTGGCGGGATTGGTGTCATCAAACCGCAGATTCACCGGTGCCATATACCGCTTTCCCAGGCCAAAGTTCAGACAAATGGAACTGGCGTGGCCAATATGCAAATACCCATTAGGCTCCGGTGGAAAACGAAACCGCAAGGCTTCTTTCGGAAATCCATTTGCAAGGTCTTCCTCAATGATATGCTCAATAAAGTTGAGCGATCTGGATGTGTCATTCATCGAATGAAAATTAAAGCTGCAAAGGTAAGAAAAATGACAGTATAAGACCCGGTTAACCGCAGGTTCTTGCGGCGGGCCGGGAACCGGCAAAACTCATCGCCGAAAGGCTTATTTTCCTGCTGAAATACACCTGTAAACAAAGGCAAAAAGGGCTATCCATACAAATACTCCCATTTCACAACAGTTTTATTTAGGGCTACAACATTAAATTCCCCGCGAGAGAATTAAGTCCCATATTTGTTGTAGATAAGAGGGTCAATGGCGCCCAATCCAATTTTATCGATGCAACCAAGCCAGAGCCACAAGCTTGATCAGAGCCCAAATCTGAAAAATAAACTGTAGTAACCTAAACTACAACTACTTATGAAATCAAAACTATACTTAATTCCATCCGTACACGTATTGGCTTTTATACTCCTGGGGACTGTTGCCCTAAACGCCCAGGCCCTGAATGCACCAATACCAGCCCCCAACCAGACAAATGGAGGTTCCACACCCTGGGATCAAGCCTGCGCTTCTCCGACTTTTAATGATTACTGGGTAGAATTTACCTGGAATCCCCCGCTGGTGAATGCATCCAATGTGTTCATTCTTGAACTTTCCGACGCTTCCGGAAATTTCACTAATGCCGTTGAGCTAGCCCGAGAAGATACTCAAAACACCAAGTTCTCCTTTTTCTTCCAGTTCTCCATACCCACGGATACCCGGGGAGAAGGTTACAAAATGCGGGTACGTGGTACGAGTCCGGCAAAAACCGGCACGGCATCTGCGGCGTATCCCATGTACTACCGGGATTATGATAATGCCATTCTCGTCAGCCCCAATGGTGATGGTAACATACCTCCCGGGGGTGCCATTGAAATTTGCGATGGAAATTCCGTCACTCTGGCCCCACATAACGTGCCAAATCCTAATACCTATCAGTATAATTGGTATAGAAGTTCTACGCCGCTTTCCGGAGAGAAAGGAGCGTCAATCACTTTGACTTCTGCAGGAATTTATCAGGTTGAAATAGATTATGGGGCTTGTTCAACCGCCGGGGGAGGCACATTGTCACAATCCATTGAGGTGACGTTAGGGACCAGCCTGGGTATAGCCATCAACCCACCTGCAAAAACCGCACTTTGTACAGGTGAAACAGAAAATTTAACAGCAAACATAACCGGCCAGGGTTTAACGTATACCTGGTTTAAAGACGGCAATCCCATTACCACCCCTACAGTCGATGATGATTCATACACCGTTGATGCCTCAGTCCCGGGTTTTGAAGGCGATTACCAGGTAGGGATCGTTGGTCCGGGCACCTGCCTGGAACGCTCGCCCGCAGTAGCTATCACCAATGCGGGGAACTTTACGGTAACCCGGATAAATGTTGCCAACGTAGTGGTGTTACCAGGGCAAACCGAAGTGTTAAGTGTTACCACAGACGCCAGCTCCCCAACCTATCAATGGTACAAGGACGGGAGTCCTGTAGCTGGTGAAATAGCAAGTAGCATCACAGTGGACGAGACGGAAACCGGGGTTTATTTTACCCGTGTGTCCCTGAGTGGCGGACCTTGTTCCTCAGCTTCCAAAGATTCGGGGAGTACCACCGTCGTTACACCCGCTTCCTTTGAGCTGATCATAGATTATGCTTCGGCCTACACCGCTTGTGAAAGCACAAGTATAGTCGTGGAAGTGGCAACGATAAATGCCGTTGACGCCGGCGGAACCGCTACGGATGTAACCGCCGCCCTGAAGTCGGGTTTTGTATATCAATGGAAAAAGGATGGCATTGCTGTGGCAGGTGAGACCTCGGGCAACCTCAGCCTCACCAATATCAATGAAAATGGCAATTACACCTTGGATGGTACTATAACTGTTTACAATTCAACCTCAAACAGTCTTCCAGTTCAACTATTGGTGAACGACACTTTAACGATCAGCAGTACCAGTCTCGTGAGTTGCGGCCCATCAGAAGATATTACTATTAGCACTGTTACCAACCTGACAGGTGAAACCTTCGACTGGTTCCGTGACGGGATTAATCTCAATACAACAACAGAAACCCTGGAGGTAACCGAACCGGGTACATACCAATTGGTACTTGACCGGAACGGTTGTCCTTTACCATCTAACGAAATCGTGATTGCCCCCTTGGATCCCAACCTTATTACATTAGATCCTTCAGAAACTATAATATTTCCACAAGGTGGTTCCAGGACAGTCAATGCAAGCGGAGCGGAGACCTATCGCTGGTATGATGCCGATAATGTGGAAATGAGCACTACATCTTCCGTGACCTTTACCGATGAGGGCACCTACATCCTTATCGCTACCATTGGTAACTGTGAGATAACAAGACCAATTACGGTTGAATACCTGGATACTTTTAAGGTTCCCAACGTAATAACGGTAAACGGGGACGGAATAAATGACCAATGGATTATACCAAATTCCTATTCCTATGACCCTGAGATCAATGTCATTATCTATAACGAAAAGGGCGTAGAGGTTTTCAACGAATTTGATTATCAAAATACCTGGCCACAGTCTTCAACAGCTTTTCCCAAGCAGAACATGGTATTTTTCTACAAGATCAGGAATGCCGGCGAAGTGTTGAAGCAGGGGACCATAACTATAATACGCTAAGCCAGGAAGATGAAGCGACGAATTGCATACTTAGTATTGTTGCTAGTGGCACTGACCAAGGTCGGAGCACAGGAAGAGAACCCATTTATCACCTATGACGTTCCTTCCCAGAACCTTTTAAAGTACAATCGGTTCTTAATTAACCCTACGTTTTCCACGGTAAGGGAAGACAAATCCTATTTTAATCTATTACACAGAAACCAATCGGTAGATTTTGATGATAATAATCAAGCCTACTTTTTAAGTTACAGCGGACGTATAAGTGACCGGACCGGACTTGGCCTGAGCCTGTATACCCAACGTGAGGGTATTGTCAGTAACTACGGGGTTTTGGCAAACTACGCCTACGGGCTAAAATTAAATGAAAAAAGCAATTTTACTTTTGGAGCCAACTTATCATATTACAGCAGTGGTCTGGATGAAGGCAGGGCCAACCCGGTAGAGATAGATCCTTTATTGGATGGTTTCCAGGATAATTCACTATTGTCCTTTCAACCCGGCTTTAACATTTCGTACGGGCAGTTTGATTTCGGGCTTTTTGCAGAAAATCTGTTTGATTACAATCTAAAGACAAGTGAATCCATTACCGACTTCAAGGATAAAACATTCTCAGGGCATCTGCAATATACTTATCAGTTAGAAAATACATCCGGCATCTTTGAAGGCGGGCGGTTAATGCCTTTGGCACGAGCCCGTAAAGTGGGGGAGGGCGATCTTGTTTTAGGCGGCAGCCTGATTATGGACCTTCCCAAGCTGGGCTGGTTACAGGGAGGTTATGACAGTTTTTACGGGGCTGCCGCCGGTATCGGTTTCAACCTGAACAGGAGGCTCTCCCTGGGCTATACAATGGAAAAAGGACTGTCGAATGACTTTGACAACTTCGGCATCACCCATGAAATTTCATTTGCCTACAGCTTTACCCCCAACTTAACGGAAGACAGGGTGATGTTGGAAGACAGCAACGACGCTTTAGTAGACAATGATGAAGAAAAAGTACCCGAGGAATCGCTTGGTTCAAAGGACAAGGAAATTGAAGAATTAAAAAGACGGTTGGCCGAAAACGATGCCATCCTTGCCGAATTGATGTTCCGGCAGGATTCTTTGGAGACCAACAGGCAAAAAGACCTGGAGCGCCGGTATGAGATGGCTATGAACCTGGTGCGAAGAGAAACCAGTGGCCGACGCCCCGATCTTGAAGAGAAAGTTGGGAAGATATACCGTATTAATAATGATAAAACGGCTGTGGCAGAAAATACGCCCCAAACCCGGGCCGGAACAAACGGAAGCCGGGCCGCCGAAAATGTAAGGGAGGCCGCTGCAGTTACCCAGCCTTCACATAACGCGCGTCCAACGGTCTCAAAAGACAACACAAGGGCAGGCGCCCTAAGCCACGTGGGACAAGAGAAAAATGTAAAGAACAGAAAATTCAGGAACCTTGATGGGGTAGCGGATGGCTATTATGTTGTGGCCAATGTCTACAAAGGAGGCCACTATTTAAACAAATTCGTTGATGATCTAAATGACCAGGGGATCAAGGCCGCCTACATAGACAATCCGAATAACGGGCTAAAGTATGTTTATATAGAACGGCACGATACCTGGGAAGAGGCGGTGTCTGCCCACAAATCCGGTGTAAACGGAACCTATGAAGGGGAGTTGTGGATCATGAATGTAGACAATAAATATTCTAATGAGGCCTATGTTGAGAATACAACTAAAATAAAGGCGAAATCTACTAAATACGGATCCGACGTGCTTCAGAAGAATGTGATGATGCGCGATAAGGTAGCAGCAAATGGCCAGGAGGAACTCAAGAACTTTGCAATTGAAGGCTTAGGTTCCGGGTATTATATCATTGCGAATGTCTTTGCCAATCCAAAAAATGCCATCCGTTTTGTAAAACTACTAAACTCACAGGGGCTCAGTGCCAGCTACTTTATAAATCCGGAAAATAACTATCGGTATGTTTACTTGAAAAGGCACGACTCATGGAATAATGCCCTCATATCTTACTACTCAAAATTGAACGACGCATATAATGATAAAATGTGGATTATGCGTGTTACGCCAAACTTGATAACATAGATGAAACTAACCTATACCAAAAAAATACTTTTTGCGTGTGTAGTCCTTTTTTCCTATATAGGCATTTCGCAAGAATTTAACACGTTTGATATCCGGTACCAGACCAATATCAAAGGTGATCTTACTTTTATAGCGAACAATACTGTGAACAGGGATGGGGGCTCGGGCAACACAGAGCCCGAAGATCCTTACAACAGTACCGGAAATTCATCCCAATACAATGATTTTCTCAACCAGCAATACATTGATATCGATAATGATGCCACTACCTTTAGTTCCAGTTTGGCCAACTTTACTTTTCCCGATGCAAGTTGTAATCTCATCAGATATGCGGGGCTCTACTGGTCCGCCACCTACCCAAGCGAACAGGCCGGCCAGGCTATAGGGACCAACAGGCAATCCGACTTTAACCAGGTAAAATTCCGGGTTCCCGGAGGGGCCTATGTAGATGTTGTTGCAGATGAGATTATCTTCGACGGGTTTACCAGTACCGATAACTCTGTTCGTGAAAACAGCCCGTATGCCTGTTATGCCGATGTTACCTCATTAATTACCCCCCTGGCAAATCCCGAAGGGGATTACACCATTGCCAATGTAAGGTCTGTTGTTGGTTCGCTTTCCCCTGGAGGCGGGGCATCTGCCGGGTGGACGTTGGTCATCGTTTACGAAAATCCTTCGGCTACCGGTAAATTGATTACTACTTTTGACGGCTTTGCACGAGTTAGAAGTGCCAATCCTACTGTAGACATTAATTACAGCGGCTTTAATACTATTCCGGCCGGACCCGTCAGAGCCAACATAGGCGTTGCCGCCCTTGAAGGTGATAATAGGATCACCGGAGACAGATTGCGCATCCGGGCAGCAAGCAATCCAACTTTTACCGTTCTCAGTAATGGTGCAAATCCCTCCAATAACTTTTTTAACAGTAACATTTCGTTAAATGGTACTGTGACGACCAACCGAACGCCCGGCAGTATTAATACCCTGGGATACGATACGGATATATTCTTATTGAACAACCCGCTGAACTCAGTGATCCCGAACAGTGAAACTTCGGCCACAATGCGGTTTACTTCGAACGGGGATCAGTATTACCCCTTCTTTAATTCTTTCAATGTAGAGATCATTGAACCAAATATTGTAGTGGAGAAAACGGTTGAAGATATCGCCGGGAACGATATTACCGGACAAGGCGTAAATCTTGGACAGTTGCTGGATTATGTGCTGACTTTTCAAAATTTTGGTAACGATGATGCCACCAACTACACTATCAGAGATGTACTTCCTGCCAATGTAACCTTTATTCCGTCAGCTCTGGTAATGCCACCAGGCGCTTCATATGTCTATGATCCTGTAGGTCATGAGATTACCTTTACAATTCCATCCAACCTCGTTGAGGACGGTGATCCCCCTTCCACCATAAGATTAAGGGTACGCGTTGCAGAAAATTGTTTTGACTTTGTCGATGCCTGTACCGATCTTATTCAGAATCTCGCCTATTCCACCTACCAGGGTGTCATAAATAACAATCAAATCACAGACGACCCCAGCGTTACGGATTTTGACAACTGCGGTTTTGTAACCCCCGGGGCGACCAACTTTTTGCTGGACGACCTTGAAGACTGTGATTTTAGCAGAACTGTACAGCTTTGCGGCGATGATGTGCTGCTCGATGCAGGCGATAACTTTGACAGCTATGTCTGGTATAAGGATGAAAACCTCGACGGCCAAATAGATGCGGGAGACACCCTGATAGATGATGGTGATCCCGATAATGACCCAACCACACAATTGGTTACGGAAGTCGGTATATATATCGTTGATAAGCTGGTAGCAGATCCTTGTAAAGGATTTCAGGAGATCATAACCGTTGAGCTCTTTGGGGCTACCCAGTCCAACCCAATCGTTGATCTGATCAATGACACCAGCAATACCGTGGAAGGCGAAGTGGTTACCTGTCCCAATGACGGAGAGCTTTTACCAAAAATATTCCTTTGCGGCCTTAACGATACGGAGCTGGTTCAAATTAACATTCCCGATGCCCAGAGCATTGTTTGGCAGCAATTGGATGAAGGCAGCTGTGCTGTTTCTCCGGATGATTGCGCCAATAAGAATAATGGGTGTACCTGGGATAATGTGGCTTCCGGAAACAACTTTCTCGCCGCAGATGCAGGACAATACCGGTTGATCATCAATTATCAGAACGGCTGTTTTAGCAGGTTCTATTTCAACATTTTTAAAAACCCGCTGAATCCGCAATACAACAGCACGGATCTTATCTGTGCAACTCCGGGTAACATTACGGTAACCAATATGCCTGCGAACTATGAGTACCAGTTACTGGACGCCACTAACGGTAGCATTCTGGTGCCATTCAGCGCTAACAACGGTCCGAGTTTTACAATTGCGAGCAATGGTGCATACACAGTGGAAATGCGCCAGCAAGGGGTTGTGGATGGCTGTATTTTCCGCTTGGAGGATATAGGCATTCTAACCCGGAATTTTCAGGTAAATGTTGTACCGTCCAATGAAGATTGTAATGGCCTTGGTTCCATAGCAATTTCCGTTCTGAATGTAGAACCTCAATATTACTATGAAATTTCTCAGGGAGGCACCACGGTTGATACCTTTGGCCCCAGTACGGACAACAACTATACCTTTCAGAATCTTAATTCCGGCAACTATGACGTTCTGGCAACTACCGATGACGGTTGTACATATACCGAACAGGTTACCATAGCAGATGAATCTGACCTGGAACTTGAAGCCAGGATTTCACAACATATTAGCTGTAAGGAAGGAAACATTCTTATGGATTCCAGCGGAGGTAAAACGCCTCACACCTATGCCATCTGGTCTTTTGTTGATGAGGGCGGCGCCACAGTTACCTCCTATCCCACGCCAAACGATATCCCTTCCTCAGAATTTCAGACAAGTCAGATCTTTGACATCCTGATACCCGGCGATTACACCTTTGTGGTGGTGGACAGAAACAACTGTTTTGCCATTTCTAACACGGTTACAATTGTACTGGTCCCTTCTATAGAATACGACCCTTCCACGGTAATTGATGAAACATGTTTTGGGGCTGCGAACGGTTCAATTTCCTTTAATATCACAAATGCTAACGGTTATCAGTTAACATTCTTCCTAGTCGATGAAAACGGGGTGGAAATTGCGAGTAATTCCTCCGGTGTTTTCACCGGCTTAGTGCAGGGCGATTATACTGTCAGGCTAAATCAAAGGAAGGGCGGAGCTAGTTGTGATTTCTTCGAAAACTATACTATTTCGGGACCTACGAATGGTCTGGCGGGAACGGCCGCTTTGATACAGGACTATACCTGTACCCTACCTGGCGTCATTGAAGCCCAAAATGTTACGGGAGGAACGGCTCCCTATGAATACAGCATTAATGGCGTAAACTTTGTGAGCGGGGCAGGGGCAGAGACATTTTCCAACCTTACAGATGGCGCCTACACTATTAGTATCAGAGATGCGAATGGTTGTGTTCTTATGACCCCCTCGGTTACCATAGACCCCCTCAATGAGCCCAGCGATCTTACCTTTACGGCTACGGCCCCTAATTGTCCGTCACAGACCTCGGATGTTGCGGTTATCGTCGTGGATGGCAATGCTCCCTTTGTTTTTGAGATTACTGCCCCTTCGGCAATTTCGGCCAGTTCAACCTCTGGAAATACGGCTGATTTTAATGGCCTGCCCCCAAATACTTATACTTTCAGGGTAACCGATAGCAACGGCTGTTCCTACGACGAGAGCTTTACCATCTCGCCGGTCAGCCCCATACAGCTGGCGGGCGCCCCGGCCAATAACGTTTCCTGTGCTGGGGGCGCGGACGGCGCCGTGGATTTCTCCGTCAGCGGTTTTGCCACTACCTACCGGTATACCATTAATGGCGGTGGGGCCGTTACCGCACAGGCCGCCGCAACCATCAACCTTACGGGACTTGCCGCGGGGGACTACACCATCGTGGTAACCGATGAAACGACAAACTGTACCGATACAGATACCATAACGGTCGGCCAGCCCGCT
>JBGTNL010000109.1:0-5406 GCA_041743085.1 Flavobacteriaceae bacterium
TCATAAAGTAGGGGATAGCCTTGGTTGGTGAAAAGAGCAACTGATGTGAGGATTCACGAACCGCCGTATACGAGACCCGTACGTACGGTGGTGTGAGAGGCGCACTCTCCTCAATTATGGGGAGAGCCGCCTACTCGATTAGGTTTACGTACTTATTGCTTTATGAAATATTCAATAAGTGTAAAATCTGACCTACCTGAATTGTCTTTATAATGTCTCTTATTGGTCAGTTTTAGTTTCCCATCAATGATTTCGTAAGTTACCGTACTTTCAGAAAAATCTGAACTCCAAATAATGTCAAATTTATCAATTCCTTTTTCCAGTTCACTCGAAACCCTTTCTCCCATATCGCAATCTTGTGGCTGACAAGAGCCCCACATTTGGACAACGAAGCGGTTATTTTTATAAGATATATTGCATTTAGTGATTCCCCTAGTTTGGTCGTCCTCGTTAACCCATAGACCATTGAAGTCTTCATTTCGATTATATTCTAATCCAGTATTTGTAGATTGGTATATCTTATTTTTTGGAGATTCAACATTAATATTCCAAAAGATTAAGAATAGCGTGATGGTACTAATGAATATTTTCATGTTTTATTAATTTAGTTTTAGTGTATGAAACCTAACGGTTTAGCTATGAACGGTACGGGGCAAAAATGTACTTATCTTTTCCCCAAGCACATAGCAAAAACTCTTTGTTTTGATTTACTTTTTCCTGTCCAGAGCAAAATCCAAAAGATTTTGCGGTCTTCATAAAAATACACAAACCTTTCGATTAAGCCCGAAGCCCGTATTGTTTATAGGTTGTGTTGAACGAATCCTCCCTATCGGTCGGAAGCTTTGTCGGGCTCAAAATACGTTTTTCTTATTTCTTAGATTTAGGCCAATCATAAAAATCAATGTAATGTATAAAAAAAAGTAAAACGATAGTAGAGACTGCTATCGCAGAAGTTCCGGGCTTTGAAAGCCTTTGTGAAAAACCAAGCAAGAGTTTTGCGATCAACGGCAAGGCCAAAAGCACTTTAAACAACTATACGCGCTGCTTGGCCCATTTAGGTTTGCACTATAGGCAAAGCCCGGAAAAGCTCTCAAAGGAGTGCATAAACGATTATCTTTTTCATTGTCAAAACCTGCACAAGACTCCCTCCGAGAGTTTTTTCAAACACACCATTTTTGGTCTTCGTGCCATTTATAAAGTGTTGAATATGGAAGATAAGCGGGTGAAGCTTCCGCAGATAAAACGGCAGAACAAACTGCCCATAGTCCTTAGCAAAACCGAAGTGCGCACTTTGCTCAAAGCACCCAAATACCTCAAACACCGCTTGATGCTGGGCATGTTGTACGGTTGCGGACTTAGAAGTTATGAGCTTTGTGCATTGCGGTTGAGCGATGTCGATTTTGATCGAATGACTGTTTTTGTAAAAAGGCAAAAAGGCAAAGTAGATCGCTATGTACCGCTCAGCAAACATCTGGCACGCGGACTCAAAAAATACATTTCGACAGAATCTCCCACCACCTTCCTGTTCAACAGTCAAGTGACCGATGATGGTGCTCCCCGGCCCATCACCACCACCGCGGTACAATGGGTCATAAAAGAAAACAGAAGCAAGGTAAACACCCATAAAACCATTACAGCTCACTGTTTACGGCACACATACGCCACGCATCTTCTTGAAGCGGGGCTCAATATCATGAGCCTGAAAGAGCTTTTGGGGCATGCCTTTATCGAGACTACGCTTGTGTATTCGCATGTAGCCAATACGGGAAGTTCGCGCAAGTTCAGCCCGCTCGATACGCTTTTTGAATAGTGCGTAGCCACTTCAAAGTGGCCGATGTGCTGGACATGGAGCAAGCATATATCTCGTCCAACGCCTTTACGGGCTGGCATAGGCGTACGCTACACGCCATCCGCCGGTGCCGTACCCCCGCTATGGGCGGACATATAGATAAATGCGATTGCTGCCATAAAATTCACATCAGCTACAATAGTTGCAGAAACAGGCATTGCCCGACTTGTCAGGGACATAAGCGAGAGCAATGGATACAGGCGCGGGAAAGCGAACTTCTCAATGTGCCTTATTTTCATGTGGTCTTTACGCTGCCGGCAGAACTGAATCCGTATGCCCTGTCCGATCCGAAGGTAATTTATGATTCGCTGTTCAAGGCTGCCTGGGCTACCCTTGCGCAGTTCGGCGAGAACCCAAAGCACCTCGGGGCGAAAATGGGGATGATCGCCATTCTGCACACTTGGGGCCAGAACATGAGCCTGCATCCGCACCTGCACTGTATCGTGCCGGGTGGTGGCGTGCGCAGATCGGGCAAGTGGAAAGCAGCTAAAAACAAAGGCAGGTATCTCTTCAACGTGAAATCGATGAGTAGCGTGTTCCGGGCGAAATATGTCGATCTACTGCGCAAAAGTAAGATTCCGGTAGCACAGGAAATTTACGATAAGCTCTTTGCTAAAAGCTGGGTGGTATATGCAAAACAGCAGTTCCATTCCCCAAAATATGTGGTAGAATATCTGGGTCGGTACACCCACAAAATCGCCATCGGCAATTACAGGATCAAGAAGATCGACAAAGCAAAAGGCGAAGTAATATTCACCGCCAAAAACTACAGGAAAGGTGGAAAGAAGGAAGTTTTAAAACTCTCTATGCACGAGTTCGTGCGCCGATTTGCACTGCATGTCCTGCCCAAAGGTTTTACACGGATAAGGCATTACGGTATCCTGAGCAGCGGCTGGAAAAAGGAAAAGCTGCCCGCCCTTCAAAAAATGCTTGTAGCTGCGCCAGTAAAAGCTGTAGAAAAGAAGCCGCCGTTGCTCCATGGTAAGTGCCGAAGTTGCAAAAAAGGAAAACTGGTCACCATCATGACTTTCGGTCAGCGCGGTCCTCCCGATGGTTGGAAAGAATTATTGAAACCTGGTGATCGATCTTAAAACTGGCTTGCACAATGCGAGGCGGCAGAACTATGCCCCAATGGCAAGCATTTAATCAAAAAGTGACCGAACAGTCAGCCAACCTGATAAAAAAGTTGGATTTAGGTCACTAGAAAAATGTTGGAGTTCAAAAACCAACACAAAATCACGGCAAGTCTGTCGAAATAAAACTCCAGAACAAATACGAAAAAGGAGGCTTTCCCCATAGAGAGAGACCGGATCCGTCAACAAGATATTCAGCCCTGGCCTATCGGCGGGCTGAATACTTAGTTATTAGCGAAAGTATTTTTTGTTTAATTGTTCTATATTAAAAATATTGTTGTTGTGAGCGAAGTCAAAATATTTCTTCCAATGACCATTTGGTTGTTTTTCATATTTAGATTCAAAATATGACCTTTCTCTCTCCAATTTATCATTTGTATACATAAATTCAAAACATAATAAATCAAGAAATCCGAACTCGTTTTCACTTAATCTTTTATCAATTTCTGCTTTATTTTCTCCGTCCAATAAATTTGGAATATTTTTTAAAGATCGATTCGAGAAATATTCTGGATGAAGTTCAATTAATATATATAGACATTCACCCAAGTTATGGACAATATCCTTTCCAGTAAACCTGATAATATAATCAGATTTCTTTTCGCCTAATATGAATGCGTCTCTCCATAAATCTCGAGTTCCTTTATGATGTTCTTTACCATCAAGTTCTATTACCAAAAATTTTTCATCAACAAGTAGACTAAAATCAGCACGAAAATTCCCGAGTCTTGTAGAAAGTTCTCGTTGGGTTTCAATAATTACTCCTTCTTTCAAATATTTACAAATTTCTCTTGCAAACTCAATTTCAATAATACTATCGAATGGGCCTTCCAATTCCTGATAATAATCTTCGTTTATTTTGATTTGAGATTTCATATTTTCGCTAACGGTTGGGCTATGGCAAGTAGGGCAGGTGATAGGCACTTTTCTATCCACTTAGCACGTAGCCAAAGCTTTTGCGTTTTGTTTTTAATTTTTAATCTCTAAAAGCCAAATCAAAAGATTTGGCGGACTTCATAGATTGCCCAAGCCAATGGATACAGGACTTTCCGCCCTATTTGCTTAGTTATTGTACACAGTATTTTATTCCGTTTCAACTAAGTCCAGAAAAATATAAATTTCCATTAACCATTTTTTCTTATTCCCAGATACTCCGTGACAGTCGTTCAAATTCATTCCGTAAGTCGGTTCGTCGATGTCACGCTTTATTTGGTGAATTTCAATTTCAGAGACTTTATAAGTTAAAACGACTGGATTTTCATGTTCGTCTAACCATGTTATATCCAAACTTTGTCCTTTTTTAAATCGACTGACTTCGTATTCATTGCCAGTTTCTTTTATATTTTTAAAAAGGTCTAAGTCCGCCGTTGAGAAACACTTTTCATCGGAACAGTTGAAGATGAATCTTGGATAATATGGCAGTTCACTAGCTTTATTCATAGTCTATTTGATTATTTTAAAGAAATATAGAAATTTAATAAATAGGTTTAAAATCCCACGGATAAGGTTATTGAAACTTGAATTGTTTAGTCTTTCAGCCAATTTAGGCGAGTAGTGATAGTAAGTCCGTACAAGTTGTTTTCCAATATTTGATTTTTTCAACTTAATATCTCGAAATTTTCTCAGTTCTAAAACTTGGGGATGTTCAGAAGAACCATAAACCTTAGTTGCTATATAACAACCTTCCTTATTATCCTTGGCAGAATTCTCTTGTCCCGCTTGCATATTTACTTGGTCATACGCAGTTGCCATTTTCACAAGAAAACCTGTAGTTTTAGTTTTACCAGCTTTTTCATAGCGAACAAAAATTTCTCTACCAATATTTCCGAAATCTTCCTCAATTTGATGTCGGTTTGCACTAGGCGTTGCCCATATTTTTTCTAAAATCGGCTTAATTGAATGTTTGATTTTAGAAATATAAAACGGTTCATACCGTTCAAAATCAATTGGATAAGAGCTACTGTATTCATCTATTTTTGGCAGAACTCTGCTGTAAAAATCATTAAATCCAGCAAGTATATTTGTGTCCCTAACGTTGTCGAAAATAGACTCTATTTCAGCAGCTATTTGTACTCTTAAATTTTCTTCATAATTCATTTTGATGGTCAGTTTTTTTAAATTTTCTCAAAAGTTGATTTCTAAGGAATATTGTGTACAACGTTAAGGCTATGATTTCGGTCTGGAATTTACGGTAGTAAATTCGGGCTACGAAATCGAGCCGACTAAAGGTAGGATTTTTCCGGTTTTCTAAAAGGGAAGACTGAATTATAGCCAGTGTTGGCAAATCGTGCTTTTTTTAATTTTTTATTATTACCCGTTCCTTAAATACAATTTCGAAAATTTCCTTCAGGTCTTTAAGCTGCTTGTCGGTCAAGTTCAGTCCTATTTTCAACTGATCTCCAGACCAGCTGATTTCAAAATTTT
>JBGTNL010000110.1:0-128979 GCA_041743085.1 Flavobacteriaceae bacterium
TCTAATGAATTCAGTACCCTATATCCGTGTGGGCACAGCCTATTATAAAATAGTCAAGGCCCCTACCATTGCCGGACATTATAACGAAGTCCTGGTACATTGGAATATCGAGACCATCCGCCAGGATTGTGGGAAAGATTACATCGGTAAGATTCCAAAATATGATGGTTTTACCTGTATCCCCAGTCACATTGCCTATCGGCGGGAACACCAAAAATTCTACAACACATATTCCCCATTGAGCAAAATACCTGAAAAAGGAACTATTGACAATTCCATAAAATTCATCCATCACATTTTTGGCAAACACATAGAGTTGGGCCTGGATTACCTGCAGTTATTGTTTATCCGGCCTATCCAGGTCTTGCCGATCCTCTGTTTGGTATCCAGGCAGCGCTCAACAGGTAAAAGCACGTTTTTAAAATGGCTAAAAGCCATCTTTGAAAACAACCTCACCTATCTCACCAACGATAGTTTCAGCAGCCAGTTCAATGCCGATTGGGCCAATAAACTGCTGATCTGTATTGACGAAGTGCTATTTAACAAGGAGGAACTCTCCGAACGCATTAAATACCTGAGCACCACCAATATCAACATGCTGGAGGCCAAGGGCAAGGACAAAAGGGAAGGGAACTGGATACCCTACAGGTACGCCGGGAAATCAGGGACATCCACGATAGGGTCATGAAAAACGAAAAGCCAAAGACCATCGACGGGTATATCAAGGCCATGGGGGAGAAAAAGGTCGACGTGATCCCCACGATCAACAGGGCGAACAAACTGCAGGGGTTCCGGTTCGAGTACAAGGGGCACAACTTCAAGGCGAGCGAAGTGCACCGTTCCCTGTCCGGGGGAAGGATCATCGGACAGATTTCCCTGAACAACGGCCCCCGAAAAACGATGGCACCTGGCAAGCCCGTCAATCTATTGGGAAAAACCCTGGAGATGAGTACCAACCTGGCCACCGGCCTTGCGAAGAACATCATCAAGAAAACGATCAAAAGGGCCATCGATACCGGCATCGGATACTAAAAAAATAAATTATGGGATACAAGAAACTGGACGAGGTCATGGAACAGCTCACCGACGAGCTGGAGGGGTTCAACAGGTCAATCGGAAAATTTGGAAAAGCTTACACGGAACGTGGACAATATCAGGATAAGACCGGATACCACCGAAATCGAACGGCTGCTCCGGGAACATCTGGAATGGGAAAAAGCAAGGAACAAAAATATCCAAGAATCCATTCACAATTTAAATGTTTCACATACTTGTTTCCATTATGATTTTTCACAAACCCATCGAAAACCCGGTGGGGTAAATATTCCGTCAATTGAGAGAAAACGTATTTTCCTTGATTCATGTTAGCCAACTTTTAGAGGCTAAACCTAATCAATTCAAATCGTCACGCGCCTATGGGGCTTGTAAAGTATAGATTATCAGTAATTTCAAAGAACATTTAAAATTTTTTAATGGACACTAATGGCTTCCCTTATAAGATTTCATATCTTATTAGCCCAATAAAATTTAATTTAAAATTCTTCAAGGCTGAAAAACAAAAAGCAAATTGCGGTCATTGTAGCACATCCCGATGACGAGACATTATGGTGCGGAGGTACAATTTTGGGTTTTCCTGATTCAAATTGGTTTGTAGCCTGCCTTTCCAGAAAGGACGATTTAAATAGGGCCCCAAAGTTTAAAAAAGTATTAAGTTTTCTAAAAGCAGAAGGAATAATGGGTGATTTAGATGATGGCCCTGAACAAATTCCGCTTAAAGTAAAACTGGTTAAAGATGCCATACTAAAATTAATCCCACATAAACATTTTGACCTGATTATTACGCATGATCCTTCCGGAGAATACACCAGGCATCGGCGACATGAAGAAATAGGTCGTGCGGTCATAGAGCTGTGGCACTCCAAAAAAATTTCTACAAAAGAGCTTTGGACGTTCGCCTATGAAGACGGAAACAAAACGTATCTACCCAAAAAACAAGCTGAAGCCCAAATAAGCAATAAATTATCCGAGGATATTTTTAATCAAAAATACAAGTTGATTACCGAAATTTATGGTTTTCCTCCTGATAGCTTTGAAGCTAAAACCACACCAAAAGAGGAAGCATTTTGGGAATTTAATACTCCTGTAGATGCTTTAAAATGGCTTAAGAACAGTATTTCAATAAACATAAACGATTAATGAAAGTATTAGTCCTATACGATTATCCTCCATCACCAGGTGGCCTTGCAACACAGGGAGACCTGCTATACCGAGGCCTTTTGGAACTTGGCGTCGAGGCCCATGCCGTTCATTTTGAATCCGCACAGGAGAAAGAATGGTATTATCGGTGGTTTGAACCCGATGTCGTAGTAGGAGTAGGATATTGGGGCCACACGCCTCACCTAGTTTTACACCCCCAACGGTACGGAGTCTTACCGGTTCCGTGGTTGGTGGCTGATGGATATATCGCCAATTACCAAGAAGTTTTAAACGAACTACCCCTAATTCTTGTAACTTCTAACTGGGTAAAAGAAATGTATGTTAGGGATGGAATAAATCCTGAAAATATTATGGTACTACCTGTGGGTTGTGACACATCCTCCTTTGTTCCATTTGACAAAAATGACCCTAAAATTACGGCGGTAAGGGAATCGTTGGGAATTAGCCCAGACCAGTTGATGATTTTAACCGTAGGTGGAGATGCGGCTTCAAAAGGAGCGCATGAAGTCATGCAGGCCTTAGCAATTATTGACAAAAAAGCACCCGACTGGAAATACGTTTGTAAAGTATGGCCCCAACCTCGAACCAAAGCACAAAACCTGCTTGATTTGGAGATGGCAACACAACTAGGTCTGGAAAAAAATATTACCTATGCCACCAATACGATATCTCGAAATTTTATGCCCTATCTCATTGGTGCTTGTGATATTTACGCAGCTCCATCCCGTCTGGAAGGATTTGGGATGCCTCAAGTTGAAGCGGGAGCCTGCGGCAAACCGGTTATTGGCATTAAGGCAATGGGAATGTTGGATACACTTGTGCATGAGAAAACTGCATTTCTTGCAGAAGTCGCCCAAAAAATTGTAGCTAACGAAGTTATGCTGGGAGAAGAATCTGGTTTTGAGGAAACACATAAAATAAAATTTAATATACCAAGGACAGTGGATTACAGAGCAAATGTGCAGGATATCGCTAAATACACCCTTACACTTATGAATGACGAAAAACTACGCCTAAAAATGGGTGCGGCAGCTAGGGAACACGTTGTCAAAGCTTTTGATTATAGAGTTGTGGCACGAAAGTTTGTACTGATAATGCGGGAGAAACTGGCAATTACCTAACACATGATAAATCCAGAAAATAAAAAATTAATCGAATCAGCTAAAAAGGCAGCGCTAAAAGTACTTATTCACAATGCAAAAGGACCTTTTTACGATTTACCAAGAACTGCTGGTTGGGGATATCCAGAACCTTATACGCGGGATTTATTGATTTCTATTTTTGGAATCGCAGTTAGCAAAAATGAGGAACTAATTTACAGTTTAAAAAAAGCGCTATTGCATTTGGCTAAAAATCAATCAAAAAATGGTCAAATCCCATCAATTGTATGTGATAGAAACAATCTGGGTTCTAGTGATACCACTCCGCTTTTCTTAATTGCAGCAAGTATATTTAGAAAGATACTCAACGATTCCACATTTCTTAAAAACGCTGTTGATAAAGCCATTTTATGGATGGAATATCAATCTCCTACCAATGATTACTTGATCGCACAGCAGCCTACTAGTGATTGGCGGGATGAACAATGGGTTCTTGGATACGGTCTTTTTGTAAATACGCTAATGTATACCGGTCACAAACTTCTTAAAAATGAAATGCAAGCGCAAAAAATCAAGGATTCATTGGGGAATTTCATCTATCAATCAGGAAAACCTCTGGAAAGTCCACAACAAGGACTTGCAATAAGAAAAAAACCCTACTATGCTTTATGGTCCTTTAAAATATATAGCAGCGAACGTTTTGATTTATTGGGAAATAGCCTTGCTATTTTGTCAGGATTATCTTCAATATCAAAATCTAGGGAGATTATTGAATGGGTCGAAAAAGAATGTGAAATTATGACATCCAAATATGAATTAGGAGTTGGTCTTTCTCCTAATTTTTTCCCCTATATTAAACCGGAAGATTCGGATTGGCATGACAGGTATTTTGATTTCAATAAACCTGGCGATTACCACAATGGAGGTGTTTGGCCATTTATATCAGGGTTTCATATCGCAGCACTCGTTTCTGTTAAGGAATATGATTTGGCCGAAAAACACCTTTTGGCATTAACAAAACTCGTCACCCTTTCAAAAAGCAAGGATATTGAATATGGTTTTAACGAATGGTACAAAGCTCAGAATGGCCGGCCTATGGGACAGGACTGGCAAACTTGGAGTGCATCCAATTACTTATATGCAGCGCATTGTGTAAAAGAGAGAAAAACTCCATTTTTTGAAGGAATTAGGAACTAAGAAAATAGCATAAAGATGTATTCATGCAGATTTCTACAAGGCAAAAGTAAAGGGAAATCCTATTATTTAAAATTACTTCGCCAAGGGGGAGCAACAGGTTTTATCTAGTTTAAAAGGGTACTTCGACCAAAACCCCGCCATTACGAATCCTACCAAAAATGGTCAAAGGAAAAGGATAGTGTTCCAAATCAAGAGTAGGGTGCGCCCTATGGAATTTTTGCTAATCCTCCAAAGGCGGACAGGCACTTATCTGCCGGAATCGCTACAACAATTCCACAGGTACCATGCGCAAAGTTTAAGGGTAAGATCCGGGGCAAATCCCCAGAGATATTTACAAAGAGTATAACAATTATTCATTTTGAACTCAAATGGTTTCATTTGGATTCACTTAAAACCATTATCCTAAGAATTCCAATTTGTGTTACCCATGTGTTACCCAGAAACAAAAAAGCCGACTCCTAAAAGTCGGCTTTCCCTTGTTGTACAGGCGGAGAGACTCGAACTCTCACACCTTGCGGCACTAGATCCTAAGTCTAGCGTGTCTACCAATTCCACCACGCCTGCAAATAAATAATTATATATGAACGTATATTAAACAATCATTGGATATTCTGCTAGACTTTCTAGCGTGCCCGCCCGCACCGAATGGTACGTTCGGGCGTGTCTGCTCCCCATGGTTATGAGGACCACCAGCCTGCCGATAAATTTCAACCGAACCCCGATAAGGGCCGGGACGAAAATAACGGGATGCAAATATAACCCAAAAAATCAATTTAAAAATAGTACCGCTTTAAAAATTAGCCCTTCTTTTTGTACATTTAAAAACTTCCAAAAAACTTTAAATGCAAAATATCAAAGCGTACGTAGATTCCAATAAAGAGCGATTCATCTCCGAACTAATTCAATTATTAAAAATACCCTCTGTCAGCGCCGATTCTGCGCATGCACAGGACATGCTGGATACCGCAGAAGCCGTGGCTGCCGCCTTATCCGACGCCGGCTGCAATGGGGTTGAAATTTGTGAAACACAGGGATATCCTGTAGTTTATGGGGAAAAGATCATAGATCCGGCACTCCCCACCGTCTTAGTGTATGGGCATTACGACGTACAACCGCCAGATCCTCTAGACCTTTGGGAATCCCCGCCTTTTGAGCCGGTTATTAAGAAAACCGGGCTTCACCCGGATGGTGCCATTTTTGCCCGGGGCTCCTGCGATGACAAGGGACAATTTTACATGCACGTAAAAGCATTGGAATATATGGTAAAAAGCGATGTGCTGCCGTGTAATGTAAAATTTATGATAGAAGGGGAAGAGGAAGTGGGAAGTGAAAGCCTCGCAGCCTTCGTAAAAGAACATCAGAAAAAGCTTGCCAACGACGTCATCCTGATTTCCGACACGGGAATGATCGCTAATAACGTCCCTTCCATAACAACAGGGCTACGGGGGCTCAGCTATGTGGAGGTAGAAGTCACAGGACCCAATCGCGATGTGCATTCGGGACTTTACGGCGGTGCCGTGGCCAATCCCATAAACATTCTTTGCAAGATGATCGCCTCCCTGCATGATGAAAACAACCACATCACTATCCCGGGTTTTTATGAAAATGTCGCCGAGCTCTCGGCAGAAGAACGCGGGGAAATGGCAAAGGCACCCTTTGATCTTGAAGCGTATAAACAAACACTGAATATAGATGCGGTTTACGGTGAAAAAGGGTATACTACCAATGAACGCAATGCCATAAGGCCTACCCTGGATGTTAACGGTATCTGGGGAGGATATACCGGGGAAGGCGCTAAAACCGTGATAGCAAGCAAAGCCTTCGCCAAAATTTCCATGCGGTTGGTACCTCATCAGAACTGGACAGAGATCACCCAACTTTTTATATCGCACTTTGAAAATATAGCTCCTGCCGGCGTCAGGGTAAAAGTTACCGCACATCACGGCGGACAGGCGTATGTAACTCCAATTGATAACATTGCATACCGCGCGGCCAGCAAGGCATACGAGACTACCTTTGGCAAAGCACCAATTCCCCAGCGCGGTGGGGGAAGCATCCCTATTGTTTCCCTTTTTGAAAAGGAACTGAACAGTAAAACCATCCTGATGGGCTTTGGCCTGGATACGGATGCCATCCACTCCCCCAACGAGCATTTCGGGGTCTGGAACTATCTTAAAGGCATTGAAACCATTCCCTACTTTTATAAATATTTTACAGAACTATACTCCTGATTTTCTGGGCGTTGCGTAAACCGTGGCAGGAGGACAATACGGTATTGCGAGAACCACGATACACATCGAGGGACGAAGCAATCCCACGATCCTGGCAGAATTCAACAGATTACTTCGCCCCGCAATGCGGGGCTCGTATTGACATTCGAATACGCCTGGCCCCCCTGCCGCGGTTTACGCCAGGCTATTCATTACAAGTCCTCACCCGCCATGGCGGGTTGCGGGCTTTCCATTACTATCCCTAACGCAATTAATTTACTCTACATTTGTAGAATTGAATTATTTATTCTATGTTTGTAGAATTAATTCAAAACGCCAGAACATGCAGCTTTCAAAATCCGAGGAAGAACTAATGAATATACTTTGGAAACAACAAAGCGCTTTTATGAAGGACCTTCTGAAGGCCTATCCCGAACCCAGGCCGGCAACTACGACGGTTGCCACGCTTTTAAAGCGAATGACAGACAAAGGCTTTATAGGATATAAAAGTCTGGGAAGATCCAGGCAATATTATCCTTTGGTGAAAAAGAAGGACTATTTTTCAAAACAAGTAAACGGACTCATCAAAAACTTTTTCAATGACAGTCCGGGGCAATTTGCCTCCTTCTTTACGCAGGAAACCGATTTGAGCAAAAAAGAATTGGAGGATTTGAGAAAACTGATCGATAACGAAATCAAAAAACGATAATCATGGTGATTTTCCTTCTAAAATCGTCCGCATGTTTGGCTATTTTCCTGATGTTCTACAAGCTTCTTTTGGAAAAAGAGCACATGCATACCTTTAAGCGCTATTATCTTCTGGCGGCTTTGGTGCTCGCCTTGGCGATTCCGTCGATAACATTTATTGAGTACGTAAAAGTGGCGCCTGCTCCTGTTTCATATGAAATCGCAGAGGCTCTGCCCATGGAAATCGCAACTGCCCCACTACCTGTCGATGAGCCATCGCCTATCAGCTGGCCGTCCGTTCTTTGGGCCATCTATATTTTAGGTGTACTTTTCTTCTTGCTACGGTTTATTAAAAATCTTTTGGGAATTGTAAGTAATATTCAGAACAACCCGAAACTACGAATCGATACCCTGATCAATGTTTTGCTGCAAGATGCCAATGTTCCGCACACTTTCTTCAACTATATCTTTCTCAACCGGAAAAAATTCGAGGCGAACGCTATTCCCCAAGAAGTGCTGTTGCACGAAGCAACGCACGCCAGACAAAAACATAGTCTCGATGTTCTATTCGTCGAAGTATTGCAAATTATCTTCTGGTTCAATCCGTTGATTTACCTCATCAAAAAATCGATCAAGCTCAACCACGAGTTTTTGGCCGATGAGGCCGTACTAAACAGCGGAGCCTCAACACCCCTATATCAAAATGTACTTTTAGCCTTTGCCTCATCAACAAACGGTCAAGATAATCAGTCGAGTTTGGCGAACGCCATTAATTATTCATCAACCCGCCTGACCCTGTTCGGTAAGACTTACACCTTTGGAAGAAATGCCGTCGGGCAGGTCAAAAAACGATTTACAGTCATGAAAAAACACACATCAAAAAGATCAGTTTTGTTAAGAAGTACATTGCTTCTGCCCTTATGTGCATTTTTGTTATTCAGTTTCAGTACTACGATCACTGTTGAAAAAGAAAGTGAGATACCGGTAGTGTTTAACCCTCAAAAAGAACAGGAACAGGCAACCCCAGAAATGCTGATAAAGTATGAGACTTTAGCTATAAAGTATAATCTTCAGCCAAAAGAAACGAGAACTATTCCTATGAGAGATCTTAAAACGCTGGAAACCATATATGGAAAAATGTCAGAAGAGCAAAAAGCGGATGCGCTACCGTTTCCGGAATGTCCTGACCCAAAATCTGGGCAGCAAGAAGGAGCAACCGAAAAACAAATGGCCGAATACAACGCGCTGGCCAAAGAATATAACAAGATGCTCGCCGCTAACGGAAACATCCGTATCAAAAAGTCGGATGTTGACCGTTTGGAGTATCTACACGGCATCATGTCTGAAGAACAAAGAGTAGAGGCAGAACCGTTTCCTGATTTTCCCGAGCCGCCCGAACCTCCTGCTCCACCAAGTCCTCAGGACCCGGGTGCAAAAGAATTCGCCGAAAACAGGATTCACGAAATCATTGAAAATCAGGACCCATATGACGAGCTAAACGCTCCCATTTGGAGTGTACCTTCCGGTGCCAACCGTGATTCTCGAAATGTTCAAGATTCAGCTCCGATTCCCCCGGTTGCCCCAACTATAGCCACACTTGCGAACACTGATAATTACTCAAAAAAATTAAAGAACTTAATTAATGAATACCTAGTGGCGAACAGAAGTTATGAAAAAGCGGTAAACGACTATCGGGCCATAGGAAAAGGTGTTAAGCAAAACCTTTGGAACCTCTACAATGTGGCAATGGAAAAATATGTCGCGTACCATGTGCTCGCCAAAGAAGAAGGCAACTTTGTTCAACCTGTTCCCGCTTACAAGCAGCGTGTTGAAGTCGAAGAAGATATGCCTGCTGCACCCCCAACTCCCCCAGAACCAAAATCGCCCCTTGACCATATCATTGAAATGGCAAAAAAAGATGCCCAGTTTTATTATAAGGGAAAGGAAATTAGTGCTGATAAAGCCATCGATATCATAAAGAAAAACAAGGAAATCAATGTAGAAATTAAAAATGAAAATAGGGAAAGACCTGTTGTAAAACTATCAACGGAGCCGATTACAATCGAAAACTAAACAGCAGATAAGAGCTTGTTAAACTTTATAGTATGCGTTAAAGCCTTCAATTCGAAGGCTTTTTATGTAACAAATTATTCCAAACTGCGTTCTAATAGTCACATCAAAAAACGAACACTATTATGATACTACGCTTTTTCATGCTCTGTTCCGGAGCGGACACCAACATTCTGGAGACCTGTTCTTCCGGGGAACAAAATAAATATGCCGGTATTGGCGCCACCGTTTTTTTTACGGCAGTGATGGCTTTTATTGCCAGTAGTTATGCGCTTTACACAGTTTTTGACAATGTTTACACCGCTGTGTTTTTTGGTCTTATCTGGGGGCTTCTCATATTTAATCTTGACCGGTTTATTGTTTCCACCATCAAAAAAAGGAACAGCTTCGGCAGTGAGTTTCTCCAGGCCACACCCAGGATCATTCTCGCTGTCATTATTGCGGTGGTTATCTCAAAACCCCTGGAAATGAAAATTTTTGAAAAGGAGATCAACCAGGTATTGCTTGAACAAAAAAACGGGATGACCCTTGCCAATAAACAACAAATAGCACAGCAATACACTCCGGTAATTGAATCTCTCAACGGGGACATTGTTGCCCTAAAAGGAGAGATAACCGCAAAAGAGGCAGAGACCAATGCGCTATACGACACCTATATTTCGGAGGCTGAAGGCCGGGCAGGCACCATGCTTTTAGGCAAAGGTCCGGTTTACGCGGAAAAACGGGAAAAACACGACGCATCGTTTGGGGAACTACAACAATTAAAGGAAGCCTACGGTCTAAAAATAACGGCAATTGAAAATCAAATTGCCACTTTAAATGAGGAATACGCGGCAACCGTAACCAATTCCCAACCTATTATCGACGGGTTTGACGGGCTAATGGCCCGCATAAACGCCCTCGGTGAACTACCCTGGTTTCCGTCTTTTTTTATTTTTCTACTTTTTCTGGCTATTGAAACTTCACCGATCGTCTCAAAATTATTGGCTCCCAAGGGACCCTATGATCTTAAACTGGAAGATGAGGAAAGTGCGATAGAAACCTGGGTAACCCAAAAAGTTCGTCAACGCGTGAACATCCTGGCCACAGATACCGCCTTGAACGAAAAGATCTACGGGGAAATAGCCGGAGAAGAGGCAGTATACGCCTATAAAAAGGAAAAAGCGGAAGAACTCCTGCGGCTACAGGCTGATAGCTTCCATAACATGCAGGTAAGGGGTTTATGAGGTTAACGAGGATAAAATTAGAATAACCTGTTCACAATACGATAACACCGATGCTATCTGACGGACTGGTAGGGATTAAAAATTCCGTGACAATAAAAAAATACCTTGAAACCGACTACCCTCAAGGCTCGTCAGACCGGAAAGAGAGTGCAATACCTCGGATTAAATTAGTTTCATTTTCCCGAATAAAAACTGAAACAACCTCATCTCAGCATTTCCGGATCCAGGACAACATATTTTACCGTTTTCCGGTTCCAGGTATAGACGATGTGTACTTTCCCATCGGGAGCCTGGATCACTGTCGGATAGGAGTATTCCTCTCCCTCCTTATTCATGGCGTCGCGGACCGGTTCCAAATCCAGAACACGGTTCCACTCTTTTCCATTTTTGGAGAGCGCAATACTCAATGGCACCCGGTCTCCCCAGTTTTTGGCTGTCGGATTATAAATCAGGAGCTGCCGCCCGTCACTTAAAGTCACTCCGTCTATCCCGGAATTTGGGTTTGGAAGGGAAGTCGCGGTCATTTTGCTCCAGGTTTCCCCATTATCTTCGGACCAGTTTTGAGCTATTACCTCGTTCTGAGTCCTGCTTAGCAGTTGCAGCCTTCCGTTGCCATAATTTAAAATTACCGGCTGAATGGCCCCGAATTCAGCCGGATCGTTCAGCGAGCTTGTCCTGGACCATGTCCGGGCAGAATCGGTACTTATTTCCAGATGTATTTGCCAGCCATCCTTCTCACTTTCCGTACTTGAGGGAGAAAGGATTGTGCCATCGGATAGTTGGACCGGTTGATTTTTTATGGGACCCAAAATGCCTTCCTGCAGTTCTAAGGGTTTTGACCATGTTCTTCCATCGTCCACGGAGGTCATGTACAAACCCCACCATTCACGCGGACTCGGGCCTACCTTATAGAACAGAAACAATGGCCCGTCCTTTGGTTTATAGAGCACAGGGTTCCAGCAAGGATAGCGATTACCATCTTTCCAGATTCCATTGGCCACTTCAACGGGAGTTGACCAAGACACCTTTGTTTTTCGAGCCACCCAAATCCCGACATCCTTATTCTTTTCCTTGGTACCGCCGAACCAGGAGGCAATCACGACCCCATTACTTACTTCTACGGTAGAGGCATGGACTTCAGGAGTGAAGGCATCTTCCAGGGCAAAAATATACGCTTCCGTTAGTATTGCCGAATGTCTCAATTGATGGCCCTCAGAAGGTTCTTGAGATTTTCCGATATGTGAAAATAACAGGATCAATAGTACTACTGCTAAAAATTTCATTTGCCACTTGTTTATACAATAACTGCTAGTGTGGTGTCAAGGCTAGTGTGTCGGTTAAGCCGCTGTAAATTTTTATCTGGCCAAGGCAAAAAATCTTTGCATAGCCATAGCTACGGAAAAATTTTTTAACGTAGGACAGGTGAAAAAGAACAAGGTTTGGGCTGACTAAAATAGTGTTGACACCACACGACATATATACTTTACTCAAAACTCCTTCTATAATCCGAAGGTGTTTTTCCCATAATGGATTTAAAATAATGGTTAAAATTTGCAAGGTTGTTGTAACCGCTTTCATAACAAATCTGGGTGATCTGCTTATCGGTTTCCGCCAATAGTTTTGCTGCCATTCCCACCCTTACCCGTTTTACATATTCCATAAAGGTTAAATCGGTTTTTTTTCTGAAAAATCGGCAAAAAGAACTCGGAGCCATATTCAAAATGGCCGAGGCCTCTTCCAGTTTTACACCGTCCTGAACATTCTGGAAAACATACTCATACACCTTATTGATCTTCTCAAGATTTTTTGTAAATACGGCCGCCTGGTCAATGGGATTCGACAGTGTTTCCCGTTCTTCTATCTTAAGCAACAGATTAAATACTTTAAGCATCTCAATATAGTATTCCAGGCCTTCCAGCCTCGTCATCCTATCCAGGGCAAGACGGATTATTTCGTGATTTGGGGCCTTAAACCGCAGTCCTCTTGCCGATTGCTTCAAAAGATCCACTACTTTTTCCAGTTCCGGCATTTTAAAGAAATCAGAGCTAACAATATCTTCAGAAAAATGTGTGACAATACAAGAGGGCTCATCCCACTCTTCAAAATCCAAAACTTCCCAGCAATGCGGAAGTTCCGGACCCATCAAAACCAGATCTCCCGTTTCAAATCCCGAAATATTATCCCCTACAATCCTTCGTCCGGAACCCGAAGCAATAAAATTGAGTTCAAAATTTTTGTGGGAATGAATACTGTCATTCGACTTTAAGGGCAATTTTCTGGTAATAAAGGAATGCTTATCGGGGACATGTATCTTTTCAAAAACAAATTCCATTTAGGGTTATTTTAACTATAATTCCTGAATTTACGAATTATTACCAATAAAAGGGTTAAAATATGATGTATATGTTGCAAAATTGTTGTGGCTTTTGAAACGGTTTTAGACGTTATTTGTTAGTGGCCTAATTTCTAAAAGATGAACTTACCTTTAAAAGGAATCATACCGCCCATGGTTACTCCGCTCAGGGAAAATGGCGGTTTGGACCGTCCGGGCCTTAATAATTTGATTGAGCACATCCTCGCCGGCGGGGTACACGGCATTTTTCTGTTGGGCACGACCGGAGAGGGACCTAGCCTTTCCCACGCACTAAGAAAGCAGCTGGTTTCTGAAGCTTGTGCTATTGTAAACATGCGGGTGCCTGTACTTGTATGTATTACCGATACTTCCCTTCAGGAATCCATAGAGCTGGCCACCCACGCCAGATCAGCGGGTGCTGATGCCCTGGTTGTAGCACCTCCCTACTACTTACCCATCTCCCAGGCAGAAATGTGCGACTATCTCAAATGCCTCGCTCCTCTGCTACCCCTCCCTTTCTTGTTATATAATATGCCCTCCTGTACCAAATTGCATCTTTCCCTTGAGACGGTCGGCCTGGCCCGCAAACTGGGAGCGATTGGCATTAAGGACAGTTCCGGGGATATGGAGTTTCTTTATTCTCTGATCCGTCAATATAAAGATGGTAGCAATTTTTCGATCATTACGGGAACGGAATTATTTATCCCCGAGACCATTACGAACGGCGGACAAGGGGCGGTAGCCGGTGGCGCCAATTTTTTTCCTGCACTGTTCGTACAACTTTACGAGGCTACCCTTACCAATGATCTTGAGAAAATTTCGAACCTCCGAAAAATGGTGGCGCGCATAGGAGAGACGATCTATGATGTTGGCAAGCACCGATCAAAATATATAAAAAGTACGAAGTGTGTCTTGTCCCTGATGGGTATTTGCAATGACTTTATGGCCCCTCCCCTTACTCCTTTTAATGCGGTTCAACGGGCGGAAATAAAAGCCAACCTGAGTGAATTCACTTATGACAATGAATACTACCTCGCTCGCTGAATTATGAGCTCGGCAGGACCTAATAGGGCTTGCGTCGTTTTTAGTGCTGCTGGACCGGAGTACCAGACCTGCACAACCAGGTTGCAGGCTATTTTTCTTTCTTCACTATCCCCATCTTCTCCAACAGAAAAGATGCATTCATATTTTCACAGACGCCTTCCTTAAACTTATAATCAAAATGCAATTCGCTATTGAGGATCTCAGCGTCGAAATAATAGTTTCTAATTCTCGTCAATTCGTCGGCAGCATTACACAGACTTAGATCATGAGTGGCAATGAGTCCGGTAGCTTTGGATTGCACCAACCGCTCTACAAACTTTCTGGATCCTATGGCCTTGTCCGTACTATTGGTGCCTTTTAATATCTCATCCAGAACAATGAAATACCGGTCATCCTCAATTTGATCAACAATAAATTTGAGTCGTTTTAATTCCGAAAAAAAGTACGACTCATCGTTTGTAAGCGAGTCTGAGGTACGCATGCTTGTGATAAGTTTAATCGGGTTGTAAGAAGCGGAGGAAGCGCATACCGGCAGCCCTATATTCGCCATCACAATTTGAAGCGATATGGTACGAAGAAATGTACTTTTACCAGCCATATTGGCACCTGTAATTATAATGAACTCCGCCACCCCTATCTCAAAATCATTGGCCACTCTTTTCTTCGGGTCTAGCATGGGATGGGCTGCGTTGGAAGCTTTCAATACCGTAGCAACTTTTACAATCTCAGGATAGACATAATCGGGATGATTAAAGGCTAAATTTCCCAAAGAATTATATGCATCAAAAAAGGCGATGGCATGGAACCAATTTTCAATTTTTGAACCGTGTTCCGCTATCCAGCCTTCAATGACATTACTTAATTGGATATCCCGTAGCATAAAGGCATTGGTCAGTAAGCCAATGATGAGATTATTCCTTTGGTCCAAAGCATTTAAAAGTCTGGAAAATCGGTTCATCACGTCCGAAGCTTTCTCGCCTCCTTCGACGATACCTTCTCTTTTATTTCGAAGCACCTTAGATTCAAATGTTGCTTCTTCCAACTGGAATAATAATTTCTGATACTGCTGGAACGTGCCCTGAATTCTGGAGGTATCTGAAGATAATTTATTTATCTTCTTAAGAAATCTTCCTGTAATGAACAATCCCAGAAAGAACCAGCCGGCCAGTAACCAGCCCGATATCAGGCTGAGGAAATAGGAAACAATGACCACCGCCGAACCTCCCGTGAAAGCCCATGGCACATACTTTATTGAAGAAGGAATGAACTCCTTGTACTGCCGCATCCACTCAATAATTGCCGTATGATCTATCTCTGTTTTGACCAGGGCGGCGACAGCTGAAAATTCCTGCCGCCAGGTAGGGAGATCCGTCAATTCTTTAACAGCATCTTGCTTCGCAACTATATCTTCAATATCATTTTCCGTGAGTAATTTCGCAAGCAACTGGCTACCCTGTTGCAGACCGGTCCTGTTGCAATATTGGTAAAAAGACCCTCTTCCGAAGAGGTCTATATCCTGACTAAAGTGATGCCCGGGATCTTGAAACTCAGCGCCATCCGGCAGATGTAGAAAATTTCGACGCAGTACTTCAATTTCCGTTTCGTTTATCCGGATCAAAGCCAACTGTTTATCCCTTTCTTTCTGTAGGTCCGTATGGCGTGAAACCAGAAAGAGAAAGAGAACAAATGTCAAAGCTATCACCTCAATGATCCTATTTGTTTGGCCATAGAAGAAATATAGGGCAAAAACGGCCAGTAAAAAAAGAACCAGCCGTATCATACTGGAGACAAAAAGTTTCCTCCGTATACGAGACAATTGGCCTTTGTGAAGTGAAACCTGGCTTTGATAAAATGATAGGGGATCCTGCATGGAAGTACGTCCGACTTAAATTCATTCGCAAAGATATAGATTCTGTTTCTACGCCAGGTTGTTCAACTGCTCCTTTAGTTTTTTAGTAAGCCCTGAAACCACGAGTTCATAGGAATGGTCTATGAGTTCCAGAATTAATTTGGGCGGTATCTGCTCCAGGTAAAGTGTATTCCAATGTGTTTTGCTCATGTGGTAACCGGGTGTAATTACTCCGTCATACTCCTCTCGCAGGGTTTCAGCACGTTCCGGATCGCATTTTAAATTGGCTTGCGAAGGAATTCTTTCCAAAGGTACAAGGGCGAACATCTTTCCCATTACTTTAAACACCAAAGTCTCCTTATCAAAAGGAAATTCCTCGGCAACCCCTTTCTTTTTTATGCAATAGCTTCTGAATTCCTCTACGTTCATCGTATGCGTTTAATCTTTACATGTCACAATTAATTCCGTAACATCGGGCCAGTAATATCTTAGTTTGTCTACCGGCTTGCTTCCCAATTCCTTTTCAATCGCCTTTTCCCTGCGCTGGCCTTGAAGTTTCTCGTAGAACTGAATGGCCCGTAGATTATCCTCTAATACCCATAAGTACATATCCTTCCGACCAGCTCGTTGCAACACTTCCTCCGCCAGCAAACTCATTAAAGCTTTCCCTGTTCCCCTCCCACTATAGGCGTTATCTACGTGTAAATTGTCCAACAAGGCACCATACTCTTCACTATTTTGAAAAAACAGACATCCAAAACCAATAAGTTGAGTTGCCTCCTCGGCAAGTATGAGGCACATATTGGGATCCGGATCCTTTAATCTGGTTTGCCAAACTTTTTTTCTATCTGCCAATACCTCGTGTTCCAGATAGTAGTCATCCAATATCGCGTTATAATGCAACTGCCAATTAGCAGTGTGCAATAACGCCACATTTTCCGCATCCGCTAATGTTGCCTTTCTGTATACTGGCATTGACAACTGCTAGTTAGCTATCCCCCGGGAATCGTAAACAATGACCTTATTCCAAAGACTGCTGGCTTCTTCAATAAAGAGCTTGTGGGCCGGTTCTTCCTGGTACTTTTGCTGGGCTTCAGCAGATTCAAAAGTAACCACAAGAGAATAGGTAAAAGATCCGTCCACGACATCCCTGGATGCCTTGGGCGGCGTACCGATAAAGTTGGTTTTTGCAAACTCCGAATTACCAAGGAATTTACTGAGCGAGGCTTCAAATTTAGTTCTGTCGGTATCGCTATCCGGGTTATTCAACCAAAAGAATACCGTGTGCACAAAGGCGGGTTCAAAATTTTTCATAGGTTCTTGGTCTTGGCCATAAAATGTTATGGATGATATTAAAATAAAAATAAGTAGTGTCTTTTTCATACGTTTCAATTTCTTAATTGTTAGATAATATGGATTTTTCAGTTCAGCCGCCGAAAATGGGGTTGCCAGGTCATTAATTGCCGATTGTCGAATTTCCACATGTCATTTAAAGTTCAACCTTTTACTATATAGGATTTACGGTTTCAAATTATAAATCATTAAGTAAACCCATTTTCAAAATAGTTAATTGCAGGGATCATAGACTTTTTCATCAAGCCCTTTAAACTGGCATTAAACTCACTTTTGTTTTTTTAATAAATTCTGCTCGTTCATTTCAATCCCCAAAGCCGAATAGTCCAATTTCCAGCCTATGGTCTCTACAATCTTTTCGATCAACAGGACCGCCTGCAAAGCTTCTTTTTTAGCAGATTCCATCAGGCCGCTTTCCGGGATTTTACTTCTAATATGCTCTTTTGCCTCCTTATTCAACATGGTAAGATCATCGGAGGAAAAAAAATTAAACGTGCCGCTTTTAATATCATAGAATTGGATTTCCGGTTCTATAGAGAGTATCTCCGGTTGCGGAAAATTAATCAAAATAATTTTCTTATTTACATTGTCGGCCTTTAACTCTAACTTCTTCAAATCGTACCCCACCTGTGCTTTTGCGTGGATCACCAGAAGTGCTTTTTTCTTACTGCTGACCAGGCTCATAAAATGTTTCTTGATGTTCTCATAGCGGTAGATCTCCGCAAAATCGCCTTCCACGGATACAAGCTTGCAGACGCTTCTTATTTTTTCCAAAAGGACTGTGGACTGATGATTGGTAAGCTCCTTGTTTTTCTTCCTGATGAAATAGGTATACATCCAATACATGAGAATGACGCCCAGGACTAATCCCAAAAAAAGTTCAAAAATATTATCCATTTCTCTTTCCTATTTCTCCCAAATGCGTGTATTTAAATCCCCTTTCATATTTAAGCCCATACCCAAGCATCCGGTCTAAAGCCGAATGAGAGAACAGGATCACCCCTGTTAATTGCATTACAGGAGAGGAAAGATACGCACCTACGAGGTAAATCGCAATGGCCACACCTTTATGGTGAAAAAGATTATAGGAAAAAGCCCCCAACTTATCACCCGCCAAATATCCGATCATCCCAATGTCGGGTGCCAGGATCAGCAGCAAAAACCGCCACCATTGGTAGGGTAACAAGGAAAATAAATAGATCCCTAAAGCGAGCATAAGCAGTTCCTCAATTTTAAGCAGTGTTTTCAAAATAATTTAATTTGTTGATTTCAAAAATGGGGAATTTAATAAACAGAGCGGTTAGTGAACATCATCTTCTACAGAATTATCACATGTTCAAATTGTAACACTTTCAAATTTTGTAATTACTTTTTGTTCATTCCTCAATGATCCCATACAATACCGGCCTGCTGGGACTGGCATCGTTCTCAAAAGGAGCTATTTGCAGGTTTAAGAAATAAGTTCCGTCCGCTATGGTATTGGCTACAAAAATAAACTCCGTAATTGTTGCCTTTTTCCTGAGCTTACCACTGAATCCCCAAAAAGCCTTGTGTGCCAATAGGGCACCGGCATCTTTCTCCTTATCCACCGAGGGCAGGTCGATCAAAAGATGAGAAATTTCTTTATCTACCAGAAATTGAGCCGCCTCTTCCAGGAGGTAGGGCGGATTGGTATTGGAATATTGCCGCGATAATTTTCGTTTGGAATTCGGCAAGGTTCTGATGACTATGGCTTCCCGTTTTTTGGTGCCCAGCGTATTTTGTAATTGTTTCTTGGTGATTACAAAATCTTCATGATGTTTTTCCGGAGCTACGGTTACTAACTCCGCCAGGAAAAAGTAGTAGGGCAGGGTATTGTTGACAGAATGAAATTCTTTTGTAATATGCCCTACACATTCCGTGTGCGTCCCATGTGCATGCGGGTTAAAAAATATATTATTAAAATTGGTTGAGGCGCCTTCCGATACTTTCCCGACAAATTCACCTTCGGTATGCGGTTCAATTCTGGGAGGATCCAGATACCATGCATTTACATTGGGGGCATTCCCCCTTAAGGGAATAGAAATATCCAGGGGTTTGGACAGGTCTACGCTGTAGTTCTCGTTGTTGTAATGTATTGTTGTCATCATGTTCCCCCACCAAAACACTCTTGCACAGGGAGAGGGAGAAGGAGTTACTTTTTTTCTAAATTTAGGATAAATAAATCACTCGCAATTCCATCAACCAAGAACTTTCCTTTTTTTGTAGCGATCAGTGTTTCTTCCTCTATCCGGAGGAGGCCCTCCTTAAGATATTTTTCCGCCTGCTGTAATGCATATTTATGATATCGCGTACCGTAGTCGGATCTGATTCTGTCCAGTGATACGCCCCAGATAGTCCTGAGGCCGGTCATCACATATTCGTTATACCGGTCCTCTTTGGAGAGGACTTCATACGTTATGGGAGGGGTATTTTCAGCAAGTGCCTTAATATATTTCGAGTTGTTCCTTACATTCCAACCCCTTCTTTTTCCATCGTACGAGTGTGACGAAGGACCAATACCAATATATTTCTTTCCTTGCCAATACGCCGTATTGTTCCGGGAAAAGTAGTTTCGTTTGCCAAAGTTTGAAATTTCGTAATGCACAAAACCTTCATCTTCCAGCCGATCTGAAAGTATCCTGAATTGCTCTTCGGCCAGAGCATCATCAATTTCCGGAACAATTCCGTCGGTTATAAACTTTTTTAAAGCTGTCCCGGGCTCCACGGTGAGGGCATAACTCGATATATGCGGGATGTTGAATGAAAGGGCCTTTTCAATATTTTGTATCCATCGGTCTGTTGCCATATAAGGAATGCCATAAATGAGATCGATGGAGATGTTATCAAAATATTGTATGGCTTGTGCTATGCATTCCTCTGCCTCCTTTGCGTTATGAGCCCTGTTCATTAATTTCAGATCCTGATCAAAGAACGACTGCACCCCTATGCTCAGTCTGTTGATACGGGATTTGGCAAGTTGCCGCAATTTTATTTTGGAAAGATCATCGGGGTTTGCTTCCAAAGTAATTTCAGGATCGGGGGCCACGTTATAATTTTCGTAAACCGCGCAAATCATCTGGCTTATTTCCGAGTGATCCAGGACGGAGGGGGTACCTCCGCCAAAATAGATCGTCCGTATTTCTTCGCCCATAAAATCGTCCTTCCTCAATTGTATTTCCATCACCATGGCCTCTACCATTGCTTCCTTTTTTTTCATGTTGGTAGAAAAATGGAAGTCACAGTAGTGGCAGGCCTGTTTGCAGAAAGGAATGTGGATGTATATGGCGCTCATCTTGTTAGAATAGCGGTGTTCAGTGCGCAGTTTGCAAATTTAATTTTTATATGGCTCCAAATTTACCAGGATTATTTATCATATAATATATCAATCTTCCCACTTCCTACTATTCGAAATGAGCTCATTAAATTCCAGATCATTTATGTATTTGCAAGCTCGAGCAAATTCCAGCCAGGATTGAGTCTCCGAATTTTCTGAGTCACTATCCCTTAGTTTGCTTAGAAAATATTTAGGATACGATTTTTTTCTGTATGCTTCTGCAATTGTTACGGCTACGCTTCTTGATGATCTTCTGATTTGATCAGTGAGAGAATAGGTTTCCTCCTTTGGGAATGATTTAGATACTTCAAAAATTTTCATTGCCAATGAAAACGATTTTTGGTAGGCCAACAGATCTTTAAATTTCATTTACTAGCTTTAGAGAAATGCTTAAAATATAGCTCTTAACTGAAATTTACCTGCAAAATTCTGCCAACTGCACACTGCCAACTGCTTACTTTTTAACACGTTTATCATTTTGTTTAACAAATGCCTCCCACCCGGAGTAACTTTTCCCCACGTCTAACCGCCCCTCATTGTAAAAATGGCATACGGCGGCGGCCAGGCCGTCTGTACTGTCCAGGTTTTTGGGCAAGGATTTTAATCCTAATGTGTTTTGGAGCATCCTGGCCACTTGTTCCTTACTGGCGTTCCCATTGCCGGTGATGGCCATTTTTATCTTCTTGGGGAGGTATTCCGTTATGGGGATCTGCCTGGAGAGTCCGGCTGCCATTGCCACTCCCTGCGCCCTGCCCAGTTTCAGCATGGATTGAACATTCTT
This sequence comes from Flavobacteriaceae bacterium, assembly GCA_041743085.1. Taxonomy (GTDB): domain Bacteria; phylum Bacteroidota; class Bacteroidia; order Flavobacteriales; family Flavobacteriaceae; genus JAFMPW01. The sequence goes on from JBGTNL010000110.1 coordinate 21,443, forward strand.
GCCGTAAAAAGGCGCTTCAATCGCAATTTCGTCAGGGTGGTACGTATCTATCAGTTCAATGGTCCGGTCAAAAATAACTTTGAGCTTGGTAAAAGGATCGTCATATTTTTTGAGTAACAGTTCATTCATTTGAATGAATTCCATTTTCTTGCTAGTTACCTTTATTATTCCGAAACCCATTATGGTTGTTCCCGGATCTATTCCCAATATGACCTTTTCGTCAGACAAAGTTATTCGTTTAATTGGTGTTCAGCACTAAAGGAATCCTGAATTTAGCAGTAACAGGGATACCCCTTTTTAAAGCCGGTTCCACACGGGGAAGGCTATTCAGACTTTGGGTTATAATCCCATCGAACTCAGGGATTTGTTCCCTGATGGCGCTATTTTCCTCAATGTCTAAAACTGTCATTGCACCCTCCTTATCTACCAGGAAATCAACATAGATACTATCTTCCATATCCTGATCCAGTACAAATTCAAAACCCTGAAGCGTCATGGAAAAGTGTAGGAGCAACGTTTTTTCAAAGCATTCCCTTTGTGCGATCTTGGAATCAGTTTCGTCACAATCATCAAAAAGGGGGTACTGGTCAACATCATTCCAATCGATGCTTTGCAGTTCTTTTTCCACCAGTTTTTGGGTTTTCGCTTCCCTTGAAGCCAACCAATCACAGGATACCAAAAGACAGAGAAAACACAAAATTCCCAACTTGTGCATATAAGCCGTATTCTTAGCGGGAAATTACGATTTTTTTAATGAAACCCTGTTTTGAAAAACTGCCCATGGCGGAGCGTTTAAAACAATAACTTGTCCGGATAGCAAACAGGACAAGGGTCTAAATAGTGAAAGTAAGGATTTAAATATGTTCAGAGTGAAGCCATCTGTTATCTGACTATCAGTGATTTACATATTTTTAGCTCTCCTTACGGGGAAGCTACCCAGTACACATATCTTTCCAAGAGCCCGAAATACGGTAACTTGAAAAGCTCCTCCCTTCGTCTGAAGGGAGGTGGATTCCCGCCTTTTTCGGCGGGAAGACGGAAGGTTTGAAAGCGCAGGCCATGGCCAAAAGCACCGAGGACCAAAAATACGTGAGCAAGTTTGCGGGTCAATCTCCCCGTCCCGCCTTTGGCGGGACACCCCTCTTTTTCTAAAGAGGGGAGCTTAAAAATACCTTTTAATATTTGTGTGTACAGGGTAGCTTACGGGGATGGCGGGCTTTGGTCTTCACAATAATAGAGGAAATGACTTTTAAGCGCGCTGCTTTTAATCGTGGGCAAAATGAATTTCCTCCTTCAGTGCCTGGATACGCTTTTGTGCGATAACGGACATATAGGTTTTGTTCTTTCCAAATTTTTCAATAAAAGTTTCGTAATACCGCAGTTTCACGTTGGGATCCTTATAATATTGATCTGCCAGTGCACAAAGCTGGTAATAGTTGGACGGATTTTCAATGTCTTCCTGATAGGCCTTTCTATAGTACTCCAGCGCAGTCTTAAGATCGTCTTGCACTCTGGCAAGCCTTGCAAGCGCATTGTATTCATTACCCAGATATGGCCTCTTTTCATCTATGGCCTTTCTAAAATACAGGGCAGCACTATCCAGTTCTTTGGCCCTCCAACTGGTATTCCCAAGCCCGAAAAAAGCTTCGGATCTTGCATTGTCAAACTCCAAAAGGGCTTTATAAGTTTCATTGGCCTTTTCCAGTTCCCAGTTTTTATAATAACAATAGGCCAGCTTGTTGTAAATATGTTCTTTGTATTCCCCAAGTTCCAATAACCGTTCGAAGAGGGGTTTTGCCTTTTCATATTCGTCATTATTAAAATAGGCAAGGGCCTTTAGATTGATAAGGGCGACATCATTTTGATAAAATTGAAGCCCCATGTCTGTATACTTCAGCGCCAAATCCCTTTCCCCCTTTGCAACATTGTGTTTTCCCAGTTGAAACAGGCTGCGAAGGTGGGTGCTGTCTAAGGTCACGGCACTCTTATAATACTGAATATTCTCCTTGCTTTGCAGTTCGCCCAGCGCATTGCCCATATAGTAGAAATATTCGGGGTTGTCACTATCTTCAGTAATCAGGTCGAAAAATAAGGCAGCCGCATTTTTCGGTTCCCCGATCTTCAGGTAAAGTGTTCCCAGTTCAAACCTTGCAATATGGAGCGAACTATCCTTTATAACCACATTCCTGTACTGGACAACGGCCTTATCGTAGTTTCCGATAGCATTATATGCCCTGGCGATCTGAAGTGCCGCCTCTAATGTGCCTGCCCTGGAATATGCATTAATGGCCCTGGTATAATTGCCCAAAGCGTAGAGACTATCTGCCTCTTCCAAAGAAGTTTGCTGTGCATTTAAAGCAAGAAACGAAAACAAAAAATAAATACTAAGACCTATTCCAAATCTCACAAATAGTGGTTCTTATTGCAATTTAAAGGAAATGGGTATGGAATAAGGAACGTTAACGGCTTTTCCCTTTAATTTCCCGGGCTGCATTTCCGGAAGCCGTTCAATAATTCGTTTCGCTTCGTCTTCCAAGAGTTCATGAGGACCTCGTTTCCTGATATTCTGTACATTTCCATTTTGATCGATAGTGAACATAATATTAACCCTGCCTTGAATTCCCAATTCCTGAGCCTCTGTGGGGTAATTAAAATGCTTGCGAATGTGTTCCTGAATTTTATTGTTAAAACAACTTCTCTGGTCTGCCTCATTTTCACAACCGGGGAAAATTGGGACTTCTTCTACCAGTCCGAAGGGTACAGCATTTTCATTCAGGGATATTTGAACTAAATCCGGTCTTTGGCCCTGACTATCAAAAAAATCAAAATCCTCTTCCAGAATTCGGGATTCAATGCTCATTTGAGCTTGTATCTTGGTATTTCCCGGGCCTAATATATATGATCCATCTGTTCCTTTTGAAAAGGTTATGGTAGAGTTTTTATCCTTAACATTTACTATCCAATCTTCTTCCCCCATGGAAAGAGCGATCAGTTTTGTGAATACTGTGCTTTCTTCAGTTGGAGTTAGATTTTCAATATCCCCGACATGGATTGTATTGGAACTATCTTCCAGGCCATCATTCTGGCAGGAAGAATAAAAGAGCATTGCGGTAATAATAGGAACAAGAAACAAGTACTTTAATTTCCAGATTTTTTTTGATTTTGCTTTTTGTAACATGACGATTCGTTTTTTGACCTGCCCGCCCAAGCCTAAAAATGCAAGGATTGGGTTGAGCCAGGGCAGGCGGGTTAATGAAGATTTAAAAAATTGATTGATAAATGAAATATGCTGTGTTTCAAAAATTTGGGCGAGAAGCAATTGGTAGTGTTCCTGCCTGTGCCCCTTTGCAACCCTGGCATCTGCAATAAATTCGTGGAGCTCAGAAATTCTGCTTTGATACACATAAACCAATGGATTAAACCACCCTATTATTCGCATGGCTTCAAAAAATAGCAGATCGAGCGTATGTCGCTGTTCTATATGGACCAGCTCGTGCCGGATGATATTTTTCGCGGTCCTTTTTCAAAATTTTGTCTCCAAGAAAAATCGACTTGAAAAAAGAAAAAGCTAACTCGCTGTTGGCTATAACCACCATGGTAAAGTTTGGAAAGTAATGTACCTGCCCGTTCTTTCTTAACTGTTGAATTTTAAAGAATTTATATCCGAATAACAGGGTGGCCAAGAGCATTCCGCCTATTAACACCAGGTACTCTGAGGGGAGATTCATAATACCGGAGTTATCTGCACCTGATGTTACCAAAACCGGCTTATCCAAATTCCACAGGAATTCCGGATATAAGTAATCCTGAGGAACAGTTGTTCTGAAAATTTCCAGTTTTACCCAAGGTAATATTAAGGATAGGGTATAAGTTACAATAAGATAACACCTGTTCCATTGGAAAAAGGTTTCTCTTTTTAACAGCAGGCCGTAGATCACCAGGAAGACCAACTGAAAGGCGATACATTCTAATATATACTGGATCATGATTTGCCTTCTTTTCTAATTTCTTTCATTATAGCTTCCAATTCCGAGAGGCTCATATCGTTCTTTTTCATAAAGAAAGAGACCATACTCTTGAAAGAGCCCTGAAAATATCCGTCCACCAGTTTGTTGATAGACTGATTGCTGTAATCGGATTTCGAAACCAACGGAAAATAGATATGCCCTTTGCCCTCCTTTTCATGATCTACAAAACCCTTGCTTTCCAGGATGCGTACAATGGTAGAAACTGTATTATACGCAGGTTTGGGTTCGGGAAGCTTTTCTATTATAGCTGCCACATTGCCTTTCTGCAACTGCCAAAGGACCTGCATTACTTCTTCTTCTGCTTTTGTAAGTTGTTTCATCTAAATAAAATTTCTCCAACCTATTGATTTAGTATTATTTACATCGGTTGGTATTGGCCATTTTTTAATTAATGCCCACCTGCCTGCCGTAGGTAGGTTATGGAGTTTCATAGGTGCAAATTTATTTTTATGTGGTCCGACCTTTTCTGAGCACTAATATAACTAAATTTTTAGTTTAAACTAATTTTGTAGTTAAAAATTATTTTTAAGGAAATTGTTCTTTTTATAAAACCTTAATATATGCTGGCTCAGGTCCGGCATTTGGGGATTCAAGAAGACCTTGTTGATATTTATTACAATTGACCCCTCCCTAACCCTACCCCAAGGGGAAGGGATTTGGTTTTCAATACCTTGATACCTATTTATTGCAATTACCGAAGTCCCCAGGGGAGAGGTCAGCCTGAAAAACCCATTAGTAAGGATGAAGTTTTTCTGTGGATTTCCTGCTGCCCAAACTGTAACAAATAGACCGTATCTTCGTCCAACAACAAATAATTTACTCAATGGATATTTTACTTTTGATCCTTGGTTTTATCCTGATGCTCATCGGTATTCTGGGCAGTTTTTTACCCGTACTACCCGGACCCCCGGTAAGCTGGTTAGGGCTACTGCTCCTGATTTTAACCAAAGCTGTCCCTAATGACTGGTGGTTTCTCGGAATTACTGCTGTGGTGGCGCTTGTTGTATTTGCTCTGGACTATATTATCCCTGCCATGGGTACCAAGAAATTTGGTGGCAGCAAGGCCGGAATGATCGGTACAACCATCGGCCTGTTGGTCGCGGTCCTTTTTCCGGTTCTCGGTATTTTCGGTATTATCATCTGGCCTTTTATAGGTGCAATAGTGGGGGAATTGATCAACAAAGCCGACCAAAAAACCGCTTTAAAAGCAGCCTTTGGCTCTTTTATAGGATTTCTCACGGGAACCTTTTTGAAATTTGTGGTGACCATTATTTTCCTGGGGCTTTTTATTTCCCGGGCATGGGAATACAAGGGGAGCCTGTTTCCCTATTTCGAATAAATGGCATTAAACCCCAGGGCATCCCGATAGCTATCGGGATTGGACCCAATAGAAGGAATCGACCCAAGGGTCGAGGTATTAAACCTAGACCCCGCTGAAAAAGCGGGGTTAGTTCAACCATCCATTTTAACCGCTCCCGTTAAAAAGCGAGATTATTAAAATGGGGTTTCACTAAGAAAATTCTTGCAATTAACGTTAAAGATATGGTGCGGAATAAGATAAAAAAGACAGATTCTAACCGGGCAGGCCGAGTTCCCTATGGTAGCCGCTGACAAAAATGTTTTTGGATTCGATCAAGCCGGTGTGGTAGTTGAATTCGCCCCGTAAAAGAACGAGATGATCCTAAAACAGGGCGGAGGCGTTTTTACTTTTACGAAAGATGAACAGTAACTTGCAAAATTAGAGCCATTCCGTTTTATTGGCAACAGCATCCCTGTCGCCTTCCGAAATTTCACCGTCATAATAACCCATATAAAAGAACCCGAGGCATACCTCTCCCATTTTGAGATCAAAAAATTCATCCATATATTGAATGAGTCCGGGAGAACTCCAATAACCGCCGATACCCAATTCAGTACAGCATAACCACATATTTTGTACGGCCATCGCCGTGGCCGCTACTTCTTCCCACTCCGGCAGGCTCTTTTTTGGATCACGCTGCATGCAAATGGCAATTACGGCTGCTGATTTGCGGGGGTTTTCCAGCAGTTTTTTTACCTTCATCTGCTTAGGCCGCTCTTCTACATCCATGTATTTATAGGAGAGGAACATGCCTAATTTTGCTTTGGAGTCGCCGAGTAACACTTTAAACCGCCAGGGCTCTGTCTTTTTATGAGTGGGCGCCCAGTTGGCCGCTTCCAGGATCTTTTCAATGTCGCTTTTGGCAATCGGTTTGCCATTGTATTGGTCGGGAAATACGGCACGGCGCCTTTTTATCAGGTCAAAAATCATGTTTTCCTGTCTTGTGTTTGGATTTTACAGTTTAAATGCTAAACTATGTAAATTTTAAAATGTTCCTCACTAGTGTCCGGTTAAAATTTCAATTCCATTTCAAAACCATTTATTTATAGGGAATAGAGACATTTTTTAATTTTGTCGATTTGAAATTGGAACAGTAAAAAAGAAACTATTTCTTCATAATATTTTCAGAATTTTATTTTTTAAGTAACTTAAAAACAAGTAATTATAAAAAAGTCTTATGTCTTACGTCTAGTAGCGAAGCGGTCTTATTTCTTTAACCGGACAGTACTGAATGTTCCTATTAAAGGTTAGGTATTAAAATTCTTCCGGGTTTCGCAATCAAATAATAGCCAAACAACGTGGGTAACTCAGTGACTTCCCGATCAAATGTAGACAACAAACTCATTTGTATTTGAAATAGTCCTGATCAGATGCTTGCCCTTAAAACGATACCTTCGCAATTCTCAAACTTAATCAATACATTTAGGGCACTAAAATTTTACCGGATATGATGAGCGCACCCGATACTTTTTTATATGGTGAAGATTGGCTTACAGCGGGTAAGGCTATTGCAATTTCCCAGGGCAAAACTAAAGGGGAGATAAGTGAGAATGCCCGCAGGAAAATCAATGAAAGTCAGGCCATAGTAAATCGTATTGTCGATAAGGGAGATCCGGTTTACGGGATCAATACGGGTTTTGGTCCCCTTTGCACCACCAAGATCTCCAGAGAAGAAACCAAAACACTTCAGACCAATATTTTACAGAGTCACAGTGTAGGTGTAGGACAACCTATTGAGAAGGAAATTGCCAAATTGATGCTCATTCTTAAAGTGCACTCCCTTGCAAAAGGATATTCCGGGATTGCAGAAGCTACGCTTAACAGGATCCTCTGGCATATTGAAAATGATGCCATTCCCATTGTTCCCTCCCAGGGTTCCGTAGGGGCCTCAGGCGATCTGGCCCCTTTGGCCCATTTGTTTCTACCACTTATCGGCCTCGGAAAAGTTAATTACAAGGGCAGGGCGATAAAAACCGCAGAACTGTTTCAACAAACCGGTCTGGGCTTACTACAGCTGGCAGCAAAAGAAGGTCTCGCCCTGATCAATGGAACGCAGTTTATTGCCGCTCATGCCGTGAAAATTGTAGAAAAATTGCACAGTTGTTTAGCACAGGCCGATATTATCGGAGCTATGATGATAGAGGGGCTACAGGGATCCGTTAAACCCTTTTACAAGGAGTTGCACAACCTGCGTCCTTTTAAGGGAAACATACATGTAGCTTTCAGGATTAAAGCATTGTTGGAAGGGTCGGAGATCATGGAAGACCATATTGATTGCGACAGGGTACAGGATCCTTATTCCCTCAGATGCATGCCCCAGGTACACGGTTCTTCACGAAATTCATGGCTGCACTTAAAAGAGTTATTGGAAACAGAACTCAACTCGGTCACTGATAACCCGGTCATCATTAATGAAGGGCTTACCATCAGTGGCGGCAATTTCCACGGGCAACCCCTGTCAATGGCATTGGACTATGCCTGCCTCGCGGCTTCAGAGATTGGCAATATTTCGGATCGAAGGATTTATCTGGCGCTCGAAGGCAATAGCCCCGGAGTTCCTAAGCTGCTCATGGAAGACACGGGTATAAATTCGGGGTATATGATATTACAATATACCAGTGCAGCACTGGCAAGCGAAAACAAGGGCCTGTGTTTTCCTTCCAGCGCAGATAGTATTCCTACTTCCCTCGGACAGGAGGACCATGTGAGTATGGGTTCAATTGCAGGGAGAAAGGCCTTGCAGGTTATCGAAAATGTAGAAAAAATACTGGCGATAGAGTTGCTTACCGCGGCCCAGGCGTTTGAATTCAGGAAACCGATGAAATCGGGAATTTTACTGGATGAAATTCATAGGGAAGTGCGCAAACAGGTGACCTTTGCGGAGAAAGATCGGGTATTTTCCGATGATATTGAAGCGGGAATAGCCATGATAAAAAATCAAACTATAATTCATATTATTGAAGATGTAAGACAAAGGGAAGGACTGTCCTTGGGATCACCGTATTCCGGGGAATTTGAGGAATATTGATGCGGGGCAGTATTCAGTGATCAGGGATCAGTATTAAGTGATCAGGGATCAGTGATCAGTATTAAGTGATCAGGGATCAGTGATCAGTGATCAGTAATCAGTAATCAGTAAATAGTAAACACTTGAAGCAATTTAAACTACTTGGTCCCTTTTCGCAAATCATACCCATGGCCGGCTTATCGCTAAGGGGAAGTATACCGGATGATGAATTAACCGTAATTTCGGATGCGGGAATACTTATAGATAGCGGGAAAATTTATTCCGTAGGACCTTACGGCGAGTTATTGTCGGTTGCAAAGGAATTGCAAGCTGAGAAAGTCATTTTTGAAGGCCCGCACGTTTGTTTGCCGGGTTTTGTGGATGCGCATAGCCATATCTGTTTCGGGGGTTCACGTGCCAGGGATTATGCTATGAGAAATGCAGGTAAAACCTATTTGGAAATAGCGAAGGCAGGAGGTGGCATTTGGGATACGGTCACCCAGACCAGGAAAGCGAGTCGGGCCGAACTTGTACAAGGGATTCTGAAAATAGCCGGGCGTCATCTTAAAAAGGGAATTACCACCCTGGAAGTAAAAAGTGGTTATGGCTTATCTGTTGATGAGGAACTTAAAATGCTATATGCTATAAAGGAAGCCAATGAACAACTTGAAATTGATTTGATCCCGACCTGCCTTGCAGCCCATATGCTTCCCATGGACTTTCAGGGAAAGTCCGGGGAATACCTGTCTGAAATAAGTACCTTACTTTTTCCGAAATTGAAGTCGGAACGATTGGCAAACAGGATTGACGCCTTTATTGAAGAAGGCGCTTTTACCGGGGCCACTATTACCCCCTATTTTGAAAAGGCGCAGGAAATGGGATTTGACATAACCGTTCATGCCGATCAGTTTTCGACAGGGGGCAGTAAAATTGCTGTTAAGTTCGGCGCCAAAAGTGCGGATCATCTTGAGGCAAGTACCGATAAGGAAATTGCATTACTGGCCAGTAGCAAGGTAATTGCCACAGCATTGCCGGGGGCAAGTTTGGGTTTAGGTTGTGCATTTACCCCGGCCCGCAAAATTTTGGATGCAGGCGGAGCCCTGGCTATTGCCAGTGATCACAATCCCGGCTCGGCACCAATGGGTGATCTGCTGACACAAGCGGCTATTCTCGGCACTTTTGAAAAGCTGACCAACGCGGAAGTATTTGCCGGCATTACCTTCAGAGCTGCTGCAGCCCTGGGACTGGAAGACAGAGGCCGGTTGACCGAAGGTTATTTGGCAGACTTTAGTATATTCCATACCCACGACTATAATGAGATTCTCTATCATCAAGGTAGTTTTAAACCTTGTCTGGTCTATAAAAGAGGAGTGAAGGTATTTGATAAACACCAGAATTAAGATTTTGTTTATACATAGAGTTCCCCCTCTGAGATGAGGGGAGGTGGATCCCGCCTCTTTTTGGCGGGAGACGGAGGGGTTGAAAGCGCAAGCCATGGTAAAAAATAATGGTTTGTCCATAGAAAAGAAGTTAGGGCTTTCAAACTCCCCTTTCTCATCCACCATTCGGCGGATGATCCATACCCCTCTTCATCCGAAGAAGGCAGCTAAGGGTAATTGAAAAATAGAATTTATGACTTTTCAATCACAAATACTTCAAGGGATTCCCACGGAATTACTTCCTAAAAAAGCCTATTCCATAGAGGCTAACCACGCCCCTAAAAGAAAAGAAATTCTTTCGTTGGAAGAAAAGAAACTGGCGATCCGCAATGCACTGCGCTATTTTCCTCCCGATTGGCATGCGGAGCTTTCAAAGGAATTTGCTGCGGAGTTGAAAACCTACGGGCGCATTTATATGTACAGGTTTAAACCGGATTATAAGATGTTCGCCAGGCACATTTCAGAATACCCGGCCAAAACCCATCAGGCGGCTGCTATTATGTTGATGATTCAGAACAATCTGGATCCTGCAGTGGCACAACATCCCGATGAACTAATTACCTATGGCGGCAATGGCGCAGTTTTTCAAAATTGGGCACAATACTTGCTGACCATGAAATATCTGGCGGAAATGACGGAGGAGCAAACATTACATGTTTATTCGGGGCATCCCATGGGGCTCTTTCCTTCTTCAAAGGAAGCTCCGAGGGTGGTAGTAACAAATGGCATGATGATCCCCAACTATTCCCAACCAGACGATTGGGAAAAATACAATGCGCTCGGGGTAACTCAATACGGGCAGATGACTGCCGGCTCCTATATGTACATCGGGCCGCAGGGAATTGTCCATGGCACCGCCATTACGGTTATGAACGCTTTTCGTAAGGTGTTGAAAAAAGATGAAACACCAGACGGAAAGATTTTCCTTACAGCCGGACTGGGAGGTATGAGCGGGGCCCAGCCAAAAGCCGGCACTATTGCCGACTGCATAACCGTGTGTGCCGAAGTGAACCCGACTGCTGCCAAAAAAAGATATGAGCAGGGCTGGGTAGACGAACTAATTGAATCTATGGATGCCCTTCTCACCAGAACAAAAAAAGCGGTTGACAGCAGGGAAACCGTTTCTCTTGCATATATCGGGAATGTTGTCGAGGTCTGGGAAAAATTTTATGAAGAAGATGTATTCGTGCAGTTGGGTTCCGACCAAACTTCCCTGCACAATCCATGGGCAGGCGGTTATTATCCGGCCGGACTTAGTTTTCCCGAAGCAAATCGTTTAATGAGCGCCGATCCCGCAGCCTTTAAAGAAAAGGTCCGGGAGTCGTTGAGAAGGCAGGTAGACGCCATCAATAAACACGCTCAAAAAGGAACCTATTTTTTTGACTATGGAAATGCATTTTTATTAGAAGCATCCCGAGCAGATGCCGAAGTAATGGCAGAGAATGATATCGATTTTAAATATCCCTCCTACGTCCAGGATATCCTCGGACCCATGTGTTTTGATTATGGTTTTGGGCCTTTCAGATGGGTTTGTACCTCCTGTGATCCGGAAGATCTTGAAAAAACCGATGCTATCGCGTTAAGTATAATGAAGGATATCAAAGCGTCCGCACCTGAGGAGATCAAACAACAGATGGAGGATAATATAAAGTGGATCACCGAGGCCAAGGACAATAACTTAGTGGTAGGTTCGCAGGCAAGGATACTTTATGCGAACGCAGAGGGCAGGACAAAAATTGCAGCGGCTTTTAACGGGGCAATCGACGCGGGGGAAATATCCGCTCCTATAGTATTGGGGAGGGACCATCACGACGTGAGCGGCACGGATTCCCCTTTCAGAGAAACCAGTAATATCTACGACGGCAGTAAATTTACCGCAGATATGGCCATTCATAATGTCATTGGTGATAGCTTCAGAGGGGCAACCTGGGTTTCCATCCACAATGGTGGAGGCGTGGGCTGGGGAGAAGTGATCAATGGTGGCTTTGGAATGGTATTGGATGGCTCAAAAGAGGCCTCCAGGCGCTTGAAGTCCATGCTCTTTTATGACGTCAACAACGGGATAGCAAGAAGAAGCTGGGCAAGGAACAAGGGAGCTTTGTTTGCCATTCAAAAAGAAATGGCCAGAACCCCGGAATTGAGAGTGACCCTTCCAAATTTGGTGGATGATAAATTATTGAACAAGCTCTATGACTAACATTTAAGTGCAGTATTGATTATTTTGGGTAATTTGTATTGATTATTGCTTTCCTCAGGATGAATTCCGATGCAAGTTAATCTTGAGGCAATGCAAGCGGAATGGCCAGGTAATAAATGGCATTAAACCCCTGGGCAAGCTCTGGACCCAATAGAAGGAATCGACCCAAGGGTTGAGGTATTAAACCCAGACCCCGCTGAAAAAGCGGGGTTAGTTCAACCATCCATTTTAACCGTTCCCGCTAAAAAGCGGGATTATTAAAATGGGGTTTCACTTATAAATGAGTAAACCATATACATCGCCGAAATCCAAACTCTGGTCCGGGAGAAATTCCGGACAAAAACTTTATCTGCACGAAAAAGTCAGATGCATCAACCTTGATCGGGAGGATTTGGTTTTGGACAATAAAACCTTCGCTATTATAGGTTATGCCTGTGATGAAGGGGTGCGCAGAAATCAGGGAAGGGTGGGAGCTTCGGAAGGACCCGTTACTATCAGGGAGCAATTGGGAAAAATGCCCAATCATTTGGAAGAGAATGTTTTGCTGTCAGACGTTGGGAATATTTTATGCGCGGACAAAAACATGGAAAAGGCACAGCTGGCGCTTTCTTCTATTGTGTCCCATCTACTAAATCGGAACGTTTTTCCTATTCTACTCGGTGGAGGACATGACATTGCGTACGGAAATTACAAGGGTATTTTGGGTCATCTGCCGAAAGGAAAAACCATTGGCATTATAAATTTTGATGCCCATTTTGACCTGAGAACCAATGAAAATGGCAATAATTCGGGCACGCCTTTTTTTCAAATTTCAGAAGAATGCAGGGCAGACAACGCTCCTTTTAATTACATGTGTCTCGGTATCAGGGAGGACGCCAATGATAAAACGCTTTTTAAAACCGCGCATAAACTGGGAGTTGATTATCTTAAAACGGAACAATTTACCCTGAACCGGCTGGAACAGGTAAAGAGAAGGATCAATTTATTTATCCAGAAGGTTCACCATATCTATGTTACCATTGATCTGGACGGATTTTCCTCTGCCTATGCCCCGGGAGTTAGCGCTGCCTCCCCCATGGGATTTGCCCCGGACATTGTCCTTGAAGCCCTTAAAGTAATTGTTGAATCAAAAAAAATGATCAGCCTGGATATTGCCGAAATGAATCCCACCTATGACATTGACGGACAAACCGCTAAGTTAGCCGCCGCCCTCATTCATTTTGTCATTCATGCATATTAAAAATTTTAGCAGGGCCGGGGCCTTACTTTAACCAGGATTGGTAGTATTTCCCATCATCAATATCCAATGCTGTTTGCGTAAGTTGTAAAGGCTTAAAAGTATCGATCATTACTGCCAATTCCTCGGTCTTGGATTTGCCGATACTGGCTTCATAGGTACCTGGATGCGGCCCGTGGGGAATACCCGCCGGGTGCAGGGAAATATACCCCTTATCAATGTTTTTTCTACTCATAAAATCCCCGTCAACATAATACAAGACCTCATCGGAATCTATATTGGAATGATTATAGGGAGCCGGAATAGACTGCGGGTGGTAATCATAGAGTCTTGGACAGAAGGAACAGACCACAAAAGCGCCGGTTTCAAAAGTTTGGTGCACCGGTGGTGGTTGATGCACCCTTCCCGTTATAGGTTCAAAGTCGTGTATGGAAAAACCGTAGGGGTAATTATACCCGTCCCAACCCACCACATCAAAGGGATGTGAAGCATACACTAAATGATGCAATTGACCTTGTTTTTTTATTTTGATAAGAAATTCGCCCTGCTCGTCATGAGTTTCAAGATTACGTGGCAATTTGAAATCGCGTTCACAATACGGGGAATGCTCCAAATGCTGCCCAAACCAATTTCGATAACGCTTGGGGGTGTAAATGGGATGATACGATTCTGCCACCAGCATTCTGTTGTCCTCTCCGTCAAATTCGATCTGATATATCATTCCTCTCGGGATAAGGACGTAATCTCCATATTCAAAGGGGATTTCCCCCAGCAAAGTCTTCAATTTTCCCGATCCTCTATGAACAAACAATAGCTCGTCTGCATCGGCATTTTTATAGAAGTAATCGGTAATGGACTTTTTAGGGGCAGCCAGGCCAATATGGATGTCATTGTTAAAAAGCACTACTTTTCTACTCTCCAAAAAATCATTTTCAGGCTTAACCTGAAACCCCTTAAGTAAACGCGACTTGATATTATATTTTACAGCACCCACAGGGCTCACGTCAACGCTCTTCTCAACTTTCCGGACCTGAGTAGGCCTATGCAAATGATACATTAAGGAGGACATCCCGTCAAAGCCAATGGTGCCAAACAATTGCTCGTAATGGAGGCTCCCATCCTTCTTTTTAAAGATCGTATGTCTTTTATGGGGAATTTTACCTAAGGTATGATATAATGGCATGGATATAACAGTCTTTTAGTTCCTATAAATTTACAATAATTTTTGCGGTAAAAGAAGGCCTAATATAGGCAGGCAGCAGGTATTTCTCGCTCTATTGTATCAATAAATAGCGTAATTACGTACATACTCCTGGGCCAATTTTAATATATTGCCCGAACACATTATAAATAATGGGAGTTATGACAAAAAAGGATAAATTGAGTTCAAAATCGGAGCACAAAAAGCAATATAACCCGGATGTTACCGAGGAGGATATTGAGGCTCTGGGTAAAAAGGGTTTAAGTATGGATGCCGCGGACGACCAGGTCTTAAAAGACCGGAAAAAACCTGTTGATTTTACCGGTAACGATCTAGATATTCCTGGGAGAGAAGGCACAGCTGCTACTAAAAATCAATTGAAGGATGAGGAGAATACACTCTACGGGCAGGGTGGGGAAAGGAAGGAACATCTGGAAGAGCGTAAAGACTCCGATTCACCTGTGAATTGAAAATGAAATATCTCTTGTACTAATGGTAAACAAAAATGAATCCTCTGATAAAACGATGATCTTTAGACCCGCTTACAATGAGAAAAACCGGAAATCAGAGGAGAAAAATCCCTAAACACGGATTTTCTATGACCTTGATAATCATGTTGATCGTGTTATAATTATTATCGCCTTCCTTGTATTTTTTGCTTACGGATTTACAAATAAAAAATTCTTGAAAGTTTACCCGCCTCTGGCGGGCGACTATCCTCAAGGCAGAGCCATAGAGGTATACCTCGACAGGCTCGGCACAGGTTTCGCTGGTTTCATTTTGGCCTTGAAGTCAAAAACCGAAATTTTGTATTTTACCTCACCCGGAACCCCCTAGGCAGAGCCATAGGGGAATTACTTAGATTAAAATTTAAAACAATGAAGAAAAAACAAGAAAACAAAATAGAGAAAAAGAAGAATCAGTCTTTGGAAGAACAGGCAATAGACGAAAATGCTACAAAAGGCGAGCAAATTAACCAGCAGGTAAAAGACAAGAGAGAACATCACCAGCCCAGGGATACGGCGTAGCGGCACAGATGGCTTTAAACCCGCCTTCATCCTACATTCCGATCGGATGCGATGGAGGAGATCTCCATTTGCGATGGAATTTTATTCTAAAATTCCGGTTAAAAATACCCGGAGGACCATCAGAGAGATTCCTCCCTTGGTCGGAATTCATAAAAAAAGCCTCCCAAAAGGAAAGCCTTTCATTGGCGGTTACCAAATTTTTGGTATCCACACTTTTGTATAAGTCCCGAAATTGCGCAACTCATACACAACACAACGTTGCAAATATAACAAAGGTTTTCAACTTAATAGCCTTTCAGGCCAACTTTTACCGTTTGGGACGGAAAGGCCTTACAATCAGTCTGGCGGCTTTGTCATAGTTGATATAATTATACACCCAATTAAAAAATACAATCACCCTGTTTCTAAAACCAACCAGTGACATCAGGTGAACAAACATCCATATAAACCAGGCAAAAAAGCCTCCAAAACTATATTTAGGTAAATCCACCACAGCCCTGTTACGACCAATGGTAGCCATTTCTCCCTTGTTACGATATTTAAAAGGTTTCATGGGTTCTCCGGCCAAAAGACGTTTTAAATTCCCGGCGAGAAGTTCCCCTTGCTGGATAGCCGGTTGAGCCATCTGAGGGTGTCCTTTTGGGTAGGCTGTGGTTTCCATATAGGCAATATCGCCTATAGCGAAAATATTTTCATATCCTTCAATCTGGTTAAATCTATTCACCTTAAACCTGTTAAGATTCTCCAGCAGCACCCCTGGTCCGAAGCCTTGCATAGCCGCGCCTGTAACTCCGGCCGTCCAGATAAAATTTTTGGCCCTCATGGTTTCCCCGTTGCCCATGGTTAAAAGATCGCCGTCATAATCCTTTACTAGGGTATTTAAATGGATATGAACTCCGAACTCCTCTAAAAATTGTCGTGCCTTATGCGACGCAAGAGCCGTCATAGGGGGCAACACCCTATCTGCTCCCTCAAAGAGATGGATCTCCATTTCATCTATATTCAGATGCCTGTAATCCTTGGGGAAAACATTTTTCTTTAATTCCGAGAACGCTCCTGCAAGCTCCACTCCCGTTGGGCCGGCCCCAATAATGGAAAAATTCAAAAGCGCCTTTCGTTCCTCCGGATCCTCGCAATCATCCGCCTTTTCAAAATTCTGCAGCATATAGCTCCGGATATTGAGTGATTGGGGTACGTTCTTCATTGGCAACGCATGGGTTTCTATATCCCTATTGCCAAAAAAATTGGTTTTTGTCCCCGTTGCAATTACGAGGTAGTCGTAATTAAGCTTTCCAATATCTGTGAATACTTCGCAGGTAGTGGGGTTTATCCTTTCTACCGTGGCCCACCGAAAATGGAAATTTCTAAGTCGCTTAAGAATCTTCCTAATGGGATAGGCGATGGAATCGGGTTCCAGGCCTCCGGTGGAAACCTGATATAGCAGGGGTTGAAAAGTATGATAGTTGTGTTTATCTATCATAACCACCTGGGCGTTGAGATTTTTTAATTTTTTAGCCAGGTTAATACCTGCAAAGCCACCTCCTATAATGACAACGCGCTCTTTTTCAGTTCCGGGTAAATTCATGAATTATTTTACTGCAAAAATAATTAATCCTTAACCGATGGGCCTATCTTTAAGCAAAGTATAACAGGGAAATTTTGTGCCTTTCAAAAAAAATGATGGAACCACTAAATGATATTTCGGATCAGGAAAGGAACCCCTTCGGAAGTGCAGGTGTATCACCGGTACTTCTGTACCGTTACCATAATTTTCCATAATTCTTCGGAGACGGGGGCCCCATTTTTTAACCGGGAAAGTTTTTGGATATCATTTTCAAAAAAAGCCATTACCAGATTGATCCTGGGATCATTTTTTATATTCGAATTCTGTATGGAGGAAAGCACTTTTTGTAACTCATTTTCATTTCCCATTTTTTCCAGGGCTAAGAATCCAAATAAGTGATTGATAGAGGGGGTTTCCCAATGAGACATGCTAAAATCTGCTGCCTGCATCAACAATTCTTTCGTTTTGTCGGCTTCACCAATTTTTTCGTATGAGATGGCCAGCAAATAATCCTGTAATCTGCTATCCACATTATAGGGTTTCCCTACTCCCAGATTTTCAGGCCATTTTTTGGACTCCTCCAATAATACAATGGCTTCCCTGTATTTGTTTTTCCCGAGCTTTTGTGAGGCTAAAAAGATATGTGCGTCATCATAGATGTTTTTACTTTCAGAGGCGTGTTCAAAGGGCAGGATATTGATGTTTTTAAGCACTTTAATGGTTTCCGCATAGCGATCAACCTGCAAGGCTGCCCTGGCATGACCCAGACCTATGTTATAATTCTTTCCGAACCTCTTATAGGCCTTTGTGCTTAGCTCATAGGCCGCTTTATAGTTTTCATTATTAAGACTGAATTGAATGAATTCTTCCCATACTTTCCAGTCCTTTTCATTGACTTCCAAAGCCTTTTCATAGTCCTTGAATTTGTCTTCGTAGGATAGATCATCCACCATGTTTGCCCTGAACCGATAAAAGACGTCAGATTCCGGTTGATTTCCCAAAGCTTTCAATAGCGCTAATCCCTTTTCCTTAAGACCCACCGCCAGATAATTTTGAGCCAGGTAATATTTTGGCTTCCAATCCGTACTTTGTGTCTGCACCCATTCCAGCATCTGCACCGATTCCCTGCGAAAAGGATGCACAAAATGAGCAGATGCAGACATTGCCTCATTTAGCAACCTATCATCGGTAATCTTATCGGATTTTTCCATTAAAAAGATGCGCCACATTTTCACCTTGGTATCTTCCGCTGCAAGATCCAATATCTTTAGGGCATCGTTAATGCGATTCAAATTGAAATAGTATAGCGCTAATTCCAGTATAATCTCTGAACGGAATTCATTCTGAATATTTTCCACAAGTCCGTTTCCCTTTGTCCCGGCCAGATAATTTTCAGCCATTACGAAATGGTTTAAGGGGTCTATTTCTCTAAGTCTTCCGGAATTTATCTCGAACTCTTTTTCCTCCGTCTTCGATCTGGATACCAAAAGCAGGGCCTGCAATGCATTTATATTGTAAGAATTAAAGGCTAAAGCCTTTTGGGCATATTCCCGTGCGCGAGCGTAATTATTTAAAATAAGATACACCTCAGCCATTTGAGCATACCCTACCGATCTGTATTTCATATCCCTGGCTGCCCATCCGAGGGACTCCAGGGCGTTGACATAATCTCCGGTTGCGCGATACGCAATTCCTGCCAAATAATTGGCCTCCGGATTGTAGGTGTCCATTCGGAGTACTGTATTGGCGTGTTCCAGGGCCTTTTTGTAATTAGTACGTCTGTATTCCAACTCTGCCAGCTTCGTCCATGCCTGTTGATACGATGGATCTAATTTCACCAATTCCTGAAAATTATGCAGGGCAGTGTCAAAAACCCTGAATTTCATGGCCTCCCAACCATCCATGAAGAGTTGCCGGGAGTGTGAAACTTCTAAAGCTTCATCAGGATGAAAAGGTCTTTTTAAGCGTGTTTTTTCATCCACGTTGGTATAGTATAGTTTTCTATCTCCCAACATAATTTCAAGAGTATCCCTTTCCCGGATCCCGATAGTCCGGGAAAAGACTTCCATGGGGTCCAAGACCAGGAGATCCGAACTCGCCAATCTACCGTTGACCTTAATCTTTAGCTCATCATTAATTTTTTGCAAGGCATTAATTCCCAAATAGAATCCTTCCTTTTTCCATTCCATATTCATAACCACATATTCTGTGGCGGCTTCCATCCCTCCTATTTCCCTAAAAGGGAACCAGATTTCGCGCCACCGATCCATGACATAGGGCTCAAAATTGGCCTGAGATATAGGATTCACCGCCCCGGGGGAGTATTGATTAAATAAGCGGCCGGCCTGAAACTCTATGTATTGGCCGTCCGTATCTGTGAGAAGATCTTCCCATATACCACCGGATCTGGACAACGCCCACAACCACAATTTCTGTCCCGGCATCTCCTCGTAGGGGGACCAATGGCCGAAACCAAAATCGCTATTATGGTAATACCCCCCGAAAAAATCTTTATAATCCCCCACGATGTGGTACGATTTTGAAGGGCCGAAATTATTGTTTTTATAGAAAGCCAGATTACGGTTCTTAGCATCGACCGGCCAGGGATGGGGATCCCCATTGTGCTCTAAAAATTCGTTCCCGGGGATAAAAAATTCCAGGTCATCCGTAGCTATTGCCGCGGCTGTCATCCAATTATAATATGATTGATTCACAGGCGTAGGGTTATACCAGGAAGCATTGGTTTCAAAAAAGGCCTTGTCGTTCCCGAGCCTTATTTCTACCCGCCAAACCGTTCTCGAGGGCAGATCCAGATTCCCTACTATACAGCTAACGCTGCCGTCTGTATTTTCCCTTAGCATGTAATCCACAGACGTGGCAGTGGACGGATGGTGGCCTATGATCCCAAAATTAAACTCAATACCCCCGGAAGTCCAGGGACCACGCATAGCAATATTCCTAAATTTTATAACTTCATTCTTATAGAGAAATTCATTGCCTGTTGATTTTTCTATTGCACCCCATACTTTGCCGCCGATCTCGGGTAAGACGAAAACCTTGATGTATTCATTTTCAAGTGTAACCACCTTCCAATCCTTTTTTTTTGCCTGGTGACTGTAGCTCTCAAACTTAAAATAGGGATAGATCTTTGGATTGTTTTTTAGGATCGGGACCGGGTTGGGATCACCAAATCCGTAGGTCTCCAGTGATAAATTTTCCTCTGTAATTGTGGCCTTCTGGGCTATGGTAACTGTGGTATAAAGCGCAGTTAGCAGAAAGAGGCTCTTGATTGGATTTATTCCCATGACCAATTGGTTTATTGCTCGTTGATTTTATACACCTGAATATCAGCATCATTCTGTGCGAAAAGAAGGTATTGTCGTCCATCGGCGGAGGTGATTGCCCTGATATCCCTTACTTCCCCGTTTATCGCTAATCCACTTTCCGCATTATCAACAGCTTCAAATGCCCCGGTCCCATCCCCCAGCAAGAGCAGCCCTTTGTTTGCATCATACCTGCCGTATTTTACACGGGTGCCAAAAAAGTTCCCTGCAAGAAGGACGTCGAGGTTTCCATCGGCATTAAAATCACGAATAAGAATGGAATAAACCGGAGAAAATTGAGCAGCTCCCGGCAAAGGAGAAAGCCTGAAAGAGTTGTTGCCCAAATTTTCCATATAACTACTGGCAAAATTTGTGGCCGTCAGCACGCGGGCATCCCGCAGTTCCTCTTCTGTGAAAATGTCGGTTATTTTTTGACCGGCATAATCCGAATAATTCACATATCTCGATTTAAGACCACTTAGTTGAGCAACCAAATCGTCTTTGGAAAAAACCGGGTAGCTCTCTCCCATTACATAAGAACAAAGGATAGGATCTAAAGATCCATTTCCGTCAAAATCCTTTACATACAAAGTTACCGGTTCCTCTTCCGAAGCCTTCAATTGGGAGTTAAGCCCAAAATTACCCAATATGTAATCCACATCCCCGTCTTTGTCATAATCCCCCGAAGCTATCGTATTCCACCATCCAGAAGTATTGTTTGTCCCTGCTGTTTGGGATATTTCAATTAATTTTCCTTCGCCATTCCTGAAAATGCGAATACCCAGCCATTCACCAACGACTATAAGGTCTTCCTGACCATCTCCATTAAAATCGGTCCAGAGCGCATCAGTCACCATTCCTATTTCTCCGATATCCGTATTGACTTTGGCAGTAGCATCCCGGAAATTCCCGTTCCCGTCATTCTCAAGGATGTAGCTCCGCGGGAAAACGGGGTAGCGCCCGGGGGTTACCCTCCCCCCTACAAAAAGGTCCTGATCGCCATCACCGTCCAAATCGCCCGGGGCAACACAAGAACCACTGATCATCATTTTAGGAATAGCCCCGGAGGATTTTTTAAAATTACCCCGGCCATCGTTAAGGTATAATCTGTCCTGTAATTCGCTGTCACCTTCGTTGAAGTCGCTGCCCCCGCTAACCACGTACAGATCCATATCCATATCATTGTCGGCATCGAAAAACACTGCACCCAGATCTTCCGAATTTGCATCCGCTTTAAAGACCGGTTCGCCGGAGGATATGAATTTTCCGGATCCCGATTGCATAAATAAGGATCCGGCACTTCCCTTGGCGCCTCCGATAAACAGATCTTCAAGGCCATCTCCATTAACATCTGCCTCTGCAATTTTAGGGCCCTGGGTGGATAATTTATGAGGGAGTAATTGTTCTCTCTTAAAATCGATAAAATTATTTTCCTTGTGGCTGTAAGTGATAATCCTGTCCGAATTTACATTGATAAAGTATGGAGATCTGGACGGCGCAACAACCACATTCCCCAAACTCGCATCCTTCTGGCGGAGCGTCAATGTTTTATCGGAATTCACATTCTTAATCAGTTCCACACCCCCATCAGGCCAGATAACCTTTAAACTTTCTATTTTATTTACAGGCCCCAGGCCCAAAATCATACTATAATCCACGGAAGATTGATATCCTCTTGAAGGCAGCAATTCCTGAACAATCTTTTGGCCATTACCTAACTCGATGATAATTCTACTTCCGATCCCAAAGGTATTGCCTCCTTCTCCGATCAATTTCACTCTTAAATAGTGGTTATCGGGCAGTTTTTCACTATTATTCCTATAGATGAATGGTTCTTCTTCAATGTTATTTACAACCAGGTCCAGATCGCCGTCATTGTCCAGATCCCCATAGGCAGCGCCGTTAGAAAGCGACTTCTGATCCAATCCCCAGGCTTCGTTAACTTTTTCAAATCTTAAATTCCCGTTATTGCGATAGGTGTAATTTTCTACCACTGTGGCGGGCATTTTTTCCAGCAATTCCATGATCGCGGTGCGTTTACCGGTCTTGTTCTCATTCAATTTCTCCTGCACCGCATAGTTCATAAAATCCATATTGGTATAATCCCTTTTGTATCCGTTGGTGATAAAAAGATCTTTGTAACCGTCGTTGTCAAGATCGGCAAAAAGTGAAGACCAGCTCCAGTCGGTGTTGGAAATTCCGGCGAACTGACCAATTTCTGAAAATGAAGTGCCCATATTGTTGAGCTGCAGCATATTCCGCATGCTCTGATTATAAAAGCCAGATTTCACCAGAAGGCTGTATTTATCGTAATTATCCGGGCCCGATACCATTTTCTGGCGGTAATTATCTTCCGGAAGCATATCCAGGGTCATAATATCGGTGTATCCGTCATTATTCACATCCGCGATATCCGATCCCATGGAGAATAATGAAGTATGCCCGATATAGTTTTCCAGGCTTTCCGTGAAAGTGCCATCGGTATTATTTATATAGAGGTAATCCTGCTCGTTGTAGTCATTGGAGATATAAATATCCGGCCAGGTATCGTTGTTGAGATCGGAAACAGCTATTCCCAATCCAAAGCCAAGAACGTTGGAAATAAGTCCGGCATCTTCGCTAACATCTTTGAATCTTCCATTATTATTTTGGTAAAGTTTATCGGAATACGCCTTGTTTTTTCGGTTCTTTAACTGAGGGGTAATTCGGCCAAAACCGGCATACTCCTGCGTGGAATGATTGAGGACGTACAGATCCAGGTCGCCGTCTTTGTCATAATCAAAGAAAGCGGCCTGAGTAGAATATCCGGAATCGTCTATGCCAAAATCGGCTCCCTGCTCAGTAAAGGTGAGATCGCCATTATTTATGAATAATTGATTTCTTCTTTTATCGGGAGACTGGGCTGCAGACCGGCATACGTAAATATCGAGAAAACCATCGGCGTTCACATCGGCCATCGTAGTACCGGTATTCCATAGCCCTTCGGCAAATACCCCGGCTTTCTCAGCAATTTCCTTAAACTCCCAATTTCCCTGATTTATATAGAGCCGGCTGCCTACCATATTGCCGGTAAAGTAGATATCGGGGAGGCTATCATTATTTATATCCCCTATAGAAACACCTCCCCCATTGTAGAGATAGCCGTATTCCAGCACATTCCACTCTTTTGTCTCCCTAAGGATATTTTTGAAGGTGATACCCGTATCGTCCGGATCCATTAGTGTGAATAACTTTTTGCTATCATCTCTTTCACAGGAAAAAAGACTGTAAAAAGCTAACCCGACGAGAAATATGAACAGTGCTTTCTTCATTTGTTATTCGAATCTTACCTGTGAATTGTGCATGCTTTTACTGTCGAACATTCTGACACATTATCTGCCTCTGCAGTATAAAGAAAACAAAAAACGCCAACAAAAAATAGTTGACGCTTTCCACATTCAAATAATTAATGTTAATTCTTTTTATCCCACCATAATTTGGTTGCTCCGTTGTCCGGACCACCTAATAAGTTGCTAACTGCCTCCTGTACCGCCTTTTCATTATCAGAGTATTCGCTGGAGACATAGGGCATTCTCCTTGGGATCTCATCTACTGCAATAAGAGGATTTATGGAATTAAGTCTATTGTAAAGGGTAGGATATCCTGTTCTTCTTCTTTCCGCATAGGCTTCCTCGCTATTAGGGTACAGGGCAATCCACTTTTGAGTTATGATCTGCTCTAATTGTTCTTCTGAAGTTCCCCCCGCATTGTAGGCTACAGGAACGGTAGATACAGGTGGATTGGAGGCATTTGCCGCTGCCGGTAAATTAGTGCTACTTTTATAATCATTCCCGGAGAGATCTGTTCCGTCAAATCCGTGTTCACTGTGGGAGGCGTCAATTCCCTGGTTATAATATTCTTCGGCCGTTCCACCCCCCATGGCCCAACCTTCCAAAGCACCTTCGGCTCTTAAGAAGAAGACCTCTGCTGTATTAATAATTCCAATATCCGGGCCGGGGGTATCAGCTGCCGTAAAAGGAGCTGACATGTCTGACATCATGTTATTAAAATCCGTTCCCTGTTTGGTTGACGTTAGTTGTCCGTTCCGCATCCCTTCATAATTAAAGGTTAAGCCTGCCGGATCGTCAGAAGGATCTGGCATCGCTGCCTCCGCAAAGTAACTGGTCATTCTTGGATCCTGATAGCCTTTCAGAATACTTTCCATATCGGCGCTCATCCGGAATTCACCCCACTGTGTAATTGTAGTATAGTGATTTCTAAATTCGTTGTTCGTTGCAATCATTGCATTGTCCGCATTATTTTCTATTACACCATCTGTAACAGCCTTTTCTGCTTCGGACTGGGATTTTCCCGGGTCAACATATTTAATTCTAATCGCCAAACGAAGTCTTAAACTATTGGCAAATTTTAACCATGAATCTACATCCCCACCATATATGATGTCATTCTCGCCCAGAAATGAAGTTACTCCTGCATTGCTTTTTAATACGCCAACCGCCTCATCCAGGGTGGTAAAAAAATCAGAATAGATCACTTCCTGCGAATCATAAGGCACTTCACTTTCAAGGTTCCCAAAACTGAGATAGGGAATAGGACCATACGCATCGGTTATCCTATGGTAGCCATAGACCCGCCATACTTTCATCATGGCATTTTCCAATTCAAATCCCAGATCTAATGCCACATCTTCAGCAAACTTAATATTTGGCGCAGCTTGAGTATAAAAATACCGGTACGCTCCATTTAACCACCTCCCTACCAAATCAAATTGATCGCTATCAAAATTTGCGGCGGTTGTAGCCATATAATTTGCATATATATCAGGAAAAAGGGAGTGAGACAACTGAAATGCACCTCTTCCGTCGCCAGGGTTGTTGAAAGGAGTAAAATTTGGCGTATACAAGGCCCTTTTCACAAACAGAGGATAGTCCGCCGGGGTTACGGCCTCTTCCGTAAAGTTTTTCGGGTCTGTATTTATCTGTGTAAAATCATCCGTACAACTGCCGAGAACAAGAGCAATTATGGCCCAAAAACTAAATTTTGTTACTATTTTCTTCATCTTTTTTCTTTTAAAGTTACGATATTTTTAGAATCCAAAGTTTATTGACACCCCAAAGCTACGAGTGGTAGGGGGGGCAAAAGATTCCCTTCCCTCAGCCGTGTTTTGGACGCTCTCCACAGACTCTGGATCTACGCTATCTGCAGAATTAGAGATAAAAAATAAATTTCTTCCAACCAAGGATATATTTGCAGAAGTAAGAAATGTCCTGGCCAAGAATTTTTCCGGCAACGTATAACCCAGGATTATTTCCCTAACCCTAATATTGGACGCATCCCGTTTAAATGCCTCACCGACCGGTGTGTTTCTACCGCCAACCCTGTTCCAAAAATCTTCGGCAGTAACAGAAATATTGTTTGAAGATCCATCCGCCACAGCAACGGCCGTTTCATTTGGAAAAATATTCTGTCCAAAGACCAGACTTCCGTCCCTACCCTGGATCGTGCTCTGCAAAACGCCATCACTACTCAAAATAGCTTCAGTAAAACTAATGATAGATCCGCCCTGTCTTATGTCTATCAGAGCACTGAAATTAAAGTTTTTATATCTAATGGAGTTTCTGATACCTCCTAACCAATCAGGGTTAAAATTAGATACTAACACATCCCCATTTCCCGGAGTGATTAAGGGAAGGCCCAAAGCGTCAATAAGTACTCTTCCCTGATCATCTCTCTGGTAACCCCGGGAGAAAACATCGCCAAACTGACCTCCTTTAACCAACTTATACGTCCTGATAAAATCTGTACTAATAGTGAGTTCATCAACTCCGTCAATAAGTTCCAAAACCTCACTGTCATTTGCGGCAAAATTCAAATCTATATCCCATGAGAAATCCGGGTTGTTTAAAATATTTGCTCCCAATACAATTTCTATTCCGCTATTTTGGATATCGGCCCCATTTTGGAACCTTGATGCAATTCCTGAACCAGACGGGGTAGGTGTTTGAAATATTTGATCAAAGCTATTGGACTTATACCAGGTGAAATCCAGGGTGATTTTGTTATTCAAAAATCCTGCATCAAAACCTGCTTCAATGGTCCTTGTGGTCTCCGGTTTTAAATCGGGGTTCGGTAAGTTCGAATTTAATGTCAAAGTCCCATTAGCGATATCGGCCCTTCTGGAAAGACTAAAGGCATTCGTATCGTTACCGACTTCTGCCCAGGAACCCCGCAGTTTCAGGTAATTAATAGCTTCAGGAAACTCAAGCAAATCAGTGAGTGAAGCCGTCAATCCTACAGATGGATAGAAAAAAGACCTGTTATCTTCGGGAAGTGTGGAACTCCAATCATTTCTTCCTGTTACATTCAGGAACAATGCATTTTTATATGAAAATTCAGCAAAGGCATAAACAGATTGCACCTCAAATCTATCCAATAGCTCCGTGGCGGTGGGATCTGAAGTATTTGCCAAGGCAAAGAAATTCTCTATGGTAAATGTAGTACCATTACCCGTAAGTTCGTTAAATTCAAATACCCTTTGGTTAACGCCCGCACTTGCATTTACGTTAAAATCTTCTGTGATATCCTTGGTATATGTTAGGAGTGCATCTGTATTCCAATCAAAGGCATTACTTGCTCTCTTTTGATATCGCCCAAATTGCGCCACAGTATAGGTATCATTATACCAAAGTTGTTCTTCAGATCTGCTTGTCCTGTCCATTGTGGACCTACCCTGAATGGACAAATCATCTGTAATCTGATATTTTAAGGACAATAATGCCAATACTCTTTCATCTAATCTCGGATGCTTTACGCGGTTAATTGTCCAATACGGATTTCCACCCCCATTAAATCGGGGAAGAAAATAGTGTTGCCGTAGCTTACCTTCCTCGTTGATGAAATCAAAATCGGCGAAATCCTCTGTCCTGATATTTCTTGGTATCTTGTATAAATATCGAAGTGGGTTGTCAAATCCCTCACCTGTAGAAAGGACATTTGAAAAATCATCCCTGATATAATTTACCTTGGCATCAACCTTAAGTCTGTCTGTCAGGTCTGAGGTAACTCTTGCCGTAAGACTATGTCTTTTCAAATCATTTCCCGGGATAATCCCACCAGCCTCGGTAAAAGTGTAGCCTAAAAAAACATTCGCTTTTTCGCCATTCATATTTACGGAAAGATTTGAGGCCAATTCATGGCCTAAACGATAAAAGTCTTCAACATTATCCGGTTGTGCTTCATACGCATAAGTACCTCCAAAGGCGGGAAAATTTGGATTATTAGACCAATGAGCTACCTGACTACCGTCCAACCTTGGCCCCCAGGAAGTGGTGGCCGCAGGAGCGTATATCCCGGTTGATCCCTGACCAAATTCATTCTGAAATTCTAAAAGATGTATTGGATCGGATAGCGTGGTGGTAAACCCGACCGTGGAGGATACCCCTTCCCTTGTTCCTCTTCCGGATTTAGTTGTAATGATAATTGCCCCGTTGTTCGCCCTACTACCATACAAAGCTGCTGCGTTACCCCCTTTCAGAACAGAGATGGTCTCTATATCATCCGGACTTAAGTTTGAAATATCACCGTTCAGAAGAATGCCATCTACCACATAAAGTGGTTGACTGCTACCATTAATAGACCGGTTACCTCTTAGCAACACTTTGGAGTCTGAACCAACTCCTGTAGATCCCGTAGTAACGGAAACACCGGCAATCTTCCCTGTCAGACCGTTTAAAACGTTAATCGATCTGGCTTGGGTCAATTCTTCGCTCTCTACTTGTTGGGTGGCATAAGTAAGTGACTTTTTTTGCCTTTCTATTCCTAAAGCGGTTACCACCACTTCATCGAGCTGGCTGGCATCTTCCTGCATTTGTACGTTGATGGTGTTTGAGACCCCGACAGTAACGGTCTGGCTTCCCATGCCAAGGAAAGAAAATACCAGAACATCACCAACAGCCGCCTCAATTGTATAATTTCCATCAAAATCGGTTTGAGTGCCATTTGTTGTCCCCTGAACGAGCACATTAACGCCCGGTAGGGAAGATCCGTCAGCAGCGTCGGTAACTGTTCCCGAAACTGTTTTGTTTTGCGCAAGTAATGGATAAGTCCCGAATACCAATAGCAAAAACACAAGTAATTTTTTGGACATAGTTTCTCTGTTTAAGTTAGTTAGAATGTAGTTTCAAATTAAGTTTTAGGCAGCAAAAAATCGGGGGCCATTTCACCGCAATTATTTCCGTTTATTAACAACAGTTTTTAGTTAGGTTAAAAAAAATCCCTATCGCGATCCCGGCGCTTTTTAAGCTCGAAATGTGCTCGAGCACACTTTAAAAAAAATAGATGCCAGCGATTACGCTGTCCTTATTACCAGATCATGAAAGGTGATCTTACCACTTTTATCCCTCAATCTAACGACCCTTTACAGATTAAATATAACAATTAAGTGACAATAATGAAACAGGAGATAGTTTTTTATGAAATGTCGGCATTGTGAATTATCAGCACTTTATGTTTTGGAACGGAGGAATTTCAACCCATAAGATGAGAGATAAAACCCCTGATTAAAGATAATATTCCAGGTTTTCTGAAGTGACAATATCAATAGGCAATAATTTTTTGGAAGGGATGCTCTTACCAAATAAAAAGTGTTCTGCGAGATGACCTACGCCCAGGTAAGCTTGTCTGTGCGGTTTCTGATGGATCAAAAAATCGATGTTCCCTTCCCTGATATAATGAATATTCTCATCTAACAGATCGTATCCCACCAGTACGCACTTTTTGTCCTGCCCCTGTAACTCCTCAACCAGAAGATGTGCTTTGGAATTGGTAACAAATAATGCGGAAAGATCCCGATATTCCCCAAGAAAGTACCGTATCTGATTTTTAAAACTCGGACTGTCATCGGTACTCAGGCTATGGGTGAACACATTCATTTTAGCGGCATTCTGATCTTCAAAATACTTTTTAAATCCGTTTTCTTTCTGTCTCATATGAGGTTCTTCATTTATGTGAATAATTCCGATAGTTGCATCGGAACGCACCATTTTGTGGATTAAACCGGCTGCCACCCTACCGCTTTGGAATAAATCCTGCCCTATAAAATTTTCATTGTGAAGCGGGTCAATGGTATTATTAAATGATGCAAGAACAACCCCTGTTTCCCTACACTTTCGAAGTAGATTGAGAGACTCGTTATGAAAAAGCGGTGCCATAAGCAATCCATCAGGTGAGGCTTCCAGCGCCTCCTGCGCTTTACTAATAAATGAAGACTCGTTATGGGGATTATAACAAAATTCTTCTACCAGAACTCCGAAAGGCCTGAATTCTTTTGCAGCTTCCAGGACGCCTTCATGAGCCGGGAACCAATAAGGATCAACATCCGGATCCGGAAGCAGCACACATATATTATAGACTTTATTAGTCTTTAAACTCCTGGCCATAGGATTTGGATGGTATTCTATTTTCTTTAATATCCCCTCTATCTTATCAAAAGCTTGCTGGGAAACCCTTCCCCGCTTATGTAATACTCTATCTACCGTTCCCTTTGAAACACCGGCCAGCCTGGCAATGTCCTTTATTGTATACTTTTTTTTGTTCATTGCGCGCTGGTGGTTATATTCCGGACAAAGGCTTTTGCCATTTGCAATATAAATAATCTTAACTGAACCACTCCCATGGATTGAAAATCCATGCCTGTCCGTCCTATGGCGGAAGTTTGGATGCTCAATGAAATTGCCCGCCTGAACGCCAACCCGACAAGTCATTCTGGCGGGGAACGGGCAGGCTTTGGTTAAATGTGAATCGTTAATAGTTGCTATCATACCATTAACGGTTAACCAATAACCATTAACCTATTCGAAAAAAGTTTTTAGAAACCGGAAGCCTCGCACTAAAGTGCTTTCAACTGACGATTGAGACAAATGAATCAACAGATGACTCCAAAGCATTTTGAGCTCTGGCTAAATCTGTGGTTTGAAACCATTGGAGCGCTTTTTGAAGGATCGCCAAAAACCGGTGATAAAAAATGTCTGCCTTGTTATATTCAGGGATATTCAAGCATCCTACAAGTTAACTTCGTTTAGTGTCAGGGTTTAATCGGCAATGAGGTTGCGGAACAATCATAAAAAATGTACTTTTCGCCCATATTTAGTTGAATTCCTGAAAATCCGAAAAATATGAGTACTAAAAAATCGAGAAGATCTTTCATAAAAAAAGCGGCATTCGGTTCGGCAGCACTAGGTGCTGCCCCACATATACTGGCATCCTCATACCAAAAAAAAATACCTCTTCACCGATTCTCTGAGCCTGAATTCTATGGAGCGAATGATCAAATTCAGTTGGGATTAATTGGCTCTGGCATCCAGGGAATTTACGATACTCAGGCCGCCCTTAAGGGGCCTGGTGTAACCCTGGTTGCCGCATGCGATTTATATACGGGAAGACTGGACCGCACCAAAGAGCTTTGGGGCAATGACATCTTCACGACACGTGATTACAGGGAGCTTTTAAACAGAAATGATATCGATGCCGTTATAGTAGCTACGCCCGATCACTGGCATAAGAAAATTACAATTGATGCACTGAAGGCCCGCAAAGCAGTGTATTGCGAAAAACCTATGGTACAAACCTTTGAGGAAGGACACGAGATCATAAAAGCCCAAAAGGAGACCGGATCGCTCTGCCAGATAGGAAGCAACGGGATGTCTTCCCTGGGAAATGAAAAAGCTAAACAATTATATAAGGAGGGTGCAATCGGCGAACTGGTAGTATTGGATATGTACAATGATCGGTATTCTGCCGAAGGCGCCTGGCAGTATCCTATTCCCCCCGATGCCAATCCGAATACAGTAGATTTCGATACTTTTCTCGGTAGAGCCCCAAAAATGCCTTATAATAATACCCGTTTTTTCAGATGGCGGAATTATAAAGACTATGGAACAGGGGTGGCAGGGGACCTTTTTGTACATGCCTTTTCCACCCTTCATTATATTATTGATTCTATAGGGCCAATCCGGGCAATGTCTACCGGCGGACTTCGGTATTGGGAAGACGGCAGGGATGTGCCCGATGTTACTATGACCCTATACGATTATCCAAAGGCAGAAACGCATCCGGCATTTAATGCGGCATTCCGGATTAATTTTATTGCCGGATCCGGCGGGGGTGGTGGATTTAAGCTTGTAGGGACGGAAGGCGCAATGGAGGTTGATAGCAATTCCGTAACCCTTAAACGCTCCAAACTGGATATGGTGCCGGGAGGCTACTCCATGGTTGCCTATACGGAGGCTACACAAGATAAGATCAGAGCCGCCTATGCGTCAAAGGATTTGGAAAGCAGAGCGTCGGCACTCAGCACCGGGGAGACTATTTTTGAAGCGCCCAGGGACTATAAAGGTTCACATTATGATCATCTTAAAAATTTTGCCGAGGCAATCAGGGGGAATAAGAAAATAATACAGGATCCAACATTTGGTCTTCGGGCTGCCGGTGCCGCACTTCTTGCCAATGAAAGTTACTTCAAAAAAATGCCCGTTAATTGGGATCCGGAAGCAATGAAATTAATTTAACAGAACGCATTTATCATGAAAAAAGTTATACTAACTGCCTGCCTCCTGTTTCTGATATCCCTCTGCTTTTCTCAGGAGAAACCCATTAATGTTATCGTATTTGGTGCCCATCCGGATGATTGCGACAATGATGCGGGCGGCACCGCCCTATTATTTGCCCGGATGGGACATAAAGTAAAATTTGTTTCACTTACCAATGGGGATGCCGGCCATTATGCCATGGGAGGCGGCGAACTTGCCAAAATCAGGATTGCCGAGGCAAAAGAGGCGGGTAAAAGATTTGGGGTAGCCTATACCGTTATGGATAATCATGATGGGGAGCTTATGCCCACTTTGGAAAACCGCTTAAAGGTCATTCGGGAAATCAGAAAATGGAATGCCGATATTGTCATTGCTCCCAGGCCCAATGATTATCATCCCGATCATCGCTACACCGGAGTCCTGGTTCAGGATGCCGCTTATTTGGTGATTGTTCCCAACGTTGCGGCCGACACTCCCCCACTTAAAAAAAATCCGGTTTTCCTGTATTCGGAGGACCCCTTTCAAAAACCAAATCCGTTTGAGCCCGATATCGCCATTATAATCGATACCGTTTTTGAAAAGAAAATTCATGCCATGGCGGCTCATGAGTCGCAATACTTTGATTGGCTTCCCTGGACCTCAGGGAATCTCGACAACGTTCCGAAGGGAACAAAAGAACGGTTGGACTTTTTGGCAAAATGGCGGTCCTTCTCCCCCGATGAAACCATGAAAGAATGCCTGAAAAAATGGTATGGCGAAGCAGGAATGACTGCCCAGCACGCAGAAGGGTTTCAAATATGTGAATATGGAAAACAACCTGCCGATGAAGAGTTAAAAGCACTTTTTCCCATGCTGGGGAAAAATATGCCCTAACACCTTATTATAATGGAGAAGCCGTCACAGGTTACCCTTTTCAAAGTATTGGAAGGGCTTTGCAGCATGATGGAAACATCCCGTGGGAGTTGTTCAGATCAAATTCTGATTGTGATCACCGGGATCTTGGAATGATTGGCAATATCCTCTCCTATACTTCCCATAAAAAAATGAGACAACCCTTTACGCCCATGGGTAGGGATCCCGATCACGTCTGCACTTATACTCTCACTGTAATTTAATACCCCTTGCTCAACGCTGTAATCATTATAAATTTCAACTTCCTTACCAATACCTGATTTTTGAAGAAATTGAGCTACCTTTTTATACACATCACCAGTGCTTAAGAAATCATTTCCGGGAGTATTTATATATACTAAATGCAATTTTGCAGACAACTTTGCGGAAAAATCCATCGCTTTTTGAAAAGCTGCCAGGTTTTCCTCTTTAAAATCACAGGCAAAAACAAAATTCTCTACTTGGAAATCTTCCAGATCATTTTTTATGACCAAAACCGGAATCTCCGAATTTCGGACTACCTTTTCCGCGTTGGATCCTATAAAAATTTCAGTAAGCCCGTCCGTTCCGTGGGAACCCATAATAACCAAATCTGCTCCATGCTTTTTCGCAATTTCATTTACCTCGCTGAATACTTTGAAATGCTTTACGATCGGAGTAACCGAAATTCCCTTTAAATAGGGTTTATCCAGGAACTCTTTAAATCTCTTTTCCGCCAGCTTTATTAAAAAAACGGTTTGCTCGGGAAAATAACCTTCTGAAGAAGAGATCATGGCCTGGTTGAGTTCAAGCATATGCAATACTAATATTTCAGAACCGTGCTTTTTTGCCAGGGATGACGCTACTTTCAAGGCATATTCGGATTGTTCGGAAAAATCGACAGGAACTATTATATTTTTCATAAGAGGTATATTTAACCATAAAATTAAGAAAAGATAAGTTCATAAAATACCGTAAGCGGCAGCATTTGAATCAATTTAAAAAAGATTGCCCTTTTCCGGAACGCAACACCTTTTGTATTTCCCGCCCCTCAACGATCACAAAACATTTCTTAAAATCCCTATCATTTACGCAATCTGCTTTGCAGTTCTTCCCGGACGTAGTGACTGTTCATGTTTTGCCAGCTTATTTGCGATAAAATAAAGAATTTCTTAAAAGTTTACCCGCCTCTGGCGGGCAACTATCCCTGCCTGGCGGCAGCAGGCCCGAGGCCCGTCCGACCGGATACGGGCGGGCAGGCTACAGGGGTATACCTCAACAGGCCCGGCACAGGTTTCGCCGGTTTCATTTCGGCAAGCTCAATACAAGCATTTCGACCTAAAGGTCGAAAAACGAAATTCCGTCATTTGGATTCCCGCTTTTGCGGGAATGACATTTCCGCAGCAAGCTGCGATGAATTCTTTTCGATCAAAGTGAAAGCGTGCTAAATGAAATCATTATATATACCACAATGATCACTACAAAGACCGAAGCCAATATATCCCAAATGTTGTAACTGGATTTGTTGGCGGCTTTCTGCTCCGCGGTCACGGAACCAAAGGTTAAACCCTTTAACTGCTCTTCCGTAGGAGCCGGATAAAACAAGCTGACTGTTATTGCAATGGCGACGCAAATTGCAAAGAAATAGGCCCCGAACACCAACCAGTTTATATCTGCTATGGTGAACATAAAACTACCTTCGGAAAAACTGGATTTTGTTATCTCCAATGTCAATTTGGTAAACCCAATAAGGAACCCGCCTACAAGGGTGGCAATTGCACCGTTGGCATTAATTCGTTTATAAAATATGCCCAGTAAAAATACTGCCGCGATGGGCGGTGAAATATAGGCCTGGACATTCTGAAGGTATTCGTACAGCCCATCCGATAATCTCGTTATGATCGGGATCCACAACAGCCCCAGCCCTACAACGAAGAAAGTGGCAATGCGACCTGTCCTGACCAGTTTTTCTTCTTGCTTGTCCGGATGTATTTTCTTATAGATATCCAGCGTAAAAAGTGTGGAACAGGAGTTGAATACCGAGGCCAGCGAGCTCATTAGTGCAGCCAAAAGTCCGGCGGCCACCAATCCTCTCAGACCGGAGGGAAGCAGATTGCTCATAAGTACAGGAAAGGCCTCATCCGGACTGTCCCAATCCAGTTTTCCCTGCATCTTTAATCCCAGTGCCACTACGCCGGGAATAAGGAATAAAAAGACGGGCATTAATTTCAGTAAGGCCCCAAAAATACTGCCACGTCTCCCTTCTTTGATATTTTTTGCGGCAAGCACCCGTTGTACAATAACCTGATCTGTACACCAGTACCAGATACCTACAATAGTACTTGTAATAAATAAGGGCAGCCAGGGGTAGTCAGGATCAGAGTTGGGCCGCCACATGTTAAAATAGTCCGTTCCAATAGTGTTCTTAAGTTCACCCCAACCCCCCACGGCGTCTAGCCCCATAAAGGTAAGCACCCCGGCTCCCAGAACCAGGACAACGGCCTGAATGGTTTCTGTGTAAACTACCGCTCTCATTCCGCCAAGGACAGTGTATAATCCGGTTAAAATTACAGTGGAGACCGCGCCAATCCAGAAAGGGATTCCCAGCAGGGCCGATACTACAACGCCACCGGCATAGATAGTAACGGAAACTTTTGTCAGGATATAGGCTATTAAGGAAACCACGGACAAGACCCACCTGGACCGTGAATCAAAGCGTTTTTCGAGGAATTCCGGCATAGTAAAAACACCGCTGCGCGCATAAAAAGGCAGAAATACCCACCCTAGCATAAGGACGATCCAGGCGTGCAATTCATAGATCAGTAAGGGCATTTTATCCCCTGCCCCGTTGCCTGCCAATCCCACCACATGTTCAGAACCTATATTTGAGGCAAAAATTGAGGCACCTACCATAAACCATCCTATATTCCGGCCTGCGAGGAAATAATCTTCGGTATTCTTTTGCTTTTGCATGATGACCCACCAGGCCACCCCGAGCAGGATAACAAAATAGGCTATTACAACTACCCAGTCCAGTGAATCTAGTCCTTGCACAGAATTGAAATAAGGTTGGTTTTATGGTTTTCAAGAATTTAATACATGTACCAACTATGCGTTTTTAAGCGAAAGTTGAACCGATCAGGTGTCCGGAATCGGGACTCCAGACCCCGGATCCTGTGTTTTAAAGCCCCATAGTTTAAAATCAGGCCGTATAACACTCCCTTCATCTTTTCTTTTACCCCCCGGAACTGTCGGTGCTTAAAAAGTATCTTTCATCCAGTTGTAAGGTTCCCGTTTAATCCATAACCCCCGGGTAAAATCGGGGAAATCCTGTGGTTCCCCGTTATTTGCTATCGAGGTTTCGGACAAAGGAGTAACAGCGCTCCAGGCGGCGGCGTCATAGGCGTCCATGGGTGGTGCAATATTTCCTTTGGCCGATTCCACAAACGCATTGATCACGAAAAAGTCCATTCCCCCATGGCCTGCTCCCTCAGCGTATTCTCCATATTTTTTCCAAAGAGGGTGATCATATTCGACCAGCCATTTTTCGGCCTCGTCCCATTGGTGTGGTTCTGATTGTCCTTCAATATAAATTCTGCTGCCATCAACTTCCCAAAGCCCGTTGGCGCCTTGAACCCTAAAGCCTAAGGAATAAGGACGGGGCGAATTACAATCGTGTGTAACTATAATCGTCTCCCCGTTTGCGGTAGCTATGGTGGAAGTAATCACATCTCCCTGTTTAAATTTGACCTTTGCATTGGGGTGCTCTTCTCCCCCATTTTTTACAATGTAATTATGCAGCCCTATGGCCTTAGTGGCATGGGAAGTCATGGATACAAATCGGTTTCCCCTATTGATGTCCGCCATTACGGCAATAGGGCCAAGGCCATGGGTGGGATATACGTCGGCGTTACGTTTTACAGAGTGTGCCGTACGCCATTTTGCCTCGGATATGGCTTTTTCTCCAAACTCCACCCCTCCGCCATAAGGTTGTTTCCCATTGTTGAATTTAACTTCGCGTAAATCATGTTGGTACCCGCATCTGAAATGCAGTAATTCACCAAAAACGTTTTCCCGCACCATATTCAAAACGGCCAGAATGTCCCTTCTGTAATTCACATTTTCCAGGATCATCAAATGCGTACCGGTTTCCTCATGCGTATTTACAAGATCCCAACACTCTTCCATCGTATTGGCCGCGGACACCTCAACACCAGTGTATTTACCGGCACGCATGGCGTCAACAGCCATTCGCACATGCCATAACCATGGCGTGGCTATGATGACGGCATCTACTTCCCGGAGTTCCAATAAATTCCTGTAATCATAATCATCGCTCCCGAGAATCCGGGGAGCTTTACCTCCGGCATCGCTTATCATTTTTTTTGCAATGGAGATGCGATCGGGATCGATGTCGCAAATAGCGGTGACATTCACGTCCTTCCGCGTCAAAAGATTGCCCAAGTGATTGGATCCCCGGAGTCCGACCCCTATCATTCCCACATTCAACCTGCTATCCTGGGAATTCCCGATGAATCCATATGCCATACCCGGTGCTGCCATCACCCCCACTCCGAGCACAGAGGTATTCCTGATAAACTTTCTTCTGGACCTCATAAACTATTCTTTTATGAAGCGTTTAAATTATGAAATTCTTTAGGATACAATGCATAATGATCTATAAAAACTTATTTTTGCGGCCATAACATAAAGATATGACCCTACTCTTAATGGCTGCCGGAAGAGGGAGCAGATATGGAAAACTAAAACAATTTGACGGCCTTGGGCCAAAAGAGGAATTTTTAATGGAGTTTAGTATATATGATGCCATTGATAATGGTTTTAATCATATTGTTGTAATTACCCAGAAGGATAATGTTGATTTTCTGAGAACTCATTTGAGTGAGAGATTGCCAGATACTTTAAAATTGGATGTCATTTCCCAGGAACTATCGGATCTTCCTGAAGGGTCAACGTATTCCGGAAAAAGGGAAAAACCCTGGGGAACTGCCCATGCCGTCTGGTCTGCCAGAAATGTGATCAACAGTCCCTTTGCAGTCATCAACGCGGACGATTATTATGGTAAGGCTGCCTATAAGAATGCTGCTGATTTCATCAGAAGCACTACGGAGGAGGATGCCTATGGCCTCTTGGCCTACACCTTGAGCGATACCTTATCCGAACATGGTTCTGTGTCCAGAGGCGTATGTGAACGGGATGGTGAAGCCTTGCGATCCGTTGTTGAAACGATTAAAATCACCAAACAAAATGGGAATATTATTGATTTGGATACAGGTAGGGAATTTAGTGGCGAAGAGCTTGTAAGCATGAATTTCTGGGTTTGCAGGCCATCCATTTTTGAGCATATTGAAAAGGACCTGAGGACATTCCTAAAAGATGACAGTAACATTCCGGGAGGGGAAGTATATATTCCTTTTGTCATTCAGGAAATGTTACAGGAAGGAAAAACCTCAGTGACCGTAATTCCATCGGATAGCAAGTGGTTCGGGGTAACATACGCTGAGGATAAGGAGAAAGCGATGGCCGCGTTGCAAGAAATGACTTCAGGAGGTTCTTATACTACCCCACTTTGGCCTGCGGATAATTCCCAATAGGTATTTAATGGAGAAAAAAGGCATCAAAGCTATTCTGCAAAATTTTTCCATTGGAAAGAAGGCCTATACGGCAAAGCCCATAAATCAGGGTTTTATCAATGACACTTATCTGGTTCTGGATAAAGCCGCGCCTCAATTTATCCTCCAACAAATCAACACCGGGGTATTTCCGAATATCCAGGGTCTTATGAGCAATGTGGAGAAGGCACTAGACTATCTTCATGACAAAGATTACACACCTATTACCCTTGTGAAAACACTTGGGGGCGCCTCCTATTTTGAAACGTCTTCGTCAACCTGCTGGCGGCTTATGACCTATATAGCTAAAAGTACCGCCTACGATACCACAACGGAAAAAAAGGTGGCCTTCGAAGCAGGCCGCATCATAGGAAAATTTCATGAGCTGCTGCAAAACGCACCTGTAGAGGATTTTGTTGAGACCATTCCTCAATTCCATGATCTTGGCCTCCGCGAAAACCAATTTAATGCGGCCTTGAAAAACACATCTTCAGGTCTCAGGGAAAGAGCTGAAAAGGCCATTATCTTTACCAAAGAAATAGTGCCGAAATTAAAAGAATGGGAACAAGGAGATGTGCCTGTCCGGGTCTGCCATAACGACACCAAACTCAATAATATCCTTTTCTCCAAAGATACGGGCAAGGCCTTATGTCTCATAGATCTGGATACGTTGATGAAAGGGTATTTTCATTATGATTTTGGTGATGCGGTCAGGACCATTGTTAATACCGCTCCCGAAGATGAGAAATTGCATGATAAGATCACATTTGACAGGGGTCTGTTTGAAGCTTTTGTTGACGGTTTGCGAATGAGCGAAGTTTCTTTGACCCAAAAGGAAAAAGAACTCCTGCCATTCGGAGCAGTACTACTGCCCTTTTTACACGGCATCAGGGCCCTAACGGATTTTCTGAACGGAAACATTTATTACAAAGTGGCCTATGAAAACCAAAATCTGGACCGTTGCCTGAGCCTCTTCGATTTTACCAATAAAGCTTTGAACGAAGCGCATTATATGGTAAAAATTATCAATCAAAAAATGGGTTAAGCGAAACCCGGAATAGTTTTCCAGAGCTGGCGTTTTAAACTTCTGATCCAATGTTGGTGTGATATACAATTTATACAACAATTCACACTGATTCCACATATATTAAGTCCATTCCTACATTAGTCATTTTATGACAATCGAATACCATGTATCTTTAATTGTAAAATTACCATGAAACAAACAGGGTATCCATCAAGATTTTCCAAGATTTGAGTACCTCCAAAGATAGAACCCTAGTTGATAAACTTTTATCGATGGATCCCGATAAAAGCCTTAATAATGCAAATTTTTTGACTGCTTTCCCCCTCCGAAGCCTTGGCTTCAGGCAGAACTGAAAATTTTTAAACCGTATGTTCTGCTCTTAAAATTCCCCCCTTAAATATAAATATGTTTTAAGAATGTCCTTAAACATCCATTTTAACATTAAAAAGATTATTTGAACAATAGGTAACCCAATAAATATTTTGAATCAGGTACCTCGATAAACTTAGGAATCATGCAACGATATTGCATACTTATAATTTAAAACAGATATTATGAAAAAACAAAACAAGATTGAAGATCAAAACTCTAAAGGCACGTTTGATCCCCCCAGAGTAGTTGTCCGATTTAGAAGAGGGTTTGAATTATCCGACGGAAAGGATTTAGGAGACCAAATTGAAAAAATGGGCATAGGGCCTTGGAAGAAATTAGAAAGCACCTTCCCTGATCTAAAATTAACGCCGGTCTTTACTTTTCTAAAACCTGACGAATTAAATAAATTGATTCGTCAGGCTATAGAGACAGATCCTACTTACAAGCCAGCTGATTTTGATTCATTTTACTATATTGATGGGCCGCCAGACACAGATTTAACAGCATTGGCAAAAACACTTTTGAGCTGGAACAGTGTTCAGGAGGCGTATATTGATCAAAGCGGGCCCGACCCAGTTGTCAACGCCGTAGATGATCCCCGTTCTGTGAATCAGGGTTATCTTGACCCTGCTCCGGACGGAATTGATGCAGAGTATGCATGGACCTTTGCTGGTGGCGATGGAGCAGGACAA
The DNA here is from genome assembly GCA_041743085.1 of Flavobacteriaceae bacterium. Taxonomy (GTDB): domain Bacteria; phylum Bacteroidota; class Bacteroidia; order Flavobacteriales; family Flavobacteriaceae; genus JAFMPW01. The sequence goes on from JBGTNL010000110.1 coordinate 62,006, forward strand.
CGATTCATTGATTTAGAGCAAGGATGGACATTAGATCATGAGGATATTGTGGCACACGGAGCTAACCTATTGCACGGCACCCTGTTAGACAGTTCCCGTTCACATGGAACCTCTGTGCTTGGCGAAGTTTGTGCCGTGGACAATACGGTAGGCTGTGTAGGAATTGTACCCAAAATTGATTCAGTGGATGTAGTTTCTTACAATGGCAGCACACGGCCAAATGCCATCTTAGCTGCCATTACCAATCTCAGCTTTGGTGAGGTACTGCTTTTAGAGGCACAAGTATGGCTGAACGGCACAACGCTTCTGGGGCCCATTGAGGCTTATGATGCAGAATATGAAGCTATTAGATTAGCCAGTGCATTGGGTATTATTGTCGTTGAGGCTGGAGGAAACGGAACCAATAATGGTTCCACTCCGCCTTTGAACATGGATACTTACACTACATTATCGGGGAAAGCCATCCTCAATCGGGACCCTGCCAATGTAGACTTTAGGGATTCAGGTGCCATAATAGTTACAGCCGCTACTTCTACCGCCCCACATACACGTTTGGCTTACGGTCCACATGGCAAGCGCATTGATTGTTATGCCTGGGGACAGAATATTAATACGCTTTCTTCCAGCGCTGCTGGCTCCACCACTTCGTACAGTGCAACTTTTGGCGGCACATCGGGTGCTTCACCTATAATCACCGGGGCAGCCTTGGCGGTTCAGGGTCGGGCAGAAGCGCAATTAGGTTTTCGCTTTAGCCCAAGACAAATGCGCGTAATCCTAAGTGATCCAAGTACCGGAACCCCACCCGCGGTAGCTGAAACAACCCAGATTGGGGTGATGCCAAATCTTCGTAATATTTATGACTCTGTTTTTAATAGTGCTCCTGACATATACATCAGGGACTTTGTTGGGGATTCTGGCGAACCCCATACCGGCTCAATTTCTGCAAGCCCGGATATCATCTTAAGACCAACATCTGTGGCGAATCCGCAGGTCGCTTTTGGAGCGGGCAGCGGTACCGAAAATGATGCTACACTTGGTTATACTGCTGAAATAGGACAGGACAATTTTATTTATGTGCGTATTTTAAATCAGGGGGGATCTGCCGCAGCAAATGTAGAAGCCACCGTCTTTTGGTCTCCTGTTTCCACTTTGGTAACACCTGACCTTTGGACCCTCGTGGGCACAACGGTGTTAACTAATGTGCCCATTGGAGAACAATTAACTGTATCTGATGCCATTCTTTGGCCTCAATCGGAAATTCCTGGCGAGGGACATTATTGCTTTGTCGGACTTATTGGAAATGCAGAAGACCCTGCCCCCGGTCCGGCGGATTTTTTGAATTGGGATAATTTTAGGCGTTTTATCCGGGAAAACAATAATGTTACCTGGAGAAATTTTAATGTAGAGAATAACGATCCAGATGTGGGTGACCCAACGGTGCCTGAAGGATTTAAGGCACTTCAGTTTCTGGCACCAGGGACACCTGATAAAGCACGCTATATGGCCTTGGAATTTAATGCAAAACTCCCAAGAGGGGCAAAAGCAATGTTGGAGATACCAATGAATTTGTACGAACTGTTAAATGAGTGTCATCAATTGGGAGGAGTTTCAATGGATAGGAAACGTAATGTTGTGCAAATTCCAATCAATCCTCATGGCCGCATGAAGTTTGGTGAGGTCCTGTTTCCCGCTAAATCACGTTCATCGCTTCGTCTCTTAGTTCATATTCCTCCGGAGTTCAGGAAAGCAGCGTATAATATAAGTGCTCGTCAGCTTTGGGAAAAAGAGGAAGTCGGTAGAGTTACCTGGCAATTACAGCCTAAAAGAAATGTGAGGGAAAACAAGTAAATTAATCTTGTAGCTGAAAAACCCCAGGGGATTACCTTGGGGTTTCTGTAGTATAGAATTCTTCAAACAACCCATGAATACCAGGAGTCAGAACCTAAATTTTGGGGTCATACCATTCAAAGCTTAGCCATTATTTAAAAGCACTATGCCCCGTAATATCCGCTCCGGTAATAAGCAAGTGAATATCGTGCGTACCCTCATATGTGATCACACTTTCCAGATTCATCATATGGCGCATAATACTATATTCCCCGGTTATCCCCATTCCGCCTAAGACCTGCCGTGCTTCGCGGGCAATGTTAATGGCCATGTCTACATTATTTCGTTTGGCCATGGAAATTTGTGTGGTAGTGGCTTTACCTTCATTCTTTAACTGGCCCAGACGAAAGGCCAGTAATTGCGCTTTGGTGATCTCCGTGATCATTTCCGCCAATTTCTTTTGTTGCAACTGGGTGGCAGCAATCGGTTTTCCAAATTGGATGCGTTCTTTTGCATATCTGAGTGCCGTATCATAACAGTCCATTGCGGCCCCAATGGCGCCCCATGAAATTCCGTACCTGGCAGAATCCAGACATCCCAGCGGGGCTCCAAGACCGCTTTTCCCGGGTAAAAGATTTTCCTTTGGTACCTTTACATTATCAAAAATAAGTTCTCCGGTGGCGGAGGCTCTCAGAGACCATTTATTATGTGTTTCAGGGGTAGAGAAACCTTCCAGGCCTCTTTCCACGATCAACCCATGTATACGGCCCTCTTCATTCTTTGCCCAGACCACTGCAATATCAGCAAAAGGGGAGTTGGAAATCCAGAGTTTCGCCCCGTTGAGCAGATAATGGTCTCCTTTATCTTTAAAGTTGGTGGTCATCCCGGCCGGGTTAGAACCGTGATCCGGTTCCGTAAGGCCAAAGCAGCCCATCCATTCGCCCGTAGCCAATTTGGGAAGGAATTTTTTGCGTTGTGCTTCTGTTCCATAAGTGAAGATAGGATACATTACCAGGGACGACTGCACGGAAGCGGTAGAACGTATCCCGCTATCCCCCCGTTCTATTTCCTGCATGATCAACCCATAACTGATCTGGTCCAGGCCTGCTCCTCCATACTCCGCGGGGATATACGGGCCAAAAGCACCAATTTCTGCCAAACCTCCTATAATTTCCTTGGGAAATTCGGCCTTTTGGGCATACTCTTCTATGATGGGTGAAACGGCTCGCTTTACCCATTGGCGGGCTGCGTCGCGCACCAGTTTTTGTTCTTCGCTTAAAAGATCATCAATGTTGTAATAATCGGGAGCTTCAAACAGATCGGGTTTCATGGGTGTACATTTTTGCCAAAGGTAGGAAGGATATATAACATTGCAAATGGCAATTGTTACATTTTAATAGCAACTTCAGCTTATGAAATCCGTGTCTTATTCCTTAAGAAACCGAGCCAGTAAAAGATGAAAATGATGTACCCCTTTTTCCCTGGTTGGCGAGAAACGGCCTGCTTTATAAAAGCGGGATCGCAAACCTTTCTGAACACCTTCAACCACTGCTTCATCTTCCAGTTCCACCTTATCCAGAAGTGAGCCTGCACCTTCATTTAGCCTGGAAGCATCTAAAACGTAGCTGTAGAAAGATACCTTGGTCCTGTCAATTGCCCTTGGTTGAACTATATTCACCGAGAGCCCCCAGGGATAAAAGTTGAACATCATGTTAGGAAATACCCAATAGTAATAGGCCGCCACTTTTTTACCATGGTCCGCATGCCCTTCAGGCAAGTCGAAGATCGCTTCAGTTCCTTCTGCATAACCTATCTGCAGGTTCATGTTATGGTACAATACGGTATCATAATCCCCATAATCCAATACGGCATCCAGATCTTCGTGTACAAAAGGAATATGAAATCCTTCCAAGTAATTATCACAATAGAGCGCCCAGTTAGCGTTTATGCTGTAGTCCTTACATCTGCTTTCATCGAGTTTAAGATCATATAACGGCAAAAATCCGATCCGCTCGTTCATGGCATCAATTACTTCCTGAAGATCAAACGACGGATTAAGTCCGGCAAATAAAAAAGGGCCCCATTGCTTTAAGGGAAAACTATACAAATCATCACAAGTCCGGGGAAAGTCTTCAGCTTCCTTAAATTCAGGCATATGCTCAAAAGTTCCTTCCAGAGTGAACCGGCGGCCGTGATAACCACAAACTAATTTCTTCGATTTACCCGCCTTAGGCACCACAATATTAGCCCTATGGGTACATACATTGCTAAGGCAATGAATGGTATTGTTTGTGTCCCTGGTCAGTAGCATAGGTTCGGTCAGAAAACCATTTAGCAAATTAAAAGGATATACGTGCTGCGGTGAGGAAACCAACTCTTCATGTCCTACCCATTGCCAGGACCTGTAAAATATTTGATCCCGTACCGTCTCAAAAATTTCCGGATCCCGGTAAAATGATGCGGGCAAGGTCTCGGCCTTTGTGATATCCGGGTCGATATGAAATTTCCTGGGCATGCTGTTATTATTTGTACTTTGGCGTTTTATTTTTCAAAAGTAATTATTTCAAAAAGAAAATATGCAAACAAGCCTATAGGGATAATGCAGCGGGAAAAAGAAAAAAAGTTAGGGCTTTGGATGAGCACTTCCCTGGTCATTGGAAATATGATCGGAGCCGGGGTGTTTTTAATGCCGGCTGCTCTTGCAGCCTATGGTGGTATAAGTGTCCTCGGATGGGTGTTTTCCGCGGCGGGCGCTCTTTTACTCGCTACTGTCTTTAGCAGATTGAGCAAACTGGTGCCAGGTCAAAATGGTGGGCCTTATGTATATACCCGGGCAGGATTGGGAGATTTTGCGGGCTTCCTGGTGGCCTGGGGCTATTGGATCTCCATCTGGACAAGCAACGCCGCCATTGCTGTGGCGTTTGTGAGTGCGCTCAGTGTTTTCTTTCCGATCCTTGAGCACAACGCTCTTGCGGCAGTGCTGCTGGGACTCGGCACCATTTGGTTACTTACCTGGGTAAACTCCAGGGGGGTCCGTGAATCGGGAAAAGTACAAGTGATAGCAACCCTCCTAAAACTCATTCCTTTGCTCCTGGTGATCATCGGAGGGCTGTTCTTTTTTAATTTAGATAATTTTATTCCTTTTAACTCCAGCGGGAAGACCACCATGGGGGTCATTGCCATAACGGTAACGATGACGTTATACGCCTTTTTAGGTATTGAAAGCGCTACCGTTCCCGCCGGCAATGTAGAAAATCCTGAAAAGACTATCCCAAAAGCAACCATGCTGGGTACGGCAGCTACAACATTGGTCTATATTTTAAGCACTGTGGTGATTATGGGTATGATCCCTATGGAAGTTCTTGCCCAATCCCCTGCCCCCTTTGCAGACGCCATGGAAATCATAGCAGGTGACTGGGGCCGGAATGTAGTGGCTGCCGGAGTGGCTATTGCGGCTTTTGGTGCTTTAAACGGATGGATACTCATCCAGGGCCAGGTAGCTATGGCCACAGCAAAGGATAATCTGTTCCCAAGGATCTTCAAAAAAGAAAATAAAAACGGAGTTCCGTTCCTGGGATTGGTAATTGGCGGTGTGTTGACTTCTGTGGTAATGTGGTTGAACTATACCGACGGTCTGGTAGAACAATTCCGGTTCGCCATCCTGTTGACAACCCTCTGCGCCCTGATTCCCTACCTGTTTACCACCGCTGCTTATTTGTTGATCGTCATTGGTAAAAAATTCCCCGGCCAAAATTGGTTTCCAATAGTTGGAGTGGGAAGCCTGGCCTTTCTTTATGCCTTGTGGGCGATCTATGGAGCAGGTGAAAAGGCTGTTTTCTGGGGATTCTTATTGCTTTTGGCTGGCATTCCAATATATGTATGGATGAAATGGCGAAATTATGGTCATAAATAATTGTATCCTATGCCACTAACATGCCATTCGGAACACCATCCGTTGAGATCGGTTTTTTTAAATGAGGTAACTGCCGCTTTTTTAAGTGAAGCAAAACTGGAAAAGGAATGGAAATCCCTGAATTATTTGGCCAAACCCAATTTAAACACAGCCAAAACCGAATACGATAATTTTAAAACCTTACTGACAAATGAAGGGGTAGAAATACATTACCTTCAAACAGATCAGTCGCTGAGTATAGATTCGATCTATTGCAGGGATGCTTCTATAGCAACGGATCATGGAATGATCATCTGCAGCATGGGAAAACGCGGTAGGCTTCAAGAACCTTTTGCACATAGAGCTTCCTTTGAAGCCTGTAACATTTCCGTGCTGGGAGCAATTACGCCACCGGGTACCCTGGAAGGGGGAGATGTAGCCTGGTTAAATACAACCACCTTGGCCGTTGGCCATAGCTATCGCACCAATGAGGAGGGGATAAGGCAGTTGGAGCAATTACTGGCCCCTTTCGGAATAAACCTCCTTGTGGCAGTGCTTCCGCACTACAAGGGACCGGCCGATGTCTTTCACCTGATGTCGATCTTCAGTCCGGTGGATAAAGATATGGCCGTAGTATATTCCCCCTTAATGCCGATTGGGTTTCGGAATGAACTACTGCATAGCGGTTACCACTTAATTGAAGTCCCCGATAATGAATTTGAAACCATGGGGTGTAATGTACTCGCCACGGGCCCCGGAAAATGTATCATGGTGAGCGGAAATCCAAAGACCGAGCAGGCGCTCAGGAAAGTCGGATGCGTGGTCCATACCTATGAAGGCCGTGAAATCAGCACCAAAGGCGGGGGAGGCCCTACCTGCCTTACAAGACCTGTGCACAGACAATTTTAAAGGGCACCTCTAATAACTCCGTTAACAACCAAAGTAGGGTTTTTAGAGATGCCCTAAACTACATTTTGAGATAAAAATCTTTGGTCAGGTCCATATATTCCGGGGTATATTGATGCCGGTTGAATTCGATACTTAATTCATGCGTGACGGCTTCAATTTTATTGAACTGAAATTCCAGCAAACAGCGTTTAATGGAAGTATCCGTATTGCCCCGAACACGGCTGATCCTTATTGGATAAAGATTTTCACCCGCCGCCAAACTTAAAAAGGAGGTCTCTTCCCTAAAGGGGATAATAGTTGAAAATGTCCCGTTCCCCGTAAGCAGACCTGCCACTCCCGCTAAAAGTTCTCCAAAAGGCAAAAATCGATTTTGTCTCGCAAGGTGTCTTGATCGACGGTCTCCCGAAGGCCCATTAGTATAGAATGGCGGATTGGAAACGATCAAATCATATTGCGCTTCCATTTCATCTGTAAATTCTTCCAACCCGGCGTGATAACAGAATAACCGGTCTGCCCAGGGCGACGCTTCAAAATTTTCAACGCATTGTTCGTAGGCATTTTGGTCAACCTCCACGGCATCGATGATCTCAGCGGATGTTCTTTGCGCCAACATCAGGGAAATAACACCTGTCCCGGCCCCAATATCCAGAATGGCATTCGGGCTGTGTTCCACTGATGACCATGCTCCCAGGAGCACCCCATCCGTTCCCACTTTCATGGCGCAGCGGTCCTGGTGGATGGTGAATTTTTTAAAATGAAATGGTTCAGCCATAAATAAAAAAAATCTTGAAACCGACTATCCACAAGGCAGAGCCATAGGGGAATTACTTAGATTAAATTCCCTAAAAAAGCCATACAAGAATCAACAATCAACTACCTACTGCTCATTGTTTGCTACCGTTCCTACCTCCCTTGTCTCACTCCCTTCAACCCCGGTGAGTGAATCTCCCAACCTGGCCCGCATTTCATCGGCCAACTGCTTTATCTTCTCTATTACCTCCGGATTTCCGGCGGCTACATTGTTCTTCTCACTCATATCCTTTGAAAGATCGTACAATTCAATTTCTTTCAGATCAACATGAACATATTGCCCCGGGAGGCCATCTTTACCTGGTTCCCGGCCTTTCATAGTCCTATAGTTGTGCGGAAAATACAGCTTCCACTTCCCATGGCGCACCCCGTGAAGCTCATTCACACGATAATAAAAGAAATAGGCTTCCTGGGGACTTTGGGTACTTTCACCGGTAAGCACCTTCCAGGCACTTTTGCCATCGATTGTTCTTTCAGGTAGCGTAGCATGGGTCAGCTCCGCTATAGTGGGCAAAATATCGATCGCCATTACCGGAACGTCAATGACCCTTCCCGCTTTCAATTTTTTTGGATACTGCATAATAAAGGGTTCCCTATGCCCGCCTTCCCAGACAGTTCCTTTGCCTTCCCTAAACGGCAAGGCGCTTCCCGAATGATTGCCGTAGGCTAACCAGGGTCCGTTGTCAGAAGTAAAAATCACCACCGTATTTTCCTCAAGTGCATTGTCCTTTAAGGCCCCCAGGATTTGTCCAACAGACCAATCGATCTCCATGATCACATCCCCATATAATCCCCTTTCAGATTTACCCTTAAATTTATCCGATGCAAATAGCGGCACATGAGGTTGTGGATGGGGGACGTATAAAAAGAAAGGGTGGTTCTTGTTTTGAGCTATAAATCGCACACTTCGCTCTGTGATCCGGGTTGTTAACAGGGATTGATCGATTAGGGTATCAATAACGGTTTCGTTTTCATAGAGTGGTAGAGGGCCAAAATTAAAAATGGGACCCTGTTGCGGATGATAGGGCCACATATCATTGGAATATGGAATGCCAAAATATTCATCAAATCCGTGTTTAGTGGGTAGAAAATCCGTATCGTCCCCCAAATGCCATTTTCCATAGATAGCGGTTTTATAGCCAATTGCTTTTAGCATTTCGGCAAGCGTTGTTTCAGAAGGAGCTAACCCTATTTTGCTGTCCGGCATCATGGCATTATGAATGCCAATCCGATTGGGATAACAACCCGTTAAAATTGCAGCCCTGGAAGCAGAGCATACTGCCTGGGCCGCATAAAAACTGGTAAGTCGTACGCCGTTTTCGGCCATTTGATCCAGGTAGGGGGTTTTGATATCCCGGGCACCAAAAACGCCCACATCCCGATAGCCCTGGTCATCTGTAAATATGAGTACGATATTCGGAGGCTTGTTCTCTTCGGCGACCGACTTATCCGATTTGCTTTCACACGTGATAAAAAGTATTCCTGTAAAGAGAAGAAGAACGGTTCGAAGCAACTTCCGAGGGTTTTGATGTCTATTGGGTTTATTCATCGCAAACAAATATCTTGGTAATTGTGTTGAATATACCTATTTTTCTAACATCTAACTTTATAATCCCCGGATGACCCAATCACAATTAAGATGAAATTCAACTCCATTACACTTAGACCAGACTCCAAGGGTAGGTGTATCACTCTTGTACTTCTGATAGTACCCTTTACGATTTTTTTAGGTTGTACCACGGAAGAAAAGAGCCCTAACCCCGTAGAAAAAATTATCGCCTCCATGTCCGATACGCTACCCCAAATGCGATTACCGGCGGATGCGGACCCTGAAAACGACGATTGGAAAGGCATTGATCTTGATCCCAAAGCCCCGGTACTACCTCTCTACCCTGAAGAAGAACGAAAGCTTTTTCAACTTCCTCCGGGTTACGCCATTGCACCTGTGCTCACAGAACCTCAAATTGAACAACCGGGTGCAATAGCTTTCGACGGGAATGGCCGGATGTATGTCCTGGAATTGCGCACCTATATGCTCACGGCCGATTCGGACGGCACCCTGGAACCTGTAAGCCGGATATCACGTTGGGAGGACAAGGATAATGACGGTGTATATGAAACGGGTACCGCTTTTGTAGATAATCTGATCTTCCCCCGTTTTGTGCTGCCGTATGGAAAAGACTGCGTGTTGGCCATGGAATCCGATGCGGATAATGTCTATAAATACACGGATACAGATGGTGATGGAAAAGCCGATAAAAAGGAACTCTTTACTACCAACTATGGCCGATCCGGGAATGTGGAACACCAACAAGCCTTTATGTATTGGGGAATGGATAATTGGCTTTACAGCACCGTAAATGCCTTTCGAGTGCGGGAAACGCCTAATGGGGTGATCCGGGAAAAAACCGGTTATAATAAGGCACAGTGGGGCATTACCCATGATGATGATGGTAAATTATGGTTTCAGGGGGGCGCAAGCGGTCTGCCTTCCTATTTTCAGTTTCCTATTCACTATGGCAATTTTGAGGTGGAAAATGAATTTGCGGAAGGTTTTGAGATCCCCTGGGGCGCTCCTGTGAAGGTTGCCGATCTGCAGGAAGGTATGGATAGGGTACGCCAGCCGGATGGCGGGCCCAACCGGGTTACCGGCGCCGCAGGAAATGATATTTTCAGGGGCGACCGATTACCTGATGGCCTGTATGGACAGTATTTTTATGGGGAACCCGTAGCACGGATCGTAAGGCAGATCAATCCTGTGGTTTCGGGAGGGCTTACCACCTTGCACAATGTGTTTCAGGATCGGCAATCCGAATTCCTACGCTCCTCGGATCCCTTGTTCCGGCCAGTAGATATGGCAACCGCACCAGACGGTACACTTTACATTGTTGATATGTACCACGGCATCATACAGGAGGGGCAGTGGGCTCAGAAAGGAACCTACCTGAGAACCAAAATAGAACAATACCAACTGGACAAGGTTGTTAGTTTAGGCCGAATTTGGCGCATTACCCACAAGAGCACTGAACGCGACAAAACCAAGCCACAAATGTTGGATGAAAGTCCGGCACAATTAATAAAACATTTGGATCACCCTAATGGATGGTGGCGGGATAAGGCGCAGCAACTCATCGTTTTGGCACAGGACAAAAGTATTGTCCCGCAATTGGAAGCTATAGTAAGGGGAGATAATCTGCTCGCTCGTTTTCACGCATTATGGTGCCTTGAAGGGCTGCAAGGTTTATCAGTGGAATTGATAAAGGAGCTCTTGAAGGATCCCAGTCCAAGAATGCGCATACAGGCGCTTCGGGCGGGTGAAAGTTTGTCTAAAAAAGGAACCAAGGAGTTAGAAACTGAATATATAAATGCAATAAAGGATCCTGATACGGACGTTGCCATCCAGGCTATTCTCACCGCGAAATTTTTAGAAGTTCCTTCACTGGGTAATCACATTCGCGCTGCGCTGAAGGCAAACAAGGGACAGGGGATACAAGTGGTGGGGGATCAAATACTTCATCCATCGGAAATAAGAGGTTTTGGAACCGGTTCGGGCAGGGATTTTACGGAAGATCAGCAAAAAGCGCTGGAAAGAGGATCGGTGATCTATAACGAATTGTGCATACAATGCCACGGAGCCGATGGCACAGGAACGCCCGTTGGCAATGGCACCATCATGGCCCCTCCACTTACGGGGTCACCAAGGGTTCAGGGTCATCCGGAATATGCGATAAATACGTTATTACACGGATTAACAGGCCCAATAGAAGGAAAAACCTATCCGGGCGGGTTAATGGTTGGTATGGGCGAACAATCCGATGAATGGATTGCCGCTATTTCTTCGTTTATAAGGGTAAGTTTTTCTAACGAGGCTTCAATGATTTCAGAAGAAGAAGTCGCAAAAGTACGTTCGAAAAACAAGGATCGGGAAGGTCCCTACCGGTACAAGGAGCTGGTGGCCTCCATCCCACAGCCCCTTAACCCCGATACATCATGGAAAGTAACCGCAAGCCATTCCATTGCTACACGTATTGGCGGAACCGCTGCTCCGATCAGTGCCTTTAATTTTGAGGGATGGTCTACGGGGGAACGCCAAAAAGAAGGTATGTGGTTTCAGATTGCGTTTGCGGAACCAAAAAATCTTACCGAAATTACATTTAACTCACCGCCCAAACGGTTTGGATGGCGCCCTGATGCCCCACCTCCCCTTCAAACCTTTCCAAGGACCTATGAAGTGATGGTTTCAGATAATGGCAAGGATTGGAATTCCGTTGCCAATGGAAGTTGTGATAATGAAGATGTCGTCATTTCCTTTGAGCCCGTGAAGACGAAATTCTTGAAAATCGCTCACAGAGGTGGGGTAAAAGAGGAAGGGGAGATCCCCTGGACTATGAGACAACTACGGATTTTTGCCTTACCGGAAGCCCAATGAACATTTTAGTGCCAGGCGCAAAATTTACCCGAGATAAAGTTCCACCAACCCTTCAGGGGTAGTAACATAAATAGTCTTGTTCTCCCGGTCTACTTTTGTAATAATGTCATCGTTGATAGGAACCAACAGTTGCTTCCCATCTTTCTCGGCCTCGAAAAGCGCCTGGGAAGTCGAATCATTTACGCCGGTTATGGCTCCTATATTGCCATGCAAACTATCCTGGAGCTGAAAACCGATAACCTCATGATAATAAAATTTATTGCCCTTTAATAGAGGTAACTGCGCTAAAGGAAGATAGAGTTCGGAACCTAGGATCCTGTTTGCTGCGTTTTCATCGGTAACTTCTTCGAACTTTATGCGAAGCAGGTTTGATTTATGCAACTGGCACCGGGCAATAAAAAATGGAACCAGATTATTTGCCGAAAGCGCGACAAAAACCGATTCCATATTATTGTAAATCTCAGGATCATCAGTGTCTAATTTAACCAACACCTCCCCCCTAAAACTATATTTAGATACGATCTTGCCCAGGTAGAAACATTCTTCCTTTCGCATCGTTTTCAAATCACCTACTCTTCTTCTGCGGAAGGTTTCGGTTTCTCTTCGTCCTTTTCCTCAAAATCCGAATCAGTTATTACCTCCTGCACACTGGGTGCTTCAGCAATGCCCTCGGTATCCTCTAAAACTTCTTTTTCTACCACAGTGGGTATGGGCGTAGTATCGGCATTATCCCTATCCGGATGCGGTATTTCCGGAGTTTCGACCACTTCTTCTAAATCCGCGGTTTCTTCGGCAGATGTTTCTTCTCCCTTAGTGGTTTCCTCTGCAGCGGTTTCTTTTTCCTTAGTGGTTTCTTCGGCAGCGGTTTGTTTTCCCGTTGCGGATTCCTCTTTCGAAACCGTTTTATCGTCAGCATCGGAAGTCTCTTCCTTGATATCAGTGTCAGGCTCTGTTGCAGTTTCCAATGCTCCCGATTCTTCAGAGGCATCTCCACCCTCAACAGGTTCAGCTACTCCTTCGGGTACTTCAGCCTCGGCTACTTCCTCAGCTTCGGATTCTACCGCGGCTAACGCACGTTTCTCACTTACTTCTTTTTCGGCCTCTAACGCCTTAGCTTTTTCCTCCGCCCTGGACTTATCCAACCCTTTTGTTTTCTCAGCAACTGATTTTTCCTTTTCCTCCAGCCAGGCGTTGAACTTTTTTTCAACCTGTTCCTCGGTCAAGGCACCCTTACGGACCCCACCCAACAGGTGGTGTTTTAAAAGTACGCCTTTATAAGATAAAATTCTTTTTGCCGTTTCAGAGGGTTGCGCTCCGTTTTGTAACCACTTTACGGAACCATCAACATCAACTTCAATTGTTGCGGGATTTGTATTGGGGTTATAAATGCCCAGCTTTTCCAGGAATTTACCATCCCTTTTTGATCGCCCGTCTGCTGCTACGATCCAGTAAAATGGCTTTCCTTTTTTTCCGTGTCTTTGTAATCTAATTCTAACTGGCATATCATATTAATTTTGCAGGGTTCCCGACCCTCGTTATTAATTCCTTTTCCGTTTTATCACTTGCAGCGGACCTGCTTTCCTTTGCTATTCCGATAGGGATGGCGTAGGAGGGTGCAAATATATGATTTCTATTGGATGTGACATCAAGAAAATATGGAAAATGAACTGTTACCGTGTTAAATCCCTTAACCCGCGATGTTCCTTTCTGTTAAATTAAAGCTAAACCCCATGTATATTGTATTTTCCGATGTTTTTACCTTATACTAAAGAGAAGGCTAATCGAGAATCGGTAACCCGATATGAAATAAAAAATTTCTTGAAATTTTGTATTTTACCTCACCCGGAACTGCTTTTTAAGCAGTTCCGACCCTGTGCATTCCTCTCTCTTCGTTCGTCGGATGCAAGAGGAGAGGTAAATCGGAAACCCCGAGGCAAAGCCATAGGGGAATTACTTAGATTAAAAAATGATAAGAGATAAATGAAGTATTCCGAAAAAATTTCAAACAAAACAAAGGGATGCTATACAAGCTGCACTGAACACAGCTATTATGTATGAAGAATTGGTCTCCTTAAGATCTAAAATATAACCAAATCTTGAGAAATCCGGATGTGTACGCCTCCGGATTCTTTTAGTTAATAACTCCTGATAACTACGCTTTTTCAAACCCTATCATATCCCTATTTTTAAAGTCTCAATTTTTCACCCGAAGGGAAAGAGGGATCATGTTTTTGGAGGGATATTTTCTCCTTTTAGGGTCGGCGAACAAAAAAATCCGGCCTTGGGGGCTTATCCGTTATTCATGATTCATGATAACTTTGCATTGCTTTCTGATAACTGACGACTCAATATGTACCTCATCTTCGATTCCGAAACGACAGGATTACCCAAGCGCTGGGATGCACCGATAAGTGATACGGACAACTGGCCCCGTTGCATACAGATCGCTTGGCAAATGCATGATGCCATGGGCAATCTCCTTGAACATCATGACTTTTTGGTGAAACCTGAAGGTTTTAATATTCCTTACGACGCCGAGCAAATTCATGGAATATCCACAGAATTGGCCGAAAAACGCGGGAAACCTTTGCAAGAAGTGTTGGTGGAATTTAATAATGCCCTTGCAAAAACACAATTCATCGTAGGGCAGAATGTAGGCTTCGATGTCAATATTATAGGAGCTGAGTTTCACCGTCTGGAGTTGTCCAGTACCCTACAGGAACTCCCTGTTCTGGACACCTGCACAGAGGAAACAGCAAGCCTATGTAAAATTCCCGGGGGAAGAGGGGGAAAATTCAAGTTGCCTACTCTTACGGAGCTTCATGAGTTTTTATTCAATGAACCCTTTGCCGAGGCACACAATGCCACCGCAGATGTCGAGGCGACGGCGCGTTGCTTCTTCGAACTGGTTCGAAGGCAACAATATGCCACGGAACAGCTAGGTGTTCAACCCGATTATTTTGACATATTCGCAAAGGCTAATCCCGGCGAGATCCAACTGATTGGTTTTGAGCACATCAACCTGAAAGAAGTTTCACTAAAAATTGCGGAGCAGCTCGGAGCAACGGATAATATCGAAGTTTCGCACGAAGAGATCCGTGCAAATATCGAAACGCTCGAGGATGTACCCTTTGTGCACCTACACAACCATTCCCAATTTTCAGTACTACAATCGACCATCAGTATAAAGGACCTGGTAAACTGTGCGGGTGACAATGGCATGCCGGCCGTGGCCATTACGGACCATGCCAATATGATGGGAGCTTTTCACTTTGTCCGTGAAGTTAAGTTGTACAACAAAACAGTTACTGAGAAGAATGCCGAAGCCATAAAAAATGGGGAAAACACCTTAGAGAAAGAACTTATCCCTATCATAGGTTGCGAATTTTTTGTCTGTGAAGATCATACCAATAAAAATGTTAAGGATTACGGTTTTCAGGTGGTATTCCTTGCAAAGAATAAAAAAGGATACCATAATCTTGCCAAAATGTCCTCCATTGCCTATACTGAAGGATTCTACTATGTACCCCGTATCGATAGAAAAGTTATAGAACACTATAAAGAAGATCTTATTGTACTTACTGGAAACCTCTATGGCGAAGTTCCTTCCAAAATTTTAAACGTTGGGGAAAAACAGGCCGAAGAGGCCCTGCTTTGGTGGAAGTCGGTTTTTGGAGACGACCTGTATGTAGAACTGATGCGCCACGGGCAGCAAGATGAGGATCGGGCCAACCAGGTGCTGGTACCGCTGGCCAACAAGCACCGAATAAAGCTAGTGGCTACCAATAACACCTATTATTGTGCAAAGGAAGATGCCGAGGCACATGACATTTTGCTATGTGTTAAAGACGGAGAGAAGCATGCTACACCCATTGGCCGGGGCAGAGGGTACAGGTATGGCCTCCCTAATCAGGAGTACTATTTTAAAACTTCCGGGGAGATGAAGAAACTGTTTAAGGATCTGCCGGAGGCTATTTTGAACATTCAGGAAATTGTAACAAAGATTGAGCCTTTTGATCTGGCCCGGGAAGTACTCTTACCAAAATTTGAGATCCCTGAGGAATTTAAAATCAAAGAAGATAAAGCAGACTGCGGAAAACGCGGGGAAAATGCCTATCTGAGACACCTTAGTTTCGAAGGTGCTAAAAAACGCTATGGTACCATTACTGCCGGGATTGAGGAACGCATTGATTTTGAGCTTAGTACAATAGAAAATTCCGGGTATCCCGGTTATTTCCTGATCGTGGAAGATTTTATCCGTGAGGCACGGCAAATGGATGTTTCCGTGGGCCCCGGACGCGGGTCTGCCGCGGGTTCCGTAGTAGCCTATTGCCTGGGCATCACCAATATTGACCCTTTAAAATACGATCTGCTTTTTGAGCGCTTTCTGAATCCGGACAGGGTTTCCATGCCCGACATTGATATCGATTTTGATGATGAGGGAAGGGGCAAGGTGATGGATTATGTCATTAAGAAATATGGATCTAACCAGGTAGCCCAGATCATCACTTACGGTACCATGGCTGCTAAATCTGCCATACGGGATACTGCAAGGGTACTGGATCTGCCGTTGAACGATGCGGACCGAATTGCCAAACTTATTCCTGCAATGTCTAAACTCGGGAAGATTTTTGGGGTTCCGGAAGGCGACCTCAGAAAACGATTTCGATCAGATGATATGGAAAAGGTGAACAACCTTCTCAACATCTCAGAAGGAGACGATCTGGAAGCACGAACCGTGAACATGGCCAGGGTCCTGGAGGGCTCTTTGCGAAATACCGGAATCCACGCCTGCGGTGTAATCATAACGCCGGATGATATAACCAATTTTGTACCGGTAGCCACCGCCAAGGATTCTGACCTGTATGTAACCCAGTTCGACAATTCAGTAGTTGAAAGCGCAGGTTTATTGAAGATGGATTTCCTGGGATTAAAAACACTGACCCTAATAAAAGATACGGTTAAGATAGTAAAGGCAGGACAAGGCATTCAATTGGTGCCCGATGAATTTCCGCTGGATGATGAGAAGACCTACGAGTTGTTTCAAAGGGGGGATACAATTGGCATTTTTCAATATGAATCGGTAGGCATGCAAAAGCATTTGAAAGATCTTAAACCCACGGTTTTTGATGACCTCATTGCCATGAATGCACTTTATCGTCCCGGACCCATGGAGTATATTCCCACGTTCGTTCAGCGAAAGAATGGTTTTGCCGATATTAGCTATGACCTGCCGGAAATGGCGGAGTATTTAAAGGAAACTTACGGAATAACTGTTTACCAGGAACAGGTTATGCTGCTCTCACAAAAGTTAGCGGGATTTTCAAAAGGGGAAGCCGATGTGTTGCGAAAGGCCATGGGGAAAAAGATCCTACCGATGCTTCAAAAGCTTAAACCGCTGTTTCTGAACGGGGGTGAAAAGAACGGGCATCCGCGAAATATTCTGGAAAAGATCTGGAAAGATTGGGAATCATTTGCCTCCTATGCGTTTAATAAAAGCCATTCTACCTGTTACGCTTATATCGCCTACCAGACGGCCTACCTTAAAGCACATTATCCTGCCGAATACATGGCAGCCGTACTTTCCAATAACATGAACGACATTAAGCAGGTAACCTTCTTTATGGAAGAATGCAAGCGAATGGGTCTGCAAGTGTTGGGCCCCGATGTAAACGAATCGTACTACAAGTTCGCGGTGAACAAGGACAACGCAATTCGTTTTGGAATGGGCGCAATTAAGGGTGTTGGCCGTGCTGCCGTAGAAACTATAGTTGAAAACAGAAAAAAAGATGGCCCATACAGATCTGTTTTTGATCTGGCCAAACGGATCGACCTTAGAGCCGCCAATAAAAAATCTTTTGAGAACCTTGCGCTTGCAGGAGGTTTTGATTCCTTTGGGAATACGCACAGGGCCCAATATTTTCGGGATGAAGGTGATGGGGCAACCTTATTTGAAAAGGTGATCAGATACGGCACAAAATTTCAGGAGAGTGAAAATTCTTCACAGGTAAGTTTATTTGGAGATGCCAGTGAAGTACAAATACCGGAACCTGTTGTACCCCCTTGTGAAGAATGGGGAACTATGGAAAAATTACACAGGGAAAAGGAAGTCGTAGGTATCTATATTTCAGGACATCCCCTGGACGATTTCAGGACGGAGATCAATGCGTTTTGCAATACTACCGTCGCCGCCTTCCAAAATTTGGAGGAATATGTAAGCCGGGAACTTTGTTTTGCAGGGGTCATCACCGAGGTGCAGCACAGAACTTCGAAAAACGGTAAGGGCTGGGCTTTATTTACCATGGAGGATTATACAGATTCCTATGAGTTCAGGATTTTTGGGGAGGAATACTTAAAATTTCGTCACTTTTTAATGATCAACTCCTTTGTATTTATAAAGGTGTTTGTGAAAGAGGGCTGGATACACAGAGATACAGGAAAGAAAGGAGACCCCCGTTTACAATACAATCACTTTATCCTCCTTCAGGAAGTTATGGAGGCGTTTGCAAAAAAACTGACCATCAAATTAAATATCGATGAATTAAAAGAAAAGGATATCCATGAGTTGAAGCAAACGCTGGTTTCACATAAAGGCAGTCATCCTTTGAACTTTATTGTTTATGAGATGGAAGAAGAGATAAAAGTCACCTTGTCCAGCAGAAAACAAAAGGTACGGATCACCAGTGAACTACTGTCCACTTTGGAAGGAAATGACGTACATTATAAATTGAATTAAGATACCCCCTGCTCCTGGAGTTATAGGAACCCGCTCCACGAAAAGGCATTGCACTTGAGACTGCTTCCCCATAAGCAAAGCCAATTCTCTCATAGGCAAAATGTATACGAATGCCGTAAGGAAAACGGGAAATAATTAACTAACTTTGTATAATATTAAAAATTAATAACATGGCATTAGAAATAACAGATGCTACTTTTGATGAGGTAGTTTTAAAAAGTGATAAACCTGTAGTTGTAGATTTCTGGGCGGCCTGGTGTGGTCCTTGTAGAATGGTTGGTCCCATCATAGATGAAGTGAGTAACGAATATGAAGGTAAAGCTGTAGTTGGGAAGGTAGATGTGGACGCCAATCAGGAATTTGCCGCAAAATACGGAGTGAGAAATATCCCTACCGTGTTGGTATTTAAAGATGGGGAGATCGTAAACCGGCAAGTAGGAGTTTCTCCTAAAAAGGTCTACACAGACGCTATAGACGCGGCACTGTAAGCCCACGCCATTGACTATATTAAAACTTTTAAAATCCCGGTGTTACCGGGATTTTTTATTTTCCGAGGGGGGCAATTTTCAATCGATACAAGATGGTATCATTATATAAAATTCAGGCTGTATACCTTACGGGTTATCCTGTGGATATATGAACATAACAGGTTCGGACCGCACGGCAGAACCGAAGACGCCCAATGTTCCCTCAATAGTGGAATGTAAAAATGTGGGCTCCACGAATGGGTTCAATATAGATTGTAATTGTTCATCCAGGTTCTTAAAAAATGCTGCCGAACGCTTATCAATGGATTGCAGGTACACCGTTGCGGTATCTCCCTTTCTATATTCATAAGCCACTTCTATATTGTGTTCCATGGCTCCTCCGTCACTACCTGTATCACTAAAGATTACCCTTCCCAGGTCTGTAGTATGAAATAATTCTCCGGGTTGGGTACAGTTATTCGGTAGTCCGTCTAGCACGTGGGCATGTAACCTGGTGTTATCCATCATCCTATCCATCTGAAATCTATAGAAATTACCAGATCCCACAGCGTCCCGGTATCTAATGATCACGCCGTCGTGACCACCATATACATCATAAAAATTTTCTATATATTCCACACCGATCAGATTTATTTTGGGTTGATCTATGGTGGTGCCTGCCATAAATGTCTCTCCCTTATAATCCACCTGCAGTTCATAGGTCTTACCGTGTTCGATGATATTAGTGCCGGCAAAAAAAGGTACCCATCTGCATCTGAATTTATCAAACACAGAATCTTTTTGCAACTGCTCTGTCCAGGTATCGGTTGAGAGCATTACTTCCGCACCACGGGCGAATATCTCCTGGGGGAGCACTTTTTTGTTAAAGAAAGGAACCGAATTGCTGACATATATTTTGGCGGTCTCATCCGGATACAGTATCCCCTCAATAAATAATTGTTCTTTATACTTTAATGTATTCCCATCAAATGAAATGTCCTTGGTGCAGGCATGCAGAGCTATTATTATGAGAATTATCAGGAAGTACTTTTTCATTTTCTAAAATTTAAAATTGTATGAAACGGACGGTATGATCGGCAGAAGTGAAACCTGGCGTGCCCGGGGTTTTTCCGAGATCGGATTGATGTCGAAAAAAATGAAATAGGGATTCTGCCGGCTGTAGACATTATAAACGCTGAAGATCCATTCGCTGTTGTATTTTTTTCCGAACAGGGTTCTTGGTTTTTTATAGGTTGCTGCAAGGTTGAGTCTGTGGAAAGTGTTCAGTCGCGCGTTATTCCGATCTTCATAGATATAATAGTTACCTTCAAAATAGTCCCTCCGTTGATAACGGCGGTTCGGCCTACGGGAACGGTGTAAGCGCTTCCAGATGAAAGTACGAATGTACCGGAAAGACTCCATTCTTCATTCAGTTCATAGTTTGCTACCAGTGACAGATCATGTCTCCTGTCGTGCCGGAATGGGAATTTATTGCCAAAATTTAATTCCGGAAATTGCTGATATGTCCGGGAAAGGGTGTAGGAAGCCCAGCCAGTGAACTGGCCTGTTTTTTTCTTTAGAAATAGCTCGGCGCCGTAACTCCATCCCTCTTTGGCCCAAAGATATGGTTCCATCGGAGGGTCGCTGCTTTGTTGTTAATTAGCAAATTGTACTCGATGTTATCTTGCGAATAGAAGGCATCATCTTTCCCGAAAAATCCACTCAAATAAACTCGGTCGTTTGGTCCCTACTTATAATTGACCTTAGCGTTGATGTCATAAAAAACGTAATTGGTTTTTACTTTCTTGGATAAAAACGGTTTGATTACATAATCGAAGTATGTTCGCCTTCCGGAAATTATAAAGGAAGATTCCTCTTTTTTTATAGGGCCCTCCAAGGTCAGCTGCGAGGAAACAAGGCCTATGCCTCCTTCGCCGGAGAATTTTTTATTGTTGCCCTCCCGCATGCTAATATCCAATATGGAAGACAGACGGCCTCCGTATTGTGCAGGGAATCCACCCTTTACCAAACTCACATTATTAATGGCCCTGGAGTTGAACGCACTTACAAGACCTACAAGATGGTTGGGATTATAAACGATCGCCTCGTCCAGTAAAATTAGATTTTGATCGGCATTACCTCCTCGAACAAAGTATCCGGTAGTCCCCTCATTTCCGGCTTGAACCCCTGGCAACAACTGAATTACTTTCAAGACATCGGGCTCACCAAGTATCACGGGTAACTCTTTAATTTTTTCCGGAGGAATATCCAAAACACCCATTTGAGGGGAGGTCACATTATTATCAGGGGCATCTGCCGTAACGATGACCTCTTCCATCATCTGGCTGACAGGTTGCAACTCAATATTCAGCCGGAGATCCCCCCTGAGGATTACCTTTTTTATTTGGGATTCATAGCCGAGGAAGGAGAATTGAATGCCCAGGCTGTCCAGATTTGAAACGGTTAGCGAATAGAAGCCATAATTGTTAGTGGTGGTACCTTCCCGTATGGTTGTAATGTAGATATTAGCGCCAATTAGAAATTCGCCCGACTCCGCGTCCGTAACAGTTCCATTAATAGTACGGTTGCTCTGGCTGAATGACAGGTAACTTAAACTCAGAAAAAGAAGGAATAAACAGTTACCCAGAAAATTAATGGTGCTATATAATCGATATTCTGTGGGGTTTAATTGGATGATCATTTTCTGCATTTTAAAAACCGACACCAGATCTGATGATTTAAAGATATTGGGAGATTCTAAATAAAGTCTAAAGACAGGGGCCGGACAGTCTTCGGTGATCATCCTCATTTATAGCCTCATCTTGCGTATCTTAGCATTATGAACCTGCAGTCCGAACTACATAACGCAACCTTATTTCAGAACCTGGAACTCCTGGCCAATCAGGTGGTGGAGGGGTTTATAAGTGGTATTCATAAAAGTCCGTTCCATGGTTTTTCTGCGGAATTTGCAGAACACAAAATCTATAACACCGGGGAGAGTACGAAGCATATTGATTGGAAACAATACGCTAAAACAGACAAGTTATATACCAAAAGATATGAGGAAGAAACCAACCTAAGGTGTCATATGATCCTAGACAATTCGGCTTCTATGTATTATCCGGAAATTGAAGAACTCTCTATTGACAATCTGAACAAAATAGGTTTCGGAGTGCTTTCAATTGCCGCTCTGATGAACATGCTTAAAAAGCAACGGGATGCGGTTGGCCTGAGCGTTTATTCTGACAATTATACCTATTACGCCCCCGAGAAAGGTAGCGAACGGCACCATCAAATGTTATTGGCGAAATTAAGCGGGATAAGTCTTGACTCTAAACCTGCGAAACAGACAGAAACCTATACCTATTTGCATCAGATCGCGGAAAAAATAAAACGCCGCAGCCTTATTTTTTTGTTTACCGATATGTTTCAGACGGTCACTGAAGATGAAAAATTGTTTGATGCACTCCGGCATTTAAAGTACAACAAACACGATGTAGTGCTATTCCATTTGTTGGATAAGGAAACGGAGTTGCATTTTAATTTCGAAAACACGCCTAAGCGCTATTTGGATGTTGAAACGGGGGAGCATATCGACTTGTATTCCGAAACTATTCAGGAGGCCTACGAAGCCGGACTTACCCAATATATGGATTCTTTAAGACTGAAGTGTGCACAATATAAAATTAAATATGTGGATATTGATATAAGGCAACCTTTCTCGAAGGTGCTGAACACCTTTATGATAGAGCGGCAGAAGTTTCTTTGAGTCTTGGTGATTTTTGAAAAAAATTGTTTGCGCAATTCAATTACCAACGTATATTTGCACTCACTTTACTAAAAGTATTTGAACAAGATTTTAATCTGGCCGTTGCCAGAGTCTGTCTAACGATAAAATCATTGGTCTGGTAGTTCAGTTGGTTAGAATACCTGCCTGTCACGCAGGGGGTCGCGGGTTCGAGTCCCGTCCAGACCGCTAGAAATTGTTCAAAATTATTCAAAAAGCCTGTAAATTAATCGTTTACGGGCTTTTTTGATTTCCATACCTATCAAATAAAACCATTTGAAACCAAATAAAAGGTGAGACATTCGGTGCCCCTTTTTTTTTTTGAAAGATTCGTAAAAATGCAGGTTTTATAGTGTTAACGAATTTAACGGATGTTTTTTTGAAGGATTTCTTTTTATAACTTCAAACAAGAACGATAGAAATTCTGTTCATGTTTGGCACTATATCCATACTATTCTACCCCAAGAAAAAATCATCCGATAAAGAGGGTTTGGTTACCTTGTATGCTCGCGTTACGGTTCATGGTCTACGTAGTGAATTTAGTTTGGGCAGAAAGATAGAAGCAAGGAGATGGTGCGCAGTGGGTGGAAAATTACGAGGTACAACCAGAAAGGTCACGGACTTCAATTCGTTTTTAGATCAAGTCCGAAACAGGTGTTATGAAATTCACGACCAACTTTTAAGAAATAGGGAACCCATTACCGCCCTAACTATTACCGACACCTATTTGGGAAAGCATAAAAAACAATGGCTGCTGCTGGAAATCTTCCAAAACCACAATGATGAAATGGCCAGTTTGGTGGAAACGGAGTATTCATCGGGAACTTTACAACGCTATAAAACGGCATTAAAGCATTGTAAACATTTTATTTCCTTTAAGTATAACCGAAAGGATCTTCCACTGGAAAAAGTGAACCATGAATTTATTACAAGCTTTGAATATTTTTTAAAATCCAAAAAGAAATTAGGACATAATTCTGCCGTAAAATATATCATTAACCTCAAAAAAATAATTCGTATTGCTTATGCTAATCAATGGATTTCTAGGAATCCATTCTTTTATTGGAAAGCCAGTTGGAAGACACGGGAGCGAAACTATCTTAACGAAGAGGAATTACAACGACTTATTGATACCCAACTTCAAAACCAACGTTTGGAACGGATTAGGGACATATTCATATTTTGCTGTTTTACGGGATTGGCTTACATAGACGTTAAAAACCTGACCGAAGAAGCCCTATGTATAGATATAAATGATCAAAAATGGATTAAGACGCACCGCAGGAAAACCAATACCCTGAGTAGCATTCCTTTACTTCCCATTGCCGAGCATATCCTAAAAAAGTATCAAGAGCATCTGTTTGTTGTCATGGGCAGAGGAATTTTACCGGTTTCGACCAATCAAAAATCGAATGCCTATTTAAAGGAAATAGCGGCAGCCTGTGACATTAAAAAGAATTTGACCACCCATTTGGCTCGACATACATTTGCCACAACGGTAACCTTATCCAGTGGCGTTCCTATCGAATCTGTAAGTAAGATGCTCGGACATACCTCTCTAAAGACTACCCAAATTTATGCCAAGGTAGTAGACCGTAAACTTGCTGAGGATATGGCCTTGGTAAAGAATCGTTTTATAGCTACGACTACTCAAAAACGGGTACTGACGGAAAATTAAAAAATAAGAAGAGCAAGAGGGTAACACGCTAATGCGGTGTTACGTTATATAACTTATTTGTTTCCAATAGGTTATTAAAATAACAAACCGCGTAAAAGGCCCGTATTTGCGGCAAACGAAGCGGAAACCCCAATAAAATGGCGGAAATTTGCGGCAAATACTATTCTTGAAAAGCCTATTAAATTTTTAATGATTTGAGTCAAATGGCTCCACAGCCCCTATAAACTGGCAAAAATTTGACGCAAACACCTTTTGTTTGCCTCGCCAGCAGATTAGTTTGTGTAAGTATTTGGGACTTGCAGCACGAAACTTTGTTTCGCTCGCTTCATATATTTTAAAATCTTAAAAACCTTATGAAATTTTAGGTCTCATTAAAAGTTAATTAATGAAATTATTAAAAGTGACCATGAATAGGACTTCTATTTGATAAACGTTTAGCTTGTTGGAAACAGTCCCGTAAAACGGCCGTTTTAAGCAACTATAAATAAAGTGTACAAAACCTAAATTGGAGCAGACCGGTCAAATTCAAAAAGAGCCTGTCCTAAGATCATCACCAAATCACTTATTTCCAAACAGTTCTTTCATAACCGAGTCTAAATACCGAGCACCAACTGTAACTTTTACAACTAGTATTAAATCCTTGCCACTAGGGGCCGATTCTTTTTTCTTGTTCACGATTAATAATCGGTAAACCCGCATAAAATTTTCAGGGGGTTGTTTTTCCAGTTTCATGAGGTACTAATTGCTCATTATCTTTCCATCGCTAAAGTGTAGACCAAGTATTCGCTATCCTGATTTCAAATCCTATCTTTGCAAATACCATCAAAACAATGGAATGATCATAACGATCGAGAACATACTGCTGGTTGGCTCTTTATTACTTTTAATAAGTGTCATCGTTGGTAAGCCATCCTACAAATTCGGGGTCCCTACCTTGCTGATATTTTTGGTCATCGGTATGTTGGCCGGATCGGAGGGTATAGGAGGCATTTATTTCGATGATCCCAAGATTGCACAGTTTATCGGAATCGTTTCCCTAAACTTTATCCTCTTCTCGGGGGGGCTCGACACTAACTTTGACGCCGTAAAACCGGTGATTAAACAAGGGATTGTACTATCCACTCTAGGGGTTCTGTTGACCGCGGTATCCCTTGGAACTTTTGTTTGGCTCATTACCGATTTTACCATATATGAAAGCCTGTTATTGGGATCTATCGTCTCATCAACCGATGCGGCCGCCGTATTTTCCATCTTGCGCTCCAAAAATCTTGCCTTGAGAGAGAATCTCAGACCAACTTTGGAACTCGAAAGTGGGAGTAACGATCCCATGGCCTATGTCATGACCATTGCCTGTTTGACCTTGGTCATTAACCAGGACCAGGATATACTGTCTACACTCCCTTTCTTTCTGCAACAAATGGTGCTGGGAGCCTTGGCCGGTTGGGGATTTGGCAAGTTGAGTAAAATCGTTATCAATAAGATGAGACTTGACTTTGAAGGGCTTTATCCCGTATTGGTCATTGCATTGATGTTCATTACCTTTTCAGCAACGGACTTTGTGGGCGGAAATGGTTTTTTGGCCATTTATATCTGCGCGGTCTATTTGGGAAATCAAGACCTGATCCATAAGAAGACCATTATGCGAATGTATGATGGCCTGGCGTGGTTGATGCAAATCGTACTTTTCCTGACCTTGGGACTGCTAGTCTTTCCTACCCAAATTGTTCCCGTAATCGGTATCGGATTGTTAATTTCCCTTTTCCTGATCATAGTGGCCCGGCCTGTGGGCGTTTTTATCAGTCTTATTTTTTTCAGGATGAAATTGAGAAGGCGATTTTATATAGCTTGGGTCGGGCTTCGGGGAGCGGTTCCCATTGTATTCGCTACATATCCACTTTTGGCAGGGATAGACAAGGCCAACATGATCTTTAATATTGTCTTTTTTATTTCGGTTACCTCGGTACTGATTCAGGGAACCACCTTGAGTACCGTTGCCAGATGGCTGAACGTGGCGCTGCCTGAAAGTGCTAAAATTATTGCGCCAACAGATGCCTTTCTGGCCGAGAACCCCAAAACGGCGATGAAGGAAATTATGATAACCGCCAATTGTCAGGCAGCCAATAAAAAAATCGTGGATTTGAAATTTCCCAAAAACGCCATCATTGCTATGATAAAACGCAACGGCAAATACCTGGTGCCCAATGGTACTACCGTAATAGAGGCCAATGACACCTTGATCGTTCTTTCCGACACCACGGAAGGATTGGACAAAGTAGATGAGTGTTTGCTCAAAAAAGTAGTCCCGCTTGATTTTTCATAATCAACCGGCTTAATTGTTGGTTCACCAAACATAATGGTAAGGCCGTTCACTTTAGGCGTATCCCTTGGGTAATCATTGAAAGTCCCTGTTGGCCCATGACAGATGTCATTATGCCCTCAAAAAGGGGTTCGGTAGTTGATTCCGCTTTTTGCCAATCAAAAATAAAATTGGAACCTGTGCCACCCTCCACATCGATTTCGTCAATGACAATTTCCACGGTTTCCATCGGGGCCAGATATATGGGAAAATCAAAATACGTGCGAATAACCTTCCCTTGGCCATTATAGTATTCGGCCTTTGTTATATAAATGGTATCCGTGGAACTGGTATTGCGCAAACTTGCCACGGCTGTAAGATTATGCCTTTTCCTTTCACTTCTATTATAAATTTGCGAATAGATAGAAAGATAGGTCTCGCCCGTCTCCAGCGAATCTATTATGCTTATTCGGGCCGCCCGATTTTTCCATATTACGGGGTCCAGGGAACTTAATTTTAATTCCTCTTCACAGGAAATTATACCTATAAAAATTAGTAGTAGTACGCCTATTCTTTTCATTGTATAGCGATCCTTTTAAGATTTACCTGATTACGCGTCATACATGGCTAAGATACACAATGTTATACTATTACTTTTTAGCCCAATATTTTTAAGTTTCTTATTCATGAAGTTTGATATTTAGAAACCTTTATTGAAAATAAAAAAATAGTATCGTAAAACGAACCATTTATGGGACGAGGAAAAAACGTCGCAATCAACAAGCATAGGCAAGATTCACATTTGCGTTTTTCGATTGACCCCGATGCGCTAGTACGCTTGAATCTGAAATCAAAAATCAATTTCATAACGAGTACTCCTACCTCCCCCAATAGGTTGAAATATACCCTTCTCTACTAGGTCTTGCAAATCCCTCGTGGCCGTAGCTTTAGATGTACTAGTTAAAGAAACATATTTACGCGCATTCATTCCACCCTCAAAACCTTGATGGCCTTCCGCTAACATCCTACTAACCACTTTTTGTTGTCTTTCATTAAGCCAGTCTTTATGGCTGTCGAAGAATTTGGTTTTCTTTAGGGTGAATTCAATTTCCTGTTTGGCATCTATTTGGGCATCTAAAACGGTTTGAACGAAATAGTGTATCCAATCGGTGATTTCATTAGAACGTTGCGCTTTTTGTAAAGCATCATAATACGCTTTTTTATTACCCTCCATGGATTTAGACAGACTGAACAACACAGGACGACCAATACTTTGTGAAAGTGCTTTTTCCGCTATGGCTCTACCTATTCTACCATTCGCATCTTCGAAAGGATGAATGGATTCAAAATATAGGTGCGCAATGGCAGCCCTCAAAATAGGTTTCTTGACATTGCTTTTAGACTCATTGAACCATTTGATAAACCTATCCATTTCCGAAGGCACTTTACTCGCTGGTGGGGCTTCAAAGTGAACTATCTCTCGCCCCATGGCCCCTGAAACTATTTGCATAGGTTCTTCATGGGTTCGCCAATGCCCTAGTTGAATTTGAGTATTGCCCTTCATCAGCATGGTATGCCAATCAAACAGCAATTTGCTTGTCAATGGTTTTAAAAAGTCGTTTCGAACTGCCAACATCAATTCAGCCACCCCCTCAGCTCTTTTGTCCTTGGTCAGTGGCAATTCTGGGTTAAGCCCCAGGTTTCTTCTGATGGAAGACATCACATCTTTTCGACTCAGGTACTCGCCTTCAATCTCCGAGGTTTTAATAGCTTCAGAAACCATTAGGTTTATCATGGCATCTGCTTGCTCCGATTCTGAAAAACCATCCAGAACCCCGCTAATACGGCCCGTACGTTGAGCAAAATCAAAGAGTAAATCTTCAATAGCGTCGGTTTTGTATTGAAAATTAGGCCAGCTTTTTTGTTGCCAATTGTATTTCATGAGCCGATTATAAATTTTATTCGGCTCAAAAATAGTAAAAACATGAGTTGAATAATAAAAATAATTAACTCATTTTAAGAATACAGTCGGAATTTGCGGTTTAAAAAAATATTTTTATCTTCGGAATTCTCCTACTAAAATGCAACCCCCATAATTTTCAAGAAAGAAAAAAGCGACCTGCTATGGCCGCTTTGAAGTTATTAATGAAAAATAAAAATCCCACGGAGTACGCAGGATTTAAGATTTTTCTTCGGCTTATAGCCTTATTGTGAAAAGCTTTCAGTAATACAAAGATATAAAAATTTATGAATACAATTTTAGGCATTGATTTAGGAACCAACTCCATCGGGTGGGCAATTAGGGAAGCAAATAGAAACTTGCAAAATCAAATAGTAAAAAAAGGAGTACTCCTTTTTGACAAAGGTGTGGCTTCCGAAAAAGGCAATGAATTTCCTAAAGTTCAAAAAAGAACGGAAAGTCGAGGAAAAAGAAGGAACTACCAAGCAGAAAAATATAGAAAATGGGAACTTTTAGAGTTTTTGATTGAAAAAAACATGTGTCCCCTAACGATTGAGGAACTAAATAAGTGGCGTAAATACGTTAAAGGTCAAAAAAGAGAATACCCGCAGAGCGAACAGTTCATCAATTGGTTGCGATTCGATTTTAACGCAGACGGCAAACCTGACTTTTATCTGTTTGACAAAGATAAACATGAGTCCTATTATTTATTTAGGACCAAAGCGGCTAGTGAAAAAATAGAGGATCTTCAGGTTTTTAAAAACAACCCAGAAATTTTGGGAAGGGTGTTTTACCAACTAGTGCAACGTAGGGGTTTTAAGGGAAGAGATGAAGAAGAAGCCAAAACAATGCTCGAAGGCTCAAAAAAAACCGATACAAAAGGAAGAAACAGTATCGAGGAATATCTAGTCCGACACAAAACCTTAGGTGCCGCACTATATCATAATCAAAAGGAAAACGGCGGTAGAATACGTCAACGCTATAACCTCCGCAAAGATTATGAGAACGAGTTAAAGAAAATTTGTAGTGTTCAGGGCATTACCAACGAAGATTATAAAAAACTTTGGAAAGCGATTATATGGCAACGCCCGCTGAGAAGTCAAAAAGGTCTTGTAGGCCTATGCACATTTGAAAAGAACAAACGCAGAGCCGCTATCAGCCATCCCTTGTATCAGGAATACAAAACTTGGGTTCTAATCAATAATCTGAAAATAATACCGCCCGAAGGAATCGCTTACGCAGATTATCTAAAAGATAAAATTTACCCTTTATTTATTAGAAAATCTGACTTTGAAATAAAACATATTCTAGAGCAGTTAGGAAGGGATGGAGCAGAGATCGAATCAAAGTTCAATTCAAAAAGGCAACGCGAAACAAAAGTAGTCGCACTGAGCAATTTTGCTCATTTTGATGAATTGTTGGGAGAGAATTGGAGAGAAGAATACCGATTTGAGAACGATATCCATACTAGAGAAGCAAAAACGTCAAAGAAGAATAGTAACGGTTATACCATAGAGGATATTTGGCATGTGCTTTTTACATATGACAGCAGCGAAAAATTGGAAGAGTTTGCCAAAGAAAAACTTGGCCTTAATGACGATGCTGCTGCTAAATTTCCCAAAATAAAACTGAACCAAGGACACGCAACTTTAGGCCTTTCCGCTGTAAGGAAAATACTCCCCTATTTAAAAAGAGGATTCAAATACAGTACGGCCGTTTATCTGGCAAATTTATCAAAAGTAATAGGAGGCGCGGAAATTACCGAAGACCTGATTTCCTATTTCGTTGAAGAAATCGAAGTTATAAATCATACAAATGACGAACAGAAAACACTCCGTTTTACGGTAAACAGTTTGATAAAAGAACATTTGGAAAGCGGTTCTAGATATTTTATTGAAGACGGGCGGACTCTAGATTCTCAAGAAATCAAAAACATCAAGGAAAAATTAATCTCAAATTTCGGACAACGGACTTGGAACGATTTTTCGGAAAACAAAAAATCTGAGTTATTCGATTTTGTATCCAATGAGTTCAAACAGTTTTTACGGAGGAAAATTACAGATAAAAGGGATATTTTTCTTCCCATGCCTAGGCTGCATTCCGAAATTTTTCAGGTGTTGCAAGAGAAGTACAATTTACCGGATGAAAACATCAAAAATTTATGGCATCCATCCGAACAGGAAACCTATAAGAATGCCATGGATTATGGGGTTGTGGACATAAATGGAAGAACCCAATATGTTCAAGAAAAAAACCTGGAAAAGTATCTTGAAAAAAATCAAAATGCAGAATACCACGGTATTTTGTTAAAATTATTGGGTAATCCAGAGCCTATCAGCAAAGGATTTAAAAACCCAATGGCCTTAAAGACCCTTCACAAATTAAAACAACTACTTAACTATTTATTGATCACCGATCAAATCGATGAACAGACCAGAATCGTTATTGAAATTGCCCGTGAATTAAACGATAACAACAAAAGGGCAGCGATACAAAAATACCAGCGTGACCGTGAAAAGAAAAATAAAGTATATATCGAGCAAATAGAAGAAATTAATAAAGAGGGCAAAACCAATTATAATTCGAAGGACAAAACCCTATTGCGAAAAATGAGATTGTGGGACGAGCAAGGTGGAATATGTCTTTACACCAATGAAACCATCAATAAATGTGATGTACTCAATGGGAATGAATTTGATCTTGAACACACGATACCTGCCAGTATGAGCTTTGATTCCGAGTTAAAGAATATGACACTTGCCAACTCATCTTTCAATCGGCATATCAAGGCAAAGCAACTTCCTACACGACTTGCTAACTACGATGTCGATTGTACCATCAATGGCAAGGAATATACAGCCATAAAGCCTAGGCTTAAATTTATGGAAGATAAGATTGAAAAGCTCCAATTGGAACTCAAGGACAATCTGAGAAAAACCAAATACATTTCTGACAAAGGAATCAAGGACAAGAAAATTCAAGATAGGCACATTATCAAATTTGAATTGGACTACTGGCGAAAAAAGCATGACACGTTTACCATCAAGGAGTACAAACCCCAATGGCGCAATAGCCAGTTGCGGGATACGCAAATAGTTACCAAATATGCCCTACCATACCTTAAAACAGTTTTTAAACATGTATCTGTCCAAAAGGGAACGGTAACTGACCATTTTAAGGAAATATATAATGTTAAGCTCGATGAAAAGAAAGATAGGACAAAACATTCCCATCATGCAGTAGATGCGGCGATTTTAACGCTAATTCCAAGTAGTTACGAACGTGAAAAATTATTGGAAGAATTCTTCAAAGCTAGAGAAAGCAAATCTACATTTCATACATCGCCAAAAAACTGGAAGAATTTTGATGCTGGCCATATTATAGAAATCGAGAATAGTGTGTTGGCCAATAATCTTGTGAATGATAGGATACTTACCCCAACGTTCAAAAAAGTAAGGAAGCGGGGTAAAATAGTCAAGAATGATGATGGCGATACTTTATGGGCAAAAGGCGACACGATAAGGGGCCAATTACATAGCGAATCGCTATACGGTGCAATAAAAGAAGCCAAAAGAGACGAGAATAACAAGATTCAATTCGACGGGAATAAAAAAATGATTTTAGAGGATGAAATTAAAATGGTCATCCGAAGAAAATTGGTTTATAAAGGACCCAACGATACTGAAGGTTTTAAATCTTTGGCCGAACTCGAAAAAATAATAGTAGATAGGGCGCTGTTCGATCAAATTGAAAGCCAAGTAAGAGGCAGGAGTTTTAAAGATGCCTTGGAACAAGGAATCTATATGCTTGATAAAGACGGGGAAAAAGTAAATAAAATTAGACATATTCGTTGCTATGTTCTGTTAGGTCGCGGCACTTTAAAATTTGACACCGCACTGCCCGTTCATGAGCATTCTTTTAAATCGGATAAAGAATACAAACAAACAACATATTCGGTAACCGAAGATAACGTGTATTGTCTTTTCTATGAAGGTTTAGTAAAAGGAAAAGCGAAAAGAGAATTCAAGATTATTAGCACTTTTGATTTGAGCGGTTTAAAATATAAATCATTGGAAGATTTAATACAGGAACCCTATTTTAATTCGTTGGAATTAGGTAGTGGAGTGTCTATTCCCCTAAAATATCCTTTGCAAAAAGGGACAAAAGTAATTCCTTATGAAAAAGATAAATATGAGTTACAGGAACTTTCGGAAACCCAGCTTAACGATAGAGTTTATAAAGTCATAAAATTCAATATGATGGGCACACCTTATTTATATCTACAACACCATATCGAAGCAAGACAAGACAAGGACATTGACAAAGCTCTAACGGCAATTGATATCAATTCTAGTCCAATGCGGTATAAATTGAAAGCGGCAAAATTCGATTTTGCAATTGAAGGGTTAGATTTTGAAGTAAAAATAGACGGAACAATAAGTTGGTTATTTTAAGTTGTTGAAATGATAAAACGCACTCTTTTTTTCGGCAACCCCGCCTACCTCAGTACTAAAAACGAACAGTTGGTGGTCAACTTCCCGGAAGAAGATAAAAAGGAAGCGACCATCCCCATCGAAGATTTGGGCTATGTGGTCTTGGAAGACCCGCAGATTACTATCACCAATGGCCTAATCCGTAAGCTGGTACAAAACAAAACTGCAGTCATCACTTGCGATAGTCAACACTTGCCTTGTTCGCTGTTACAACCCCTAGTGGGTCATTCTGAACAGACCGAACGTATGCGGCATCAATTGAATGCAAGCCAGCCCTTAAAAAAGAACCTTTGGCGACAGACCGTAGAAGCTAAAATAGATAATCAGGCCAACCATCTATTACGGCGAGAAAAGAATGCGCTAAAATTAAAACGTTGGACCAAAGAAGTGAAAAGCGGAGATGCGGGCAATCATGAAGCGATTGCCGCTGCCTATTATTTTCAATCCCTTTTTGATGAGGTTAAGGGCTTTAGCCGCAACCAAAAAGGGGTGCCGCCCAATAATTTGTTGAATTATGGCTATGCCATTTTACGGGCAGTCACGGCACGTGCTTTGGTTAGCAGTGGTATGTTGCCATCGGTGGGCATTTACCATCTCAACAAATACAACGCTTTTTGTTTGGCAGATGATATCATGGAGCCTTATCGCATTTATGTCGATGCCGTCGTATATGAAATGGTTGAAGCGGGAGGGAATATCAGCGAATTGAGTACCGCCCTAAAATCGCAGTTGTTAACTATTCCGGCGTTAGATGTTTTCATCGATAGCAAGTGGAGCCCCTTAATGGTGGCCATGAGCCGAACGACCAATAGTTTATATGAGTGCTTTTTAGGAAGTAGCCGAAAGATTTTATATCCTGAATTTCAAACCAGTTGGTTTCCCTCCTAACAAGGAGGGATCGAGAGAGGTGTACTATGAACCATGACCATTTTTCACGCCTAAACCAATACCGAAGCATGTGGGTACTCGTACTTTTTGATTTGCCGACCGAAACCCGAAAGGATCGTAAAGCGGCCACACGTTTTCGCAAGAATCTGTTGGACGGTGGTTTTAACATGTTTCAGTTCAGTATTTACCTGCGTTTTTGCGCCAGTAGAGAAAATGCAGCCGTACATATCAAGCGTACCAAAATGAACCTGCCCAAACAGGGCAAAGTCTGTATCATGCAAATAACCGACAAACAGTTTGGCATGATCGAACTCTTTCACGGCCAAAAGGAAGTAGAACCTGAAACGCCCAGTCAGCAACTAGAACTTTTTTAAAAGCAAAATGTCAGGCTGAGCGCAGTCGAAACTATATTTGAGACGCTTGTTTCGAAATCCTACAGAACGCCATAAAAAACAGGATACCAGCCTTTTACAGCGGGTATCCTGTGAATGATCCTTAAAATTAAAGAACTGAAAGCAATTCACAACCGTGGCGTTGTGTATCAGGAATTCTTCCGCCCTGTGAATGATCCTTAAAATTAAAGAACTGAAAGCAATTCACAACAGCTTGTTAAGATCTATACCTTCTATGGCCCTGTGAATGATCCTTAAAATTAAAGAACTGAAAGCAATTCACAACCTATGAGGCGTCGATAGAGAGAATAGAATTCCTGTGAATGATCCTTAAAATTAAAGAACTGAAAGCAATTCACAACCAAGGCTTGTTAAGCGAAGGCGAGTTCGCTCCTGTGAATGATCCTTAAAATTAAAGAACTGAAAGCAATTCACAACCGACGCAACGCAATCCGAATGGATTGTTGGCCTGTGAATGATCCTTAAAATTAAAGAACTGAAAGCAATTCACAACCCCCGCAAGCTAGAAAAAGAAGTGTCTTAACCTGTGAATGATCCTTAAAATTAAAGAACTGAAAGCAATTCACAACTAGGCGAGTTGTGTAATGTCTACCACGTACCCTGTGAATGATCCTTAAAATTAAAGAACTGAAAGCAATTCACAACACATACAGGGGAACAGGGCATTAGTTAAATCCTGTGAATGATCCTTAAAATTAAAGAACTGAAAGCAATTCACAACCGGTACATCTTGATAAGGATGGTACCAACACCTGTGAATGATCCTTAAAATTAAAGAACTGAAAGCAATTCACAACCATTGTCGCTCGCATAAAAATCCGAATCAGCCTGTGAATGATCCTTAAAATTAAAGAACTGAAAGCAATTCACAACTATCCAACACGCATTTTGGGGAGTGGAACTCCTGTGAATGATCCTTAAAATTAAAGAACTGAAAGCAATTCACAACGCAGCGATCTGTTCCTGAGTAGGTGTGCTGCCTGTGAATGATCCTTAAAATTAAAGAACTGAAATCGAAGATTCAGCGAGTACCCATAAAAAGAAACCTGAATGAGCTAAAGCAATTCACAACGAGAGAGAGTCATTAATCATATTTAACCTAATGTTCC
This sequence comes from Flavobacteriaceae bacterium, assembly GCA_041743085.1. GTDB lineage: Bacteria > Bacteroidota > Bacteroidia > Flavobacteriales > Flavobacteriaceae > JAFMPW01. The sequence goes on from JBGTNL010000110.1 coordinate 97,700, forward strand.
AACTCAAGACTTATCAATTTTAAAGTATGTAAATCGTCAGTGTCACCGGGCTTTTTTACAACTTTTTGAGTCGCTGGAATCAGTAGCTTATCAAAACTTCTAAAGTCTGTGAAAAACATTCCCCCAATGTTTTGATCTCCCAACTCTCTGATTGTATAGCTGACAAATTCGAGTAGTTTTGTCTTTTTATTTATCCAAAAAATATACTGATCATAATTTTTGTCGGGACCCATGGACCAACTTCCAAAAACTTTTTGATAAGTTACACCATTGGTATTTTCTTCTCCTAAATAATAGGTTATTGGAGTATATTTGGTCATAAAAGGCATCTTATAGAAGTATTCATAAGTGGGAAGGAAGAACTTCATATATGGGTTTGGTTTTTTGAGAGTGTCTTTAATACTATTTCCCTCATATGTTTCGCCGTTCCTGATACCATACACATACCCGTCCTTTTGACCCCCATTAACTACAATCCTGGATGTATTAAATGTTCCAATTTTAAATGTCTGCGTCAAGCTATTATAATCTTTAGGCCACGGATTTAATTTTTGACCTCTGTGTGACCAAATGTCCCGATAAGTAATTATAATATTTGAATTTTCATCGACAGTATCCCATCCGTGTGCCTTCATGGTCTCTTTCAAAATTTTCCTGCCTTCTTTTAAGATCTCCTGAGGAGGTTGATTATTCTTAAATTTTTCTGGGCGTATATCTATCAAATGTTGACCACTGGACACTAAGAAAGAAATACATAAACCAAATGTTAAAATAAATTTCATACGTTTAAATCTTTTTAATTAAATACCTATCATGGGCTTTCATATCAATTAAGTTTTAAATGCTTTTTTAGCCCGATCCACTGAAATAATGCGAAATCGCCTACGACTAATCCGCAAATAGCTATTATCCAAATACCTGATTTAGGTATTTCCAAGGTTGCGAGTACGATGATGGAGCCAATTACCCACAGGATATCCGCTATAATTATTGATTTTACAAGTGCCGTTTTGAATAGTTCGCACTTAGCTATGTATGTTAGCAATACTCCAAAAATTAACAAGAATGCACCGAAAGACCACCAAGGATAGGTTATGCCCATGATATGGTCTAAGTGAGAATGCATCAATAAGGTGCTGATACCCGCAATTGACGAGAAAATGCCGTTTGCAAATACCGAGAGTTTGAGCAGATTGATTTTCATAAATTTCAAAATTGTTAGTACAAACAAAATCAAAAATTACAGCTTAAGGGTAGTGTATTACAATCTGACACCAAAAAGTGTAAATTATATAAATTAAAAAGGCTGCTCAGGAGAATAAATGATTCCCGAAGCCTTAGGCCATCGTAATGAAATGAGCAAAGATTATTGGAGAAAACTAATAAATGGCATTAAACCCCAGGGCAAGCCCTGGAGTCAATAGAATGGATTCTGTACTTTTGACCGTTACTTTAATTGAGAGGAAGTCACCTCATTGAGTCAATTTTAATCAAATGACGCCTTACTTTTTTTTAATCGTTCTAAGAATTCTGTAGGTGTCATATTGGTGAACTTTTTAAAGGATTTATTAAATGTTGATTTCGATTGAAAACCAACATCGTACGCTATTTCAATGATGGTAAGATCATCATTATCTCTTAAACTTTTTTTTGCATCCCGCACCCTATAACAATTTATAAAATCATTAAAATTCTGTCCCATCTTTTTGTTTAATAGTTCTGATAATTTATTGGGTGAAGTTAAAAGTGACTCCGAAAGGGAGAGCAAAGAGATTTCAGGATTGTGATGAATTTTATCCTCCTCAACAAGTTTTAGGAGTTTTTTTTGTAATGATTCTGTTTCCACCTCATCCGTCAAATGAGATTTAACATAGGCCGAGTTCTCCTTAAGGACATTCTTATCCAAAATTGCCTTATATCCCACAGAATAGACCAAAATTGAAATGAATAAACCAAAGGTGTAATAAGGTAAGGAGTATATGGATTTATCGTCAACCGCAATAGTAAATATCAGCCATACTAAATAAATACTCCAGACCGCCAAATTCGCTTTAACTATAACTGACAGCCAGGAAACCGGTTTGTGAGAAATCCTTTTTAAAGTATTGGTGCAGGCAATTAGATAAATAATAATATGAATGAGTTCCAACGTCCATCCAACAATCCACAAGATTGGCAAGCGGCCTTCTTTAGTCGAAATTGCATCTATAAATTCTATCTTGATAGAGGAAGACTGAAGATAAGTTGGCAACATCAATAAGGTCGCCAATACAAAAGGGATACCATGGAGAAAGTCCGAGCGCCTTATATTTTTTGAATTATTCACTCGCATTCTGACATATAAATATAAGCTTGGTCCGAATAAGAAGAAAAGAGGAAATATGGTTCCTAACAAGTGGGCAAAGTACTTTGGAAATGTTCTCAAAAGTTCAGGAACCATTATTATAAAACCGAATAGGAAAAGATGGAATGCCAAAGTTTTATTTACGGATGACCTTGCATTGTATAAAATAATAAAAGCGAGGAAAAAACCGTGTAACGCCCCGGCAATTATGACAAATGGCAATATTTGATTCAGGAGGTTCATTACTTGTTTATGGCTTTCGACTCGTATTTATTTTTTAAATTAATCGTAAGCTACCCCGGTTCAGAACTGCTTAATTGTCCAAATTTATCGTTTTTATCTCTTGGTGGAATTGAAATGAAGCAGAACCTATGAGAGTGCCTTCCTCTGGCGGACTTTTAATCGACCCACATAGAAACTGAGAAAGCAGGGATTGAGCCGGAAGCCATGCTGTCTTTATCAGCCCTTGGCGCCCCCTTCATCCCCCAGGTGCTGGCCCCTCGTTAACCGCGGTTTCCGGCCTTGGCATAAAGATACGGATTCTCGGAAATCATTAAAAAAATATACCTATCCCGGTAAATCATGTTACAAATTCTAATTACCATATTGCATTTACTAAAATCAAAGTTTCGGTGGGTATCTACGAAAATAAACTGCTATGAGCCAAGGCAATTCACAACTAATACCAAATTGTAATACCTTTATATACTATAAGCCAATAACTACGAAATGCTAACGTGATGGAAATTCAATTTCGGACAAAAGATGAAGCCAATGGGGAACAGGAAAGGGAGTTTCTCGCCTTATCCCCCATAGAACGTATTTATCGTTTTCTGGATTTGATGCAGCGTATCAACCGATTCCCCTCCAAATTTGAACGACAAGAGAATAATTTCATCATCCACATCACTACGGGAAAATGAAACAATGGAGAGAAGACATTGACCTGTTCCTGCAAATGACCAACAAACATGGGGTGCGAATGCTTATGGTGGGAGGTGGTGCCGTAAATTTCCATGGTTATCAACGGCATTCGGCCGATGTTGACTTTTGGATCGAACCCGCAGAAGAGAATTTTAAGCGATTGGTCAAAGTATTTAATGAGATGGGATATGAAATTTCAGACTTTCCGGAAGAAGTAAAAAAATGCCAGCAGAACATTTCAATAAAATTTTCTCCGGCCGATTTGAATCTTGAACTGATCACCAACTTTTCTGTAAATAAAAGTTTTGACCAAGCCTATAATGAATCAGAGGAAGCCTCAATTGGAGACAACCCTGTACTTAAGTGGCGGGTGTTAAGCCTTGACGATCTGATTACCAGCAAAATCAAGGCCGGCAGGCCCAAAGATCTAGCGGATGTTCAGCAATTGAAACGAATCAATGATAAATAATAGGGTTGAAACGTTAAAGTTTGTTAAAAGGTGAGCCCAGCGGTGAGCCGAAAAATGCCCCCTTGGCAGGCCTTTGATACTGGGCATTTTCAAGAAAAGTTCGAGTCCCGTCCAGACCGCTAGTAAAATAAAGGCTTCCAAGAGATTGGGGGCTTTTTTATTTCATATTGTGCATACTTTGTGCATAGTTTTAAAAATTTAACATTATTTAACATTTGAAGCTCAAGTACTTATTCCTTTAAGTAATTTTAATTTCAATTAGCTTTCAGGTAAGTATATTCTGGTTCGCACCCAGGCTATACTCAATTAAAAACTCCAAAAGCCAAATAATTCATTGTAAACATTTTAAATGACGTACCTTTTAAAGTATAAATAATCAAATTAACACTATTATGAAAAAATTCTTATTTATGGCCCTGGCGCTATTACTTAGCGGGCCGATGATGGCCCAGGGTGGGCCCGACAAACTGTACGTGATCTTTGAACTGATGCACGTAGACAACGAGCAGGAATCTGCTTATGCAGAGACCGAAAATTTCTGGGAAAAAATTCACCAGGAACGTGTAAAAAGAGGCGACATCATTGGCTGGGATTGGTGGCAGATGCTACCCGGGGGCGAAAACCAGGGGTACCAGTATCTAACCGTGACACTTTTTAACGACCCGGTCAAAATGTTTGAGGGTGGTGATCTTTTGGCCAATGCCAAAAGGGCCTACCCCAGCATGACAGAACAGGCATTGATGGACAAGCTTAACGGTTCTGCCAAAACCAGAGACCTGGCAGTACGTATTTATATTGAAGAAATAGCCAATGCCAGTAAGGAGGGGATGCAGATGCAACCTGGAATGATAGCGTATTTAAACATGATGAAAGTACCGCTAAACGGTTATGATGCCTACGAGACCGCCGAAAAAGAGGTTTTCCAGCCGTTCCACCAGGCAGCGGTAGACAATGGCCACCGGGAGTACTGGGCTTTGGGGCGTTTTATGGTACCCTATGGCAGTGCTACCTATGCCTCACACATGACTGTGGATATGTTTAAGGATATGACGCAGGCCCTGAGTGATGGCGGTAATCCTTCCTGGGGCGATCTTTCGGAGGCTCAGCAAAAAGCCGTTACCGATGGGGTTGCCTCCCGTGATCAGAAATTCCAGTATGTGTGCCGGTTACTGAAGGTGGTACGTTGAACAGGAACAAAAAGCGCATTTTATGATATGCCCTCCCCTACCAGGGAGAGGTTTTTTTGAAATCAGTAGTGTCCGATAAAACTTTTTTAAAAGCGGGATTTCCCTATTGGGATTTCCCGCTTTATAGTAATTTAGTTTTTGCAGAAAACTTTCTTACTATGAACAAAAGTAACAACTTTAGCGGACAGCCCATTATCAAGCAGGTCCTGAACTTCATCGATCCCAAAGATGTTTATCGGACCGCAAAAAGGCACAACATCGACAGGTACACCAAAAAGTTCACTACCTACGAGCACCTGGTCACCATGATCAATGCGATGAAGGACGTCCCCTGTCTTATAAAGTTCTCCAGTGCGGCAACGCACGACCATACGTTTTTAAAAGAACTGGATTTAAAGAAGGGGTCCTATGTTGTCTTCGATAAAGGGTATGTGGATTACGGGCAATACCAACAATGGACATTGGATGATATCTACTTTGTGACCGGGCAAAAGCATAACGCCCGTTTTACGGGCATAGAAGAATTCGACATCCCGGACAACGTGGACAACGCTGTCCTAAAAGAGGAAGCTAGCCTATTGATGGGTGTTCGATTAGCTTTAGAAAATACCGTGGAGGCAGTATCACCGTGTAAATGTCTATAATCACAAATTATATATCTTGTAATTGAATACGAGTGTAACAATAAAAAACTTATAATCAAATTAATAATTTTAAAATGACAATGATGAACAGAAAGAAGTTTCTAAAGGAATTTACGATTATTGGAGCCGCTACTGCTATAGTACCATCTGTCTTAGCAAACCCATTTTCGGAGGTGGGATTGGGAAAAGGGAAAAAAGCACGTGTATCCATAACTGGATGTGGCAGCGTTTCCAATCAATATTTACCGATTTTATCAAGAACATCACATGTGGAATTAGTTTCATGTTGCGATATCAAACCTGAAAGAGCGGAGTTTCAAGCTAAAAAATTCAATATACCTAACTATTTTTCCAGCTTAGATGAAATGCTAAAGGGACCTAAGTTCGATTTAATGTTGACACTTACAGATATGCAAGTACATGGTGAACTGAACAAAAAGGCATTGATAAATGGAGTAAATGTTTGGAGCGAGAAACCCCTGGCGAACACCTATGAGGAAGGGGTGGCTTTGGTGCAATTGGCAAAAGACCGAGGGTTGAGAATTTGGGGAGCTCCGGTAGTGGTCGAAAGCCCGCAATTTGCTTTCATGTCCAAAGCTATTCAAGAAGGAAAATTAGGGGAAGTTGCCGCTGCACATGCCCATTATGGACATGAAGGTCCGGATTGGTCTTCTTTTTTCTATGAAAAATTAGGTGGAAGTATGCCAGATCTAGCCGTTTATAACATGACTACGATTACCGGACTACTGGGGCCGGCTGTCTCAGTAGTTGCAATGCTCAACATAATTACTCCAACAAGAAAAATCCATGACAAAGGTGTTATTAAGGTAAACGAAGAGGATAATGCTATGGTAATGCTGGAGCATGAGAGTGGTGCTTTGTCCCATATTCAATCGGGGTTTAACTACTTCAATCCTCACGGTCATTCCGGCGAAGGAGAAACTAAGGCCACTGTATCAATAGTTGGAAATCGGGGGAATATGCATATGATTGGTTACGATTGGGATCCTGCGAGCGTTGAACTGACTACTAAGACCGATGATGATCCCAATGGATTTTCCACAGGTATTTATGTGAAAGACAAAGGAGATTATACTTGGCCTATGGGAGCGTCTCTAGTGGCGAATACAATCTTGACCGGCAAAGAACCATTGTTAACAGTAGAGCATTCACTTCATGTTTTGGAGATTATTGAAGCAGCTCGAAAATCGCAGGAAACCGGTCAGCGAATCACTCTAAAGTCGTCTTCTAATTGGCCATTAGTCAGATGAGTTTGCTGGCAAATTGCGATTATGACTTCTTTTCTCCATTTTCATTTTGATTAAGGCAAGCACCGTTACAACAAATGTTGCTATTGCGGCCAGGGTTCGTATTAGGTTAAGCCTGTTCCAAGGATTTTCAAAGATTTTCCGTTGTCTCTTGATTTCTTCCATTGTTATGGAACCCAAATCGATTTTGTCCAAAGCCTCGTTCAAGGGTACGTTCCCGAAAACAGTTACCCCGAAAACCCCAATGGCACAGATGGCCAAAGCTGCAATCACCAAATAAAAGACCGAATGGTCAAAGCGACCATAGGTGAACCAAGCACTTATGGGCAACAATAGTAGTACACCAAAAAAACTGGTGAAGAACCACGGGTTCAATATGGCACGATTGATGGATTGCATCGCCTTTAGGTATTCGGGGTCGGACAATCGCCCAAGACCCAGATTCACCGAGCACGAATAGGCATAAAAGAGCCCTGCTATCATTCCTGTGAACAACGTAACCAAAACCAATAGGAACTTTATTGCCATCATTTTAATAGGATAATGCAGGGGTTTTATGTAGGTATTCGTCCGAATTCAATTGCAACAGGATGAACATGGCAATATCCGCCTTTGAAATTTTCAATTTAATGGATTTGTCATCAGATGAAAACCCGTGTTTGTAATTACCGGTGGCCTTACCATCGGTAAAGGCCCCAGGACGTACAATCGTCCAGTCAAGACCACTTTCCATTACATATTTTTCTTGCATTTGATGGTCTTTATAGGCATCCTTTAAGAACCAACCGAACATAATGCGTTTCCAGAAAAAATTCAGATTTTTCCAACTATCTCCAGTACCTAAAGTACTTTGCACGATAAGCCTTTTAACTCCGGTTTTCTCCATTGCCTGAATGATATTGAACGTGCCTTCGGAGCGTGTCACCCCTTTTCTGCCTGCGCCCAAGGCACAGATAACGGCATCCTGACCTTGAATGGCATTTTTTACGGCTTTTTCATCGAAAACATCGCCCTCATAAATCCTCAGATTTTCGTGTTCAAAGTCCTCCAGTTTTTTCCTGCTTCTGGCAAAAGCAGTAATAGAATGTTTTAATGTTAACCCTTGTAAGACGAGTTGCTGCCCGATATTTCCTGTGGAACCGAATATTATAACTTTCATGAGTATTGTTTTGAACCAAAATTAGAATGTATTTGCCTTATTGTATAGAATGAAAACGACATTAAGTGGCTTTTTGTAAGTTCAAAATGATTCCTCCGGCGGGAGTAATTTAAGAATTTGAATTTTACGTATATTGGTTGATTATTAAATTTACCCTAATAAATCCTCCTTTTGAACTTAAGGAATATATTTCTTGTTTTTGGTTTCTTGAAAGTTGTCCCGGTATTTTGCCCCCACCAGAGTATCAGGCAATGGCCGATTTCTGCCCTGAATTGATTTTTCAGTTCAAATAGGGGATTTCAGGATTTTTCAAACGGTAAATTCTATTTTATTGCCCAAAGGTCTGTGGGCAAGCTTCGTAAGTTGAATGATGAAATAGGTATGCTCGGCATACGGTTGTATCCACACACAATGTACAATCTTTTAAAAACTCCGTCTAAAGAACTTAGTAATTCCACCTTCGAACTTGGCGCTCTTATTGGGGGGTTAGGACATCAATTGGAAGAACAAATTATCAATTCCCATACTAAAACCGAGTGTGTTGATGCCGTTGTTTCATTCTTTAAAATGAGGTTGCAACAATCGATACAAGATTCGTTTTTCCCATTGTTCAAAAAAATCTTAACCCCTAATTTGCTATATGACGTGTCAAAGCTAAAGGAAGAATCTGGACTATCATATAGGCAATTGGGAAGGAAGTTCGATCAATTTGTGGGATTTTCTCCAAAATACCTGTCTAGGATGTTAAGGTTTCAAAATGCCGAAAGAGCTTGTCTTTCAGATAGGCATTCATCCTTTACAAGTTTGGCCTATACCTGCGGATATGCGGACCAATCTCATTTTAATAGGGAATTAAAAGAATTCTCCGGTCTAACACCGAGCTATTATTTTGGGCTAATGAACAATAAAGCCACGGTAGATTCTAAAGTTACTAGAGGATTATTGATGCCGAAAGAAGAAGCGTTTTTTTAGAATTTAAATTTTCTTGAAAATTTAACCTTCACCTACTACAGTTGCCATTAGGAACAATATGCCCGAAACGAACGAGGCTTCAAACAAAGATGTCCATTCGTTTAGATCCGAAACTGCCCTGATTACCCGTGGAAGATGTACCAAGAAAACCCAGCTTAATATCATCCATCCGGAAAGCAAAGCGCCCCGTTTTCTTTGAATACCTGTTAACAGTGAAAGTCCTCCCGCCAGTAGAAAAACACCCGACACATACACCCAAAAGGTGGAAAAGGGTATCCACGATGGGATTAGTATCTTAATAAAATCTACATAGAAAAAATGTTGCACGCCGCTAATTAAAAAGAAGAGCCCAATAAAAATATTGGTCAGTAAGAACGTCGGTTTGGTAACTTCCTTGATGAACCCTATTCCCTTGGTTTTGTCTTTTGCAATATGTGCAAGAAACAACAGACCAAAACCAGTGGAAATTGCCTTGTTGGTATGGACCAATGCTATGCCAAAATCCATAGTTGAAACCAATTGGTAGAGGTTTCGTGTGGCTGCCCAGAGCAAAACGCCCAAGCCCGATAGGGCCAAAAAAAACTTTACATATCGTTGAACCAGCAATGCAAAATCGGCCAGCAAAAGAAGTATCCCAAAGATATAGGCCAATAAATATTCACCCCATAGGCCCTCGGGCCATATTGGCGGCCTTCCAACAATGACCTTACAAGTAATAAAATGCAAACCGGCCCATCCGGCAAGTGCTATGGCACACAGTGTTATTGCCCATACTTTGATAGGTTTGTTTTCTGTGACGGTGTAATTTGTTGATGGGTTCATGTCATATTCTTTGCTGGAGTTTCAAAAATGAGAAAAAGTTATAAATTTAATCTACTCGATACGACACATTAATCCAGTTCCATTCCCAGGTTTTACCTTTGTCTGGTGAAAACGCCTGACTCCAAATAGGGTGTGCCTTATCCCTGAAATCCCATCGGAATACAACAATAACTTCACCGCCTTTAAAAGTATCTTTACAGAAAAAATGGCCTATATCATTATCAAAAGAGCCAACGACTGGAGGGTCCAATACTCCAGAATTGCTGGCCACCCAATACAAGCTCCAAAGCTTGGTTGTAGGGTCGAACAGGCGAAGCGTATATCCTTCAAAATATTCCCCATCGAAGGTAGCCGTATATAAATCGCTATTACCAATTCCATCTAGCATGGGGCCGTAGTTAATATCCATGGATTCCAAATCCAACCACTCATTATTATTGCTTAACCGTTCCTTCAATTTTTTATGGTACATTTTCCATTTGCCCGATAAAAAATCAAAGTCGTGTTTGGAAGAACTTTCCGAAGCTGTAATAACCAATTCATCATTTTTATCAAATTCTATTTCCGGGACCGGTAATGTTTTGTCTATGGTCAAAAGTTTTTCGCGTAAAGCCTCTTCGGTCTCAACTATTTTAATTCCATGCATTAACTGCTTCCATTTCCAAGTTTTGCCATTATCGATAGAAAAGGCGTGGCTGTACTCTGCTTTTTCAAGCTTCGTTTTGTCCCATTGTACCATATCGATTACTGGCTTTCCTTGAACGGTGTTTTGAGAATAAAAAACACCTACATGTCCCTCAAAAGAACCAATTAAAGGGTTGTCTTTGTTGAGTTTGCCAACTGTGCTATTGGCAAAGTAAATACTCCACAATCTATTTTTTGGGTTAAATAAGATAAGTTGGATTTCTTCAAAAGGCTTACCGTTGATTATGGCCTCGTTGTTGTTTATATAACCAAGTCCATCTATGATTTTTTTGATGTGAGCTTTAATGCTGTACTCCGCCCAATTCGAATGGCCGTCAGTTTCGTTTTCTAATTTTTTATTTTGGATTTCCCATTTGCCTTCGAGAAACGTAAAGTCTTCTTTTGAAGAAGTTTTAGAGGGAATAATAGTTAGCTTACCCTCCTTATTGATGGTAGCATTTTGAAAATTATTGTAGCCCATATCGGTTTGTGCTTGAATTTTAATGATAGTAAAAAGAAATAAAGCCCAAATAATGATTGATGATTTGTCATTTCGATTCATTTGGATATTTTTTTGCCGAAAAGTAATTTATTATTTCACCCTAAACTTGAATAAAAACGACATTTTAAATGCCCTTGGTGTTTCATTGGGCAAAAAAATTCCTAAAATTTATTGTCAATTTTATGTGGGGATAGATGGCGTAGAAGAAGTCAGCATCAACATCCATTAAACTTTTCAAGTATAACTTTTTCGTTGGAATACATTTAGCTTGAAATTCTTTGTTTAACCTCTCTAAGTGAGGTTTATGCGAAGAGTTTTGACCAATTTCGTAAGTGTCAATCGATTTTCCTTGAATTTTATGATACAAAAGTAGGAGGCTTTTGAAGGTCATGCTATGATACTTTTTAATTTCTCCAATGCCTTTTGCAAAAGCGGTGTTGTGCGTTAGTGCTTTTTCTATCCGTTTTTTTAAAGTCATTACATATGAAATACATTGAATTTATGACCGTCTGGGTCCGCAAAGACAAAACCATAATATCCATCCCCAAATTCCTCTGCGGAAGAAATAATTGTTCCGCCCGCTTTTATAACCTCATTCTCCCAATTGTTGACCTCCTCTTTGCCGTCGGCAGAAAGAGTGAAAATAACTTCATTTCCATATTTTAGGTCGGCTATTTCTCCTTTAATGTTCGATTTTAGAATTTCCTTTAAAAAGAAATTAATTACAAAATCATTTTTGCCAACGAAAAAACTTGTTAATTCTTTAGATGCTCCATTAGGTTTAAAACCTAATTCAGTATAAAATTTAGTAGTCCGCTCTAAATTCTCCACAGTTAGATTTGCCCATATTTCTTTAGTTTTCATAAAATTTCAATTTTATAGTTTCTACTCTTTCATTTTTTGAACTGCCTTTTCGCCTTCTTCAGTGATTCCCATTATTTCTGTAAAAACTCCAATCTCTTTTCGTATATCAAAAAATACAATTTTAGCTATTGGCGTATCGAAGCTGCTTATAACAGAAAAGCCCTTACTCTCGAAATCGGCAATAATCTTATCAAGATTGGCAATGGATGTGTTGTACGCAATATGCTGAACACCACCTGTGGGATTGTTGTCAATATAGTCCTTAAAAATACTTTTACCTGAAATGGGCTGAATGAGTTCAACAAATATCCCGCCTAATAGGCCATGGCCACAAGGTTTTCGGCATTTGAAGGGCCACCGTAATAGGTACCGTCATACGCTGCTAACCGAGTGGTCGTCGTCTTACTAAAGTTGTTTACACCAAGCATTTGCTGAAAGAATGTTTTCGCTGTTTCAACATCTTTCACCACCCATGCAATTTGGGCGAAATTCAATCTTGGAGAAACCGTTGAGGGGGACGTTTCCATGGAATCATTTTCAATTGTTTTCGACATATCGTTTAAAATTATCGATGATGGACTGCCAACCCCCTTTTTGCATTTCGATAGGGTTTTCTTCCTCCGCATCGAAGACGGTTGTGATCTTGGTTTTACCATCACGGTCTTCAAAAGTGGTGATTACCCCTCTGCCATCGGCTATTGTGTAAACGACGCTCTCCTGGTCAACTACCTCGTCATAAGTGGCCTCAAAATCAAAACCGAAACTACCGTCCTTGGCTTCCATTCTCGATTGGAGCTTTCCGCCTATCCTTAAATCGTTCTCGGCCTTGGGACAGTGCCAATCATCCGCGGCAAAGTTCCATTGCTTGATATGCTCGGACTGGTTCCAACAGTTCCAGACCTTTTTCCTGTTCGCGTCTACAGTGGTACCTACTGTGATTTTTGTTGCTTCCATTTGTTATGTATTTTGTTCGTTGTAGTTGACCATCCACCCAATACCGAATTTGTCGATAAAGCTGCCGAAATAATCGCCCCAAAATTGGTCTTCCATGGGCATCTCAATATCCCCGTCTTTGGAAAGTCCGTTGAACAATCGATCCGCTTCATCCCTGCTTTCGGGATGCAGCGATACATAAACATTGTTCCCATTGTTCAGGGTATGGCCAGCGGAGGGCACGATATCCGAGGCCATGAGTATGGTGTCCTTGCCAATGGGCAACGATATGTGCATGGTCCGGTTTCGCTCCTCTTTGGAAAGTTTATCACTATCGGGGGCTTCCCCCATTTTCATATTGGCGATAAACTCCCCACCAAAAACGGACTTGTAGAAATTGAACGCTTCCTCGGCCTGGCCGTCGAAGTCTAGATATGGATTTACTTTCATTATGTGTGATTTTAAGGTTTAATAATTCATTGAAAAACTTGGGTTACGTGCACACTACAGGCACTATCAAAATTAGCTGCCACGGAAAAGATGACAAATATTTTCTATTAAAATTTCATTAAAGTTTTAGAGTTTAAGGTCGCATACCTTCTTTGGGATCCGATTAGATTTCCTCTTGGAAATTCTTCCTAGCCCGCACAATGGCCTTTTCGGAATGGTCTATGGCCAAAATATGGCCGTTACCGATTAGATTGGCAATCGCCCTGGCCGCCGCACCGGAACCACAGCCGATCTCCGGCACCGTATACCCGATTGCAACGGAAGTGCCATGACGATTGCCTCCCATAATCTGGGGGAACATTTTGCCTTTGGTTTTGTCCGACGGCTTGTTACTGTCTTGCTTATCTTTTTACGCTTATTCTGCCGGAAATTTACTCATGTCCATAAAAAATATTTCCCAAGTATGTCCGTCAAAATCCTCTATATTTCTTTTTTGCATAAAACCATAATCCTTTGGGGGTACAGGCTCGGAACCTCCCGCGGCAATTCCTGTGTCTACTACTTCATTGACTTTGTCAGCGCTATCCACCGAAAGCGCAAACAATCCCGCAACATTATTCTTCGTGTCGGCAATGGGCTTTGTCACAAAGGTTTTAAAATGCCCATGGGTCATTATCATTACAAAAATATGTTCGCTCCACACCATACATTTGGCGTTGTCGTCTGAAAATTGTGGGTTATTCGTAAACCCCAGTTGGGTGTAAAAGTCCATCGCTTTTGCGAGGTCTTTTACGGCCAAATTGATAAATACTTGTGATTGCATAACTGTAAATTTAAAATGATTAAAATGAATTATTTTTTTGAATTTACTCAACCAATAGGCGGTACTTATGCCTGTTCTCGTAAAAAACCCAGCCTAAGATTGCCGCAAGGGGAAGGACTAATGTCAAACCTGTGGTGTCCCCCACCAAATTGACTAGTAGGATACCTACCATAACAGGAAGAATAATCAATGCCCCCAAAGCCCTTGTCTTGGGAATGATGATCAATAGGCCGCTCACAATCTCAGCGATCGCAATCAACGGCAACAGCCAAGAAATTTCCATCATCGCCTCAAAATCCTTAACGGTTTCCTCCGGCATATTTTCCGGCACGGGCATGTAATGTAAAAATTTGTCCAGTCCGGCGTTAATGAACATAAGGCCGAACAAAAGTGTTAGGACGAAAAGAATCTTTTTTTTCATTGTTTATTGGTTTTAGTTGTTATACTTTATTTTTCAATTCATAAAAATCTAAAATCCGGTTCATCTGTAATAGAACAAATACGACACTAATTTTAATGACTTTTTACTTATTTATACAAAGTTAGATGGATGTTATTTAAAAGGTGGGTATGAAAACGACAGTTTTAAGGGTTGCTCTATGATTCAGGCTTTTAACGTTTTCTCGCCAATCACCAAAATTTGATGGGTATGCCGCTGCGTATGGAAAAGGATAAACCGCAGCCATTCGTATCGGGTCAGATTGCCAAAGGTCGGCAACTCCATATCGAGACAAAGTTCCTCAAGGGATTTTGTGTCCGCTATAATTTTTAGTATTTCTTTTATTTCCATGATTTTGTTTAAAAGCAGTTGTTTATCATGCGGCGGCTGCCCTGGGGCGATGGAGGGATCCGTTTCAAACTTTAGGTCAAAGTTGAGGAACAACTCCTTTATGACTTCCACCTTTTCGTCAGAGGCCCTGTTTGCCTTGGTAGTCTGGGTATCGGGAATGCCGCTACCACAAATAATGATGTGTTCGGCAGTCTGTCCCGCGGTCCAACTTCCCTCGAAAGGCACTTGATTTAAGGCATCTTCATCAAACTTGGACAGTTCGGTGATTAGGTTATCGAAAGTGGTTTCGATATCCCGTGTCAAATCATTTCTTACTTTTTCCATTTTCCTAAGATTATTTTTCCTCTTTTGGCTGTTCAAAGACCATATAGCTCTTGATTTCCTTTACCTTTCCGTTATCAAGTTCGTATACATCGCAGAAAAAGCTGTTTTTCAACGAGCCATCGGCATCTTTGGAAGTAACCGTTCCGGTACCGGCCACTTTGCTCCCTTCCTCGATAAATTCGCCAACGCTGCCCGAAACGATTTCGGGGACATCGTTAAAGAATTTTCGAATGGCATCTTTTCCAGGATCCAGATCGAAAAATCCGGGCCAGCCCATTTTAATATCTTCGGCCATATGTGATACTGCCCTTTCTACATCTTGGTTCAGAAAAGCGTCGATTACCTGTTTTACTATTTCCTTGTTTTTCATGATAGTAATGTTTTTAATGGTTTTTGTTTTCAATTCTAGTATTTTGGTCGTGTACCAATTGCCAGCCAGCTTTGCTATTTCTAAATACGAGTATTAGGTATGCGTTACTTTCGTAAATTGACTTGCCCAAAGAATCATTCTGAGTATATTTATATTGTACGAGCGCATATCCCAAAGAATCGCTGCTCTCGGTTTTTAGAATATTTCCTTTCCATTCCCAATTCTTTAGTTTGAACCAGTTTTTATGAAACTCCAAAAACTGTTCTTTGGAGTCCATTTTGGTGCCATCAGGGCCAATCATCGAAACGTTATCCCCAACCGTAGGCTCCAAATCAGCGAAGTTTCTATTTTGAATTGCCTGTAGATGTATCTTTAAGTCTTCCTTAAAGGAATGTTTATTAAGGATATTTTTTTCCTCAGGTTTGCAGGCTACGGTCAACGTGGCTATTGCAATAAAAGCTATGCTTATTACTTTTTTAATTTTCATTTTTTTAGGTTCTGAAAATCACATTTTCCGTTGTTATAGGATAGAATAAATCCGGCAGCCCTATTTATTTTTTGAGATACTTGCTGATGACAATGCCATCGGGGGTCGTATTCACCTGCAATTTTAATGTTCTCATTATATTTCTCCTTAAGCTCCAACAGTACCTGTCTTGACTTTTCCGGCTCGCCTGTAATTGGCCATAATCACTCCGCTTGGTGTAACAGAACTCTCTATTAATGTAAATGCTGCCGGAAGGGTGCCATTGTCAAACAACTTTTTTCCTTTACCAAGAGTCAACGGGTGAATTTTGAGCCAGAGCTCATCCACTAAATTATTCTTAAGTAGCAGCTGAATGAGCTTACCACTGCCGTGAACTTGAATGTCAGAACCTTTTGAACCTTGGCTGCCGGCAGGCAGGTTTTTGAGCTTTTCGATATCTGCCAAGCTTTTGAGGAATACTGAGTTTTTCCAATCTGACTTTTTCATAGTCTTGGACAAGACATATTTTGTGGCATCATTGATACCGGGCCATCCATTTTCATGCTCTGGCCAGTAGTCGGCAAAAATCTCAAATGTTTTTCTGCCCAAAAGAAGATCTGCAGGTTTCAGCTGTTTATCCAAGACCTTACCATAAACTTCGTCAAAATAAGGTGCAACCCAACCGCCATATTTGAAACGGCCTGATGTATCTTCCCCGGGTGCACCAGGTGCTTGCATTATTCCATCCAATGAAATCATTGATAAAACAATTATTTTTCCCATTTTATTTATTTTTTTAGTTCGACTTAATTTCCGCCACCCACCCACTTTCATGCATCGGGAATCTCTGGCTCCACCAGTTTCTTAAGTTTTTCCAAGGATTCCTGCCAGCCCAGGTAACACATCTCTACCGGAATGGCATCGGGTATTCCCTCCTGTACAATGTGTAGGTCCGTACCGCATGAGACTTTCGTCAACCGAATTGTGGTAATCATTTTCCCCGGCAAATTCGGGTCGTCAAACCGGCTGGTATACTTAATCAACTCATTGGGTTTGATTTCCAGAAACTTGCCTCCGAAGGAATGGCCGTTGCCCGTAGAGAAATTGAGAAAAGACATTTTGTATTTTCCGTCTTTACGGAACTCCATTTGATGCACTTTTCCTATAAACCCGTAAGGCGGAAGCCAGGAGGAGTAGGCATCTGCATTGGAAAAGGCGCGGAATACTTTTTCGGGCGAAGCGGCCAGTACCCGGTGTAATGTTACTGTGTTGTTCGACATGATGATTTAATTTTAAATGAATAAATAATGGCTATACGTTTTATGACTTAATAATTTTTGTCTTTGTCAATTCCTAAAAAGTAGGCGGTGCGGCATTGAGGTCGGAATCCAAGAAATCGGTGATCATAGGTATCAGCCAGTCTGTTCGTTGCATCATGCCTATGTGGGTGGTGCCCGGTAGAACGGCCAGCCGGGATTTGGACAGCCATCTGGAAAGCCACTCCACCTCCCATACTATACCCCAGAATATCCGCTTTCTCAATTTTGAGATGCTTGAGAAGGCCGGACACATCGTCTGCCATGCCCTCGTAACTGAATTCGCGGGATATATCCTTTGTGCGGCCATGGCCTTGCATTTCCGCAACCACTACTTTCCGGTCTTTGGCCAACAGGGGTATGATATGAGACCAGTTCATGGGGATATTCATAAAAGAGCCGTGAATTAGTATAAAGGGTTTGCCTTTGCCGCCTGCCTGACCGGTAGGCAGGTATGCCTCATAGTATAGTTGCATTCCGTTGATAGGCGCATAGCCAGATTCTGTTGGGATCGCCTTTTCTTGGGCAATACCAAGGGTCATGGTTAACAGTATTAGTGTGTAAAGAATTGCTTTTTTCATGTTTTCTGTTTTTAAAAGATTATAAATTTCTTGTTTCCTATTTTGAATGGATAGAACAAATCCGACAGCGGAGTCTATTTTTTCCTTAATTTTTCCTCGTACCGATGCTTTGTCATCCGTTTAATAAGCTCCAAAGGCAGTGGTTTGTCATGGGGAAATTGGACCGAACCCTTTCCTGTTTTGTATTCGGAAAGCTCCTTTTCAAAGGCCTTGTGTGTTGTAGGCACTGCATAGAACCCGATATGCTTGGCATAAGCCGCATAATAGACCAGAATGCCCTTGTATTTTAGGGCGGGCATATTGTAGCTGATGACCTCCTCCGCAAGTGGAGCGACCTTTTTGATATTCTCCCTGATAGTATTCATCCGTTCCAGAGCTCGTGGCGGAATGGTTTTAAAATATTCATCAAACGTTTTAAGTTTTATGTTGTCCATTTTTGCTTGTTTTAAATTGATGTTTTCGTTTACAATGAAACAGCCATTGGTTGCCATACTTGTCCGTCAGCCCACCAAAAAGTTCTCCCCAATGGGTTTCCTGCAAGGGATGGGTAGCCTTTCCGCCTGTTCCCAGATTTTGATAATAGGTTTTGATTTGGCCTTCATCGTTACAGTCCAACAAAATGGAAACCGAATTGCCCCGCAACACTTCTTCATCCGCCATATCGGTACCCATCAGCACCAAATTTTCTTTTTTGAGGGATGCCTGTACGATATACGCTTTCATGTGTTCGGGCAGCTTTTCCGTTTTAGGGGATTCACCCAAGGTTTGAAAATGCAATTCCCCGCCAAGGCATTCCTGATAGAACTCCATGACCTCCTTACAGTTACCATTAAAAGTGAGATATGTTACGAGTTGGTTCATCGTAATGCTTTAATTGATAATTAGTTGTTTTCCACATATGCCTTAAAATTATCGAGGACGGTGCCTACAAAATCGAATCCGGCACTTCCATCCTTGGCCTCCATCCTTGAGAGAAACGTTCCGCCTACTCTCAAATCGTTATTTGCACGGGGCGTGTGCCAGTCTTCGAATGGAGTGTTCCATTTAACGATGTGTTCGGGAGCAGTCCTAAAGTCCCGTGCTTTTTTTGCAGATGCTTTTACCGTGTTTTTTACCGTAATTCGTTCCATGACATTTGTTTTTAAATGTTAATGATACAAATTTGGGAACTATACTTTAAAGTTATAGGGTGTGATTACGGCTAATTGAAGGGTTGATTCCGCCAAACGATTTTACTATATTTGAGGTATGAAAGATATAGCCATATTAGTTCCCGAAACGGCCGTAGCCGAGGGTGTTACCGGCCCCCGCTATTTGTTTACCACGGCCAATCAATTTTTGCAAGCAGCCGGTAAGGAACCCTTATTCAAGGTGCAATTGGTGGGCGAACAAAAGAATGTGCAGGTGCAGGATGGGGTCTATTCCATTACCACGGATGTACTCTTGGAAAATTCGGGACAGGCCGACCTTGTAATTGTGCCTCCTGTTTTTGGGGATATGAAAAACGCGATCGCCCTGAACCAAGCAAGCCTGCCCTGGATTAAAAAACAATATAAAAACGGAGCGGAGATTGCCTCGCTTTGCGTAGGTGCTTTTTTGTTGGCTTCCACCGGACTTTTGAACGGAAAAAAATGCTCCACACATTGGGCTTATTATAAGGAATTTAAAGAGCGGTTTCCGGAAGTAGAAATCGTGGACGGGGGTGTCATTACCGAAGAAAACGGTATTTATTCCAGTGGAGGCGCAAACTCCTTATGGAACTTGTTATTATACTTATTGGAAAAATATACGGATAGGGACACGGCGATATTGGCCTCCAAATATTTTGCCATCGACATCGATAGGGAAAGTCAGGCAGCGTTTATGATGTTCACAGGGCAAAAAGACCATAACGATGAGGAAGTTAAGAGGGCGCAGGAATATATCGAGGAAAACTATCAGGACAAGATAACGGTGGACGAGTTGGCCAAAATGGTCGCCGTTAGCCGAAGGAGTTTTGAACGTCGTTTTAAACAGGCTACCGACAACACAGTTATTGAATACTTGCAAAGGGTCAAGATAGAAGCCGCCAAACGCAGTTTTGAATCAACCCGGAAGAACATTACCGAAGTGATGTTCGATGTGGGGTATTCCGATTCCAAGGCGTTCCGGAACGTATTCAAAAAGATTACGGGTCTGACACCTGTGGAATACAGGAATAAATACAATAAGGATATTCCGGTAGAGGTTTAGGGCGTTCGAAAGATTAAAGTACCTTTTCTAAAAGTATAGGCAACTTTTGAAAACGCCTCAATATCTGAAGCAGGGTCTTCGGATAACAAAACAAGATCCGCATCCATGCCTTTTTCGATTTTCCCGGTCTTTGGGGCATACCCAAATCTTTTTGCCGGAGCGGTGGTCAGAGAAGCAAGGATTTCAGGGAAATCCATTCCGGCCTGTTGCATAAGCTGTAATTCTTCTTTAGTGTTATAATCTGTCATATAGCCCGTGTCCATTCCGAACAGAATTTCACCACCGGCATTTTTGAAATCCTTTACTTGTTGTATGGCAGTTGTTAATAAAGGATGATTTTCAGTTTCGATGCCGAAACGTTACAAATCCCATTGATACAACTTTAGGGTAGGGATAACCGCCATATTGTTTTTGACCATCGCATCAATTATTTCCGCACTCCAAGGCTCACGGTCTTCAGGTGATACGTGGGCCAATATATCCGCACCGCAATCTATAGCAGTCTGTACGCCATCATTGTTGGTTGGATGTGCAAAAACTGGCTTACCTAGTTGGTGTGCCATCTGTACACCTGCTTTTCCGATTTCAATAGGCATATATACAATCTTTTTACCATCAGGGGAAGCCGACCACATTTTTATTCCATCAGCACCCTTTTCGATTTGACCTTTTACGTGTTTTGCGGCCTGCTCAGGGGATTCCATTTCCGGTAAGGTATAAGGTTTTACATAAAAAGGACTGCCTTCTGGAGGTGTGAAAGGGGCACCCGTGGTCAATATATGGGGGCCTTTGACTTCGCCATTGTCAATTCTGCTTCTCAAGGTAAACACGTTTTCGATATCGATGTTCGATATGTCAAAGGCATAAGTGAATCCGTACTGGGTAAGCATTTCTTGAAACTGTGCGGTCAACTGTTCCGCAGGAATACTATCCGCCTTCTGCCATTTCTGCTCGTGAAAATGAATATGGCTATTCCAGAAACCGGCTGTCATAAAAAGCCCTTTGCAATCGATGACCTCGGCATTTTCCGGAATTTCAACCTCACCGAATCTTCCTGCGGATTCGATTTTTCCATCTACAATTACAACAACCCCATTCTCGATCGGGTCAGCGGTTGGTGAAGGATAGATTTTTGCCCCTTCGAGCACAGTAATTTCCACTTCATTACCCTTGGCAGAAGAACTCTCTTTGCAAGAGATTTGTAATGCGAACAATCCGACCAGAAGAATAGATATTATTGATTTATGTGACATAATAAAATTAATTTCTGAGCTTGTACCAAAGCCTTTTTCCTTTTGGAGTTTCCTCCCTCTTTACACCGAATAATGGTTGTATTAGCGGAACTCGTAAAATAACCAACTCATAGATTGCCCAGCATACAGTGAAAGTTCCAACAACCATAATGAGGGCTTTCAAACCAACGTCCATCAAACTTTTCATCAGGTAATAGCCAAGGAATATAATTACCGTTTGGTGCAAAATGTAAAAGGGGTACACCGCCTTGTTTCTGTATTTAACGATCTTGCTTTCCCTGTTCAGGTACATACTGGAAAAGCCAAAAATGGCCAAGATCCAAGTCCATCTGTTTATCGTTGCAAGTAGCGAGTTCCAATAAGGGTCCGGTATGTTTTCCCAACTCCAGACCATTGCGCTAAAGGCCACGATCCCAAGTAAGAAAGCTGTAAACCGTATGCGTTTGACGGCATTCCAGAAGATATTGCCACAAGAGATAAGAACAAACCCCGAAACAAAAAAAAGCGAATACGACACCAAAGCATACCAGTCGCCAATCAATCCATTAGTGATGGGAAAATAGGGTTCCAGAAATGCATCAACTAAGAAAAGGGGAAGTATGGGGATATAAAGTACCAACGGGTAGTTTTTTAGAATAGAATCTAAACCATCTATAATTGAATTGTCTTTCTTTCTTAAGTATATAAATAGTGGGATAAATACCAAAGACATTAGGAGTAGATATGGTAGAAACCAAAGGTGTGCCCAGGTGAAATTGCCTTCGGGATAGGCCCCTTCAAAAAAATGGGGATAGAATTCCAGAAATGATGAATAGCTTATGCCTTGCGACAATCTGACCAAATAAATTTGTGGTGCAACTATTAATAGCATGCCGACCAATAGGGGCAGCAGTAATCGTTTAAGACGTTCTTTAGCGAACATTTGGCCCGTTCTATGTGAAAGGGCAAAGCGAGTTCCCATTCCCGATATTACGAACAAAATGGGCAGTCGC
The DNA here is from genome assembly GCA_041743085.1 of Flavobacteriaceae bacterium. Classification (GTDB taxonomy): domain Bacteria; phylum Bacteroidota; class Bacteroidia; order Flavobacteriales; family Flavobacteriaceae; genus JAFMPW01. The sequence goes on from JBGTNL010000110.1 coordinate 120,069, forward strand.
CACCGGTTGATGAACAGCATTGGCCATTGCAGCCATTCAACGGTCTCGTTGTTTTTGAGTTCCCAATCCCAAGGGACGAAGAACATTCCGATATGGTATAGGATAAGTATATCAAAAACAATGACCCGAGGGCAAGGTACGCGTGGTGATCGCCTTCGAGCACAGGGACGGCAAGTCGGGCAGGGGCTACGCCAAGGTCATCCAGGATTACAGTACGGAATCCCTTAGGCCACTTTTCGACCACCATATAAAGAACGATGCCCAGGTGCTTGCGGACTCTTGGACGGGATACATGCCCCTCAAGGAGGACTATCCCGACCTGAAACAGACCCTGTCCGACAAGGGCAAGAACTTTAAGATGCTGCATATCCAGATACGCAACTTCAGGAACTGGTTAAGGGGCGTGCATTCCTGGTGTAACAGGGAATATCTGCAGAAATACATCGATGAATGCTTCTTCAGGCTCAACAGAAGGAACCACCGCCAATCGATACTGGACAAGATCATCGAGCGGTGCGTGGCGCACGAACCCCTTACTTTTGAACAAATCAGAATTCATGCGACCTAAATGGGTAACCCTATAATGAAATTAGCGGTAATTCCGTTAGATAAATTTTATAAAATCAGAAGGGTTTTTTATTTGAAGACATTGATTTCCATTGATGATTATAGGATAGGCCAAGACTTCCGATAGTCCTTTAAGGATTGAGTTTGTCCTTAAATTCATTGATGATCCCGCCTTTTAACAGCATATTTATCTGGCGGTCGCTCAGGGTATGTTTAGTGTCAAATTCAAGTTTTTTACCCGAATCGTTGCCGACCTTTACTTTAATGGGATTCCGGTCTTTAATATCGTTCCTTAAATTTTTAAAGCTCACGGTATCCCCCTGTTCGATCTTGTCATAATCTTCGATAGCTATAAATTCAAGGGGCAATATCCCAAAATTTGCAAGGTTTTGCCACGCAATCCGGGCATAGGATAAGGCTATCACGGCGACCTGCCCCAGATATTTGGGTGCCAATGCGGCGTGTTCCCTGCTGGATCCCTGGGCGTAATTTTCCTTGGCGACCACGATGTGTCCGCCATGCCGGGATTTGGATTCCATGGCCCTATCATAAAAAGAGTTGTCTATCACCGTAAAGGTGTATTTGCTGATTTCCGGGAGATTGCTTCTAAAGGGCAACACTTCGGCCCCGGCCTTCAAAATCTCATCGGTGGATATGTTATCCCCCATTTTTAAGAGAACGGGCACTTCATAGTTGTCCATCAACGGATTAATATGGGGCAATGCTTTAATATTGGGGCCCTTCTTCAATTCGATTTGCGAACCATCCTCGGGAGGGGCGACCAACAGGTCCGTATTGATGATTTCCATTTCCGGGCTTTTATATTGGGGATAGCTCAATCCGAATAATTTCTCAAGGTCCCTGGGATCGGTAATCTGTCCCGTTAGGGCGGAAGCCGCGGCCGTTTCGGGACTGCATAGGTAAACTTGGTCATCTTCCGTCCCCGATCTGCTCGGGAAGTTTCGCGGCATAGTCCTTAAACTGATGGTGTCCGAGGCCGGTGCCTGGCCCATCCCGATACACCCCATACAGCCCGACTGGTGGAACCTTGCCCCTGCTTTGATCAGGTTGGCAAAGGCATGGTTATCGATCATATTCTGGATAATCTGTCTGGAGGTCGGGTTGATATCAAAAGATACCTCGCTGTCGATGGATCTGTCCTTTACAATGGCTCCGGCCATCCAGAAATCACGTAGCCCCGGGTTTGCGGAAGATCCGATGACCACTTGCCCAATGGGTCTTCCCGAAACTTCGCTCACGGCAACCACATTTCCGGGACTGGTCGGTCGGGCAATAAGTGGAACCAACTCGTCCAGCCTTATTTCTTCATATAAATCATATTCACAACCTTCACCGGCCACGAGTTCTATCCAATCTTCTTCCCTGCCCTGAGATCTTAAAAAGCGTTTGGTCTCATCATCGCTGGGGAACACCGTCGTGGTAGCCCCTAATTCGGCACCCATATTGGCAATGACGTGACGGTCCATTGCGCTTAGGTTTTTTAATCCGTCCCCGTAATATTCCAAAATTTTTCCGATCCCGCCCGTAACGTCATGTCTACGGAGCATCTCCAGAATAATATCCTTTGCACTTACCCAGTCCGGAAGTTTTCCTGTCAATTTAACGCCCATGACCTTTGGCATTTTCACAAAATAGGGTTCGCCCGCAATGGCAGCGGCCACATCCAATCCCCCCGTTCCAATGGCGAGCATCCCCAGAGAACCTGCGGCACAACTATGGCTGTCCGATCCTACCAGCGTTTTTCCCGGTTTACCGAAACGTTCCATATGCACCGGGTGGCTAACCCCGTTTCCTGGCCGGCTGTACCAAAGGCCAAAACGCTGTGCGGCCGACAAAAGGAACAAATGGTCATCGGCATTTTTAAAATCGGTCTGCAGTAGGTTATGATCTACATATTGAACGGCAACCTCCGTTCTGGCTTTTTTAAGGCCCATTGCCTCCAGTTCTAGTTGTACCAAGGTGCCCGTTGCATCCTGCAACAGGGCCTGATCTATTTTTATGCCTATTTCAGACCCAGGGGTCATTTCTCCAATTACCAAATGGGAGTCTATAAGTTTTTGGGCAACATTGTATGATTTCATGATATTATCTGATTTTAATAGGCAGTTGGGAACAAGCCCCCGTTATTTTTTTAGATTATATGGAGATGCTTCTGGCGTTTTAGGGAACAGAATAGCATATAACGGACAAAGTATGAACCCAATCCGCAATGTATTTAAGATACGGATTTTTGGGTTGCAATGCCAGTCCCGGTCGCTAATTGTACAAGAATTTGGAAAACTGCATTCTCTAAATATAAAAGTGAGTGCGGAAATACCATCAAAATCCAGAATAAAAAATTTCTTGAAAGTTTACCCGCCTCTGGCGGGCGACTATCCCTGCCTACCGGCAGACAGGCCCGAGGCAAGCCATAGGGGAATTACTTAGATTAAAACCACTGGAAAAATAATAGCTGCGAAACAACTAAGTTATGGCCCACCATAAAGCATACAACGGAAAGATTAAGGAATTTCCGCAATGGTTCCTTTTCTTTGATAATTGGCTCCCTTGCCGGATGTATTGCCGGAATTTATTATCCGATATTGGTAGTTGGCCTGATTGTCTTCGGGGACTATCTCATAAAGTGTGCAAATAGAAATGGAATTGCCCCTAAGAAAAGAATCATTGGTATTTTATGGCTAGGATGATTTAATACCAACTCATTTAGCCTTTTTCGCGGTAGCCCCTTAAAACGAACTTTTTTTTTTTTTGGACCATTTATATTTATGGCTTGTTGTAATTAATCCCACCTTTCTCTAAACTTTCCATAATCCTGATACCATTTACTATCAGCGGCCATAAAAATGAATGGCAAACATCTCATTTTTGCCCGTATTCAAATAGTGCATAATTTAAAAAAAAAGTTCAAGACTAAATTCATTTCTTGGGTATGAAAAGCAATTGAAAATAATTTTTTAAATGTTGTAATTGCTTTGCGGTAAGGTCCGGTTCATTTACAGCTTTCGATACCACATACGAACCTTCAAAAATTACGGTAATGAGATCTGCCAAGGAAGGAATATCCACGTCAATCCTCATATCATATTCTTTCAAAACATCTCGAAGCAACAATTCCAAGGTATTTCTCCACAATAAAATTGTGTTTAAAATAAAATCCCTTATTTCTTGATCGAACTGATTGGTTTCACTAAGGTAAGAAGCATACAAACAACCTGGGGGCGGCTCAGTTAAATCCGACATCATGTCGATAAATAATTGTACAAACAGAAGAAGCCGACTCAGAGCATCCCCCTTTAGGTGCGCTGTTTCTTTTAAAGCCCGTTCCATGTGCCCAATATCTTCTCTGGCGAATTCCTCAATTAAGGCTTTTGCAAGCACACTCTTGGTTTTAAAATGATAAAAAAATGCTCCCTTGGTTATACCTGTTCTTTCCAATATATGGTCTATACTGGTTCCCGAAAATCCGTTTTCTAATATTAAGGCCCTTGATTGGGCCAATATATTATCCCTTGTAGGTTTACCATCTCTTGCCATGCTACAAATATATTAAATTTATCTTAAAAACAAACAAACTAGTTGGTATAAACAAAACTATTTTTATATTTGTACCGTCTAGTCTGTATATAGACATATTATTCACAACATTAAATTTTAAATATCATGAAAACAACATTGGAACAAAGAACTACCCTTAGCGCTATTTGGGTAAGACGAAAAGAAAGTATTAAAAGAAAGTTGGATAAAAAATTATTTTGAGATGAAAGAACTTATAGCAAGTTTACCCACTCCAATGGAGTTGGTACTAAATCCGATTTCCTATATCGTATTTGGGATATACGGTGGATTAATGTTATGGGAAGCTATTTTCCCTGCAAGAAAACTCCCAAATGTAAAATTTTGGAAATTAAAAGGAATGTTGGCATTCGTCTTCTTCTTTTTTCTCTCCTCATATCTGCCCCTTATTTGGGATGGTTATTTGGCGAACTATCAAATATTCGATTTAGCTAGCTTGGGCACGGTTCGGGGAGCCATGTTAGGTATCCTTATCTATGAGCTAGGGGTTTACATTTGGCACAGGTCCATGCACAAGAGTGATTCTTTATGGAAAATTTTCCACCAAATGCATCACAGTGCGGAGCGCCTTGACAGTTTTGGGGCCTTTTATTTCAGCCCCATGGACATGGTCGGGTTTACTTTTTTGGGAAGTCTTTGCCTTGTGGTACTAGCTGGTTTTACCCCTGAAGCGACCACCATGATCATTCTGGGAACCACCTTTCTGTCCATTTTTCAGCATAGTAATATCAAGACCCCTGTGTGGTTAGGTTACATTATTCAACGTCCGGAAGCGCATGCTGTACATCATGCAAGGGGGATACATGCCCATAATTATTCGGATATCCCCATTTTCGATATGCTTTTCGGCACATTTCAAAACCCCAAACGGTATGAGTATGAGGCGGGGTTCTATGACGGGGCTTCGGCGAAGGTGAAGGACATGCTCTTGTTCAAGGATATTTCAAAACCGGAAACCATACTTAAAGATGAAAAAATTCTCAGAAAAGAAAAATCCAATCAGGTTCCAATGTAGTGGCCTTTGCAAGTTTTGTCCCGACTGTAAAATAAAAGAGTGCTTAGGGTGCAATAGGCAACTATACTTAAATCAAATTCACAAAAATTAAATTTTAAATATCATGAAAAAGCTATCGATTAGCTTAGCATTAATGGCCATAATAAGTTTTGGTCATAGCCAGAACTCGTACCTTGGATTTGGTCAGGGCTTATTCGACGATTTGGGATTAGCCGGGTCGAATAATGAATATCTTGTCGAAATGCGGAGCGATTTTAACCTTATCCAGAATAAATATCAGGATAACGGGGGTTCCTACCGGTACACAACTTTTATAGAGGAAAGCACAGATCCCTTCGTTGCAAGTAAAAATAGTATTCAGCTTTCCACCGGGATCGAGATGAAATACATTGAAAAAGGGATCCCGGAGGGTAAGATCATTCTTTTATTACATGGCCTAACGGCACCTCCCGCTCCTTTCAATCGGTGATAGATGAACTTTTGAAACTGGACGGTAACCTTCGGGTTCTGGCACCTGATCTAAGGGGCCATGGAAATAGTTCAATGCCAGGCCCAAGTGAAACGAACGGTTTTTCCATAGCTAGTTTCACTGATGATATTCTGGACTTTATGTTTCAAAAGGGGATAACTGAAGTTGATCTGGTCGGCCATTCCTTTGGCAGTATCATCGCTCAGAACTCCCCTTTAGCAGGAGGGTAACGGGCTAAAGGGGCTTTGCTTTTCTTTACCGACGATGGTCCGTCTGTTGTATACTTCATTTTTTATCCCACAATTTTAGCTCGGTGATAGTTCCCTTACCGTCGTTCTCCCCTTCGCTCGAAATATACAAAGTTCCATCGGGACTAAATGTGATACCTTCCGGTTGAGGGAACAGTTTCCTGTCAAAACCATAAGCATTTTTAAGGCTTCCGTTGACATCCAAAATCAGCAGTTTGGGTTTTGCACCTTCGAGTAGGTAGATTTCTTTGGTCTTCGGATGAATGGCCAGATCGGAAGGCCGGAAAGTTTTATAAAGGTCGTTTTCCTTTAAACGTTCCAATGCCTCGTCCGTCATGTTTATCTTTATAATCGGTTCAGTCGCCATTTCTTTTGTTACCAATGAAAAGGCATAGACACCTTTAAAACTATCGGAACTTGAATCCCTGTCTTTCGGACTTATCAAAAGACTGTTGCGATCAACATCCAATTCCAAAGTTTCCATATTGTTTTCGTCCGTAAAAGGGGTTTTATAGATTTTTACTGTTCTATCCGAATCCTCAAAATTATGGATTGCGAGAATTGCGCCATCACTTCGCATGACATAGGCATCCGTTCCGTTTACGGCAATTCCTTCATAGTCTCCGGGTTGGCCGAAGTTGATTTCCTTTTCCACCTGATTCATTTTAAGGTCGTAGATAAAAATAATTCCATCCTCGTCTTGTACGGCAGCAATTTTGCCGTCCTCTAACCAAGCTATTCCTGAAATTTCGCGTAAATCAAAAGGGAGTTCCCAACGGTTTTCGATACTATAAGATAGGTTGTTCGATTTTGGTTGTGCTATTTTATCTTTAAACCCGAAAATTATTAATACCATTCCAAATAGCAGACCTAGAATCGTAAATAATTTTATCCTTCCCATATTGATATTATTACCTGTTGCGTTCATCTTATTTCAATTGTTAGGTTTTTTTTCCGTTCACATTTAAAAATAGTCTTCAAATCTGAAAAGAATTAGGAATCCCCAGAAGTGAAGGCCAACAGTTTTAAAAACTGATTTTCAAACAGCTATGGATAGTATTGAACGGCTGTCTTTACTTCGCCGGATTCTTCAAAAACAATGCCACATGACACAAGGTCCAAAGAGAATGTCCCCATTACTAATAGTACATACTTCATAACTTTGTTTTTTAAATTATGCCACAAAGGTTGGGTATGATTCTGTAAAGAATTTGGAATAAAAGGAAGGATGTGGATTTTAGGGAAAGCTTAACTATTCGGACGGGAAACGGAGTTCGAATTCATGCCTATCGGAAAAAGAATAGGTCAATGGCAGACCATATTTATCGGCAACGGCCTTTGAAATGGCAAGCCCCAAGCCCGTAGATTTTTTGTTGGAAGTCGTTTTTTTGAACCTTTGAAAAAGCCGCTCGGAATCAAGTTGATCGCTACCCCCTAAATTCTTTATTTTAATGGTTCTTACAGCGATGTGAATTTCTATCGGTTCGCTGTCGGCGCCATGTACGATGGCGTTCTTTATCAAATTGGTCAGCAGGACCGTAGCCAGATCACGATTCATCCTGAAATGCAGATCGCTTTCCGAAACCAAGTCCACATTGATGTTCCGGTGTGTGGCAAAATCGGCAAAATCGGCAGCCACCTCTTTGGTAAGTTGATTGAAATCTACAAGATCTTCCTCCACATATTGGCTGTTGTCAATTTTAGAGAGCAACAACAACGATTTGTTCAAGCGGGTCAAACGCCCCAAATTTTCGAGTACGGAACCTACCTCCTCAGATTGTTGAGTAGTCAATTCGTTCTTCTCGAGCAAAAGTTCCAATTTGTTAATGCTTATGGCCAAAGGGGTCTGTAGTTCATGCGCCGCATTTTCTATGAACTCCTTTTGGGCAACGTAGCTGTTTTTTGATTTTTCGGTAAGTCTTTCAACACTTTGGTTGAGCAGTTTAAACTCATTGATCGTGGTCGGCTCGGTTTTAATAGGTTCGTCCCGTTCGATTCGGAATCCCTTTAATCTACCGATAAGGTTATAAAATGGCCTCCAGACTTTTTTGAGGACGAGATTGTTGAGCAGAACGATGCTGGCTATAAGCACAAGATACAGGCCTAGAAGATAGACGAACAAATTCTCGATTTGGTCATCTTCCTCTACCATAGAAGTAATCAACTTAATTTTATAGTACGAGCCATCGCGCTCAAAAACGCTCTCCAAAATGCGGACCGGTTCATATTCCTCCTCGTTCTGCATGTACATCAGCGTATCCCGATAGCTGTCCTTAAATTTTTTGTTACGCTCAAAGGATGTCTTGTTGATGGTAAAATTGCCAACACCAAAATCGGAGGTTCCCAATAAAGTGGAATCGCGTTTTGCCTCCTGTATAATGAGCATTTTCTGGTTTTCGAGCCCATCGTCCAAACTGTCGTACACTTCATCCAGCATAGCGAAATAAAAAATGACCGCCCACACGGTAATCAGCACAACCAGTAAAAGTGCGAAGTATTTTGTGGTATGGTTGAGGAGCTTCAAGGAGGTTAGAGGTTAGAGGTTAGAGGTTAGAGGTTAGAGGTTAGAGGTTAGAGGTTAGAGGTTAGAGGTTAGAGGTTAGAGGTTAGAGGTTAGAGGTTAGAGGTTAGAAAGGTGCTGTTTTTTCTGCTTACTGCCCATTGTTTACTGATTACTTTTTTTATGGGTTAAGGTACCACCAACTTATATCCCACCCCATAAACCGCCTCGATTTCTACGGAGGCCTTCGCATCGCTCAATTTTTTCCGTAGGTTCTTGATCTGTGAATAGATAAAATCAAAGGTATCGGCCTGATCGATATGGTCCCCCCAAACGTGCTCGGCCAACGCGGTCTTGGTTACAAGTCGTGTTTTATTGGTAATAAAAAATTTCTTGAAACCGACTATCCTCAAGGCAGAGCCATAGAGGTATTTCGCCGGTTTCATTTTGGCCTTGGGTCCAAAAACCGAAATTTTGTATTTTGCCCCGCCCGGAATTGCGAAAAGGCAATTCCGACC
>JBGTNL010000111.1:0-9942 GCA_041743085.1 Flavobacteriaceae bacterium
CGTTTCAACAGGAAGCTGTCGACCCATAGGGGGAAGTTGTTCTACAGGCTTGTCCAACAGGTCGTTGCCACGGCACCGAGCCCCCTGAAAGCCCTGAAGGTAAAAAGAAATGTACAACATGTTTAAAGTGCATAAGCAGTTTTTGTAATTTCATTTGATATCAAATAAAACCACTAAAAAAGTGTCCGATTCGGGGTCAGTCGCTTTTTCTTCTCCAACTGACCCCTACCTATTGTTAAAATATTGTAATACAGTAACTTGCAGGGATCACTATTTAAATATTTTTGCCTATTTTGAGGCAAAATATTTGTTAAATAGGGGTCAGTTGTATGGTTTCATTATTATTCTACTTAAAAAAGGCAAAATCCGACAGCGCGGGACGCGCGATGATTTACGTGCGAATCACCATAAAAGGCAGGCGTTCCGAGTTCAGTACGGGGCGAAAAATAAATCCTGATAAATGGAATCCTGAGAGTGGGATGGTACTGGGATTTTCTCCGGAAGTTCGCCAATTGAATACCTATCTGACCAAAATGAAAGCTGATATTTTCCGGGTGGCGGAGAAGATCAGGGATGATGACATCCCACTTACAGCGGACGAATTGAGGGACACGTATTTGGGCAGGAAACAGAAATACAAAATGCTTTTGGAAATCTTCCGGGAGCATAATGATCAGGTGGATAGCTTAATCGGCAAGGATTTCGCGGCCGGCACTGCAGAACGGTATCGGACGGCCAAAAGCCATCTGGAAGAATATATTCGGAATGAGTATCGTAAAAAGGATATTCCGGTAAGGCAGGTAGATCATGCCTTTATCACCGGATTTGAATATTACCTGAAAACCAAAAGGAACTGCAGTCACAATACGGCCATCAAATATGTGGTCAATTTTAAAAAGATCGTCCGCATTGCCTATGCCAATGGCTGGATAAACAAAGACCCCTTTGCCAACTGGAAGGTGCGTTTAAAAACCGTAGAGCGCGAATTCCTGACCCAGGAGGAGCTGCAGCAATTGATGGATACCGAATTTCAGGCGGAACGGCTGGAGCATGTACGGGATGTTTTTGTGTTCTGTTGTTTTACCGGGCTGGCCTATGCGGATGTCAAGAAACTGACCCATGATGATTTTGTCATTGGCATCGACGGGGAACTCTGGATCAACACCAAACGTACGAAAACCAAAACCAAAAGCAATATCCCGGTCCTCCCAACTGCCATGATGATCCTGGAGAAATATGAGGACAGTCCGCATCTGATCAACGGCAAGGTGCTTCCGGTGCTGACCAATCAGAAGATGAATGCCTATTTAAAGGAAATAGCCGACCTGAGCGGCGTTAAAAAGAATCTCACGACCCATTTAGCCCGGCATACGTTTGCGACAACGGTAACCCTTTCCAATGGCGTTTCCATAGAATCCGTAAGTAAGATGCTGGGGCATAAAAATCTGCGGACTACCCAGCATTATGCCAAGATTTTGAACAGGAAGGTGAGTGAGGATATGCAGTTGTTAAGGGAAAAACTGAAATCCAATAAAGAATCAGGTAAATCAAGACAAAATTGAAACAGGTCACAAAGAAAATTCACAATATTCCAGGAGACATACTTCTATAAGATCATAAAATATAATCATAAAAGTTCGGATATATTCCGAACTTTTATACTTTTGTAGCTACTACAATAAGATTAATAAATAAGAAAGCTTTAGAAAAGCTTAAAAGGAAGAACAGAGGTAACGTTCCTTTAACCAAAGAAATTGACAAGCTCATTGGCGATATTGAACAAAATCAATGGAACGACCAGACTGAGTTGAATGAAACCAGATCTGATGCAGATTGCGTTCACAGTGACGGTTTCTACTTTTTTAATATCTCAGTTCATAGAACGATGATACTTGTTGAATTCGAGGAAGGAGAAGCTTCGGTGGTTTGGGTAGGAACTCATCAGGAGTATGAAAGTATTTTTAAGAATAATAAAAATACTATTAGAAAGTGGCTTAGGACAAATAGTTGGATAAAATAGATTATGAAGACACAATTTGACATAGAAGAAATTTTAGAGCTTGGTGAAATTCAAAATGAATTGGATTTTGAGCGAGCCTTAATTGCCGACAGAAAATTGAGAGTACTTTCTAAAGAAAATCCAAAGTATAAAACCCTTAGAAGAAAACTAAGAGATTTGATTGAGGATTATGAGAGCAAGAATTGGTCATCGCTCTCTAGAATGACTGATAAGAAATTAAAAGAAAGTGATTTAGCTGAAGTAATTGCTGAAAAGGAAAGGCAATTTATTGAAAACAGAAAGGAATTAATTAAGTCAAAACTTAAAAGGCTAAATTTAACTCAACAAGATTTTGGTAAGATTTTAGGACATAAAAGCAAATCTTATATGTCTGAACTAATGAACGGAATAAATCCATTTTCGCTAAGGGACCTAATTATCATCAACAGACTATTAAAAATAGACTTAACTGATTTAGTACCGACATTTCTTCCTCAAACAGAACGAACTAAGATTAGATCATCGATTGAAAAACTTGAAAACCCGAAACTTAAATTGAGCCAGGACGATTTTGCATTAGCTTAAATTTTATGTAAGTGATTTGTGATGGCGGTTTCAGTACTTTTCTGAACCGCTTTTCTAAGAATATGGGCAAGGCAATTTTATATCTTACAGTTGGAGAAGTAAGATATGTAGGACATTGTAAACCCAACCTGGCGGGATTTCCGCCAAATTCGGTCAATTCATCAATCACTCATCTTTTACTGATAAAATTAAAAGCCGCATGTTTAGGGGCTTTTACCTGATTTCATATCCAATCCTTAGGTTTTTGGATGTTTACCGATACTGTTTATTTTTCCAAACTTCGCCTATTGGCTTAGCAGGTCGATTTTTACAGAGGCAACCTTACCTGTAAATGTATACGGATAGTCATAATTGGGGCTGACCGGGGAGATCAGATCCCCACCCACATCCAGGGTGCCAATGTCCGCAGCTGCACGAACGGTTGTTTCGCCATCCATTTTACCGTTGATGAACAAACTTGCCTTCATTGGAAAAGATTGCCTGAATCCGCCGGATGCTTCATTGTTGGGAACTGGGGTTACTTCCACCACCAAACTGGTTGTACCCGGGATCAAGGGCATGGCAGACCTCAGGCTGCCCGCCAAATGTCCGTAAGTGCTGGTCTCGTATATCACATGGCCATCTTTAATATAGATCGTATATCCGCCATGCCGGCCCCCTTGTGCTAAAATGACGCCTTCGGCTCCCGAATCAGGGATGCTAATTTCAGCGGTAATCCTATGCGCCTTTCCAGCCATGTTAGGAGCCGCTTCGTACGGAATACGCTGGCTCCCATGGAGATAGGTGAATTGAGTACGGCCTTGCTTAACGGATGGACGAGGCCCAAAGAATGGCAGTTCCAGGGGATATACATTATTCCGCCGGGCTTCGGTATCGAACTGCCTTTTCATTTCTTCTAGTTTTTCCGGGTTTTGCCCGGCCAGGTTATGGGCCTGGCTATAATCTTTATCCAAATTATACAATTCCCAGGCCCGCGCTTCCGGCGGCGGTACAGGCTGGCCGGCCCCCGGATTCCATACTGAGCCATTAGGCGAACCGGCCCACCATCCATCCTTGTAGATCCCACGGCTACCAAAACTCTCGAAATACTGGACTCTTGATGCATGGCGATCTGTTGATTCTTCCAGCGTATACAGGAAACTTTTCCCTTCCAGAGGCATCTGCACAGTGCCATGGACGGTTTCTGGAGGATTGATACCCGCAGCTTCCAGAAGCGTTGGCGCCAGGTCCGTAATATGGATGAACTGGGAACGCACACCTCCTGCGTCCGGTATATGACCAGGCCAGGAAACAACCATCGGGAGACGGGAGCCACCGAGATCTGCGGCCACTGTTTTTGCGCCTTTAAATGGGCTATTGCTAGCCCAGGCCCAGCCTGCGGCCGGGGCATTATCATACGCTACGCTGCCGATAGCATCTATCTGCTCCAAACGTTCTTGTAGCGAGGCCGGTTTTGCTTGTATTGTAAGGGCATCCCTTCCGTCAAACCCACCTTCGGTGGTAGGGCCGTTATCATCCGCAATATAAATAATCAGGGTGTTTTCGAGCTGTCCCCGCGCTTCGATCGCCTGCAGGAGCCTGCCAATTTCGTAATCTGTTTGAGCGATATAGGCCGCATACACTTCCATTTGCCTGGCCAATAGTTTCTGAAGATCCGGATTCAATGATTCCCAGGCTGCCAGCCCCTCGGGGCGGGGAGTTAGTCTGGCATCCTGCGGAATGATACCATGCCTTTTCTGCCGTTCGAAGGTATTTTCCCTTAATTTGTCCCATCCCTGGTCATACCTGCCTTTAAACTTTTCAATCCATTCCTGAGGCACATGGTGGGGCGAATGCGTAGCGGAAGCCGCAAAGTATAAAAAGAAGGGATCTTCAAAAGTAACTGCATTATGGTTTTCAACCCATGCGATCGCATCGTCTATCAGGTCGGTGGTAAGGTTATAGCCCTCCTTTGCTGTGGTTGGAGGAGAAACAGGAATCGTGTTTCGGTAGAGGCTAGGCTCCCACTGACTGGACCCAAAGCCAATGTACCCATAGAAATAATTAAATCCCATCCCTGTGGGCCATTGATCGAAAGGTCCTGCCGGCGTAGTTTCCCAAACAGGGGTGTTGTGCCATTTTCCGAAGGCGGCCGTATTATATCCATTCAGTTTCAGCACCTCGGCAATGCTGGCAGCCGATTTCGGCCAGATAGAATTATAGCCCGGAAAACCGGCGGATAATTCGGAGATTCTCCCAAATCCTACCTGGTGGGCATTGCGCCCTGATAGTAAAGCAGCTCTGGAAGGTGAACATACGGGCGTGCCGTGGAATCTGTTGTATCGTAACCCCTGCGACGCCAGTCGGTCCAGTACCGGTGTATCACTAAGGCCACCGAAAGTGGTAGTCGCCGAAAAGCCCACATCATCCAGCATGATGACAACCACATTGGGCGCTCCTTCAGGAGCCCTAACCAAATCGGGCCAGTCGGCCACCGAATTCTCCGGCATGATTTCCATTTTTCCTCCGAATTCCGGATCAGGATCAGGCAGGATCTGCGCCTTACCAGCAAATGGCATCAAAACTATCAGGATCCAAAATGAAACATGGTGCCATACCCAATTTATAGTGCGGTTTGTCTCACTGCCGCTACGTTCCGATTTTCGGTCCCTGGTTAAATTTTCCATATTCATGTTGGTATACTTATTTAGTCCACGAAAGCCATTTTATTACTTCTTACCCAATCCTCCATGAGGGTCATTTTTACAGGGAGTTGTTCCAAAACCTTGTCCATGTCATGATTATATTTTGGCGGGTATTCGGTCGCATTCTGGAGACCTTCGTAATAAGAAGCAACGCCGGCTGCAGCCGCTTCCCCCACAAATGGTTTCAGCATCTTGCCAAATTCTTTTGCGGGCTGTGTATAGTATGTTATTTTATCTCCCAGCCCCAGGGAAAACTTTTCGGCCAGGTCATTGCCCCTCAGGTTTTCCAGGCCACTTACCCGGAACGTATCTGCTTTTAACTTTGGATTGAAAATAGCTGCTACCACAAGGGCACTCACATCTCTTGAAGCAATCCAGCCAATAGGCATTGCCTCCGGGGTAGGGTAGGCCAGTTTCTTCTCGTTTTTTACAAAAGGGGCACAAAAGGGTCCCATCAAGTTCTCATTGTAAAAGGTAGGTTCTATAATGGCAAAATCCAGGCCGCTGTTTGTAAGGTAATCCCTGATATCCAATTTCACGTCTTCGCTGGGGATCCCCATTTTATGAGGTAAAAGCCAGCCACTCGTATTCCACACAATTTTTTGAACCCCATTTTCTTTGGCGGCATCAATTACATTTTTTACATATTGCAGGCCATCAAGGGGATTGGGCAAGGATACGGGAACCAACAGGGCCACCGCATCTATTCCCTTGGTGATTTCCTTCATTTTTTGGGTGTCCGCCATATTGGCCAGAAGCGGGGTTGCCCCGGCATTTTTCAACCTGGCCATATTCTTTTCCGAACTGGTAACGGCCAGGACTTTGGCCCCTTTTTCCTTTGCTTCGCCAATAACATGGAATTGCTGGGAGCCCGCAGCGCCAAATACTAAGATTTTCATGTAATTTTCTGTTACTGATTTTATTCCCTTGAGAAATTAGAATAGAGGATTGTTGTTTGCCCTTTCATCGGGCATGGGCATCATCGCATCCCAGTGTTCCGCCCATTTACCACCTTCTATACGATAGATATCGATAAACCGCCATTCCTTTCCCTCCATCTCATACCGTGAATGGAGGAAAACAATATCCTTTTCGGCGGCCGTATGCTTAAAGCTGATTTTTTGTTTCGGTACCCCTTGTGAGATAAGCATTTGTATAAGGGCTTTTACCCCTTCCGGCCCGTCGGCTATCGTAGGATTATGTTGTATGAAATCCTTGCTTACGTATTCATCGATCGCGGTGATATCCAGATCGCCAAAAATTCTCTGGTATGCCCTAGT
Organism: Flavobacteriaceae bacterium; assembly: GCA_041743085.1. Lineage (GTDB taxonomy): Bacteria > Bacteroidota > Bacteroidia > Flavobacteriales > Flavobacteriaceae > JAFMPW01. Next base: position 6,549 of record JBGTNL010000111.1, read on the forward strand.
GGCTATTTGGGTATTTTTTTCCTCCTGTGTCATAATACACGTTTTACTAAATAGATATTGTATAAAATTAGGATATAACATACTTTTGTACAAGTACTTACTTCTTTATCAGGTACTTACTTTGAGGTTAGAAATATTGATTATCAGATGGAAAAAAGTCAAAAAATAATTTACCAATCAGACGAAAATTGTCCGGTAAGGAAATCTTTAGCCCTCTTGGGCGGGAAATGGACCTTGCTGATCCTGTTTCAGATCAATGAACGAGTAATAAGGTACGGAGAATTACGAAGGTGTATTCCCGGAATAAGTGAAAAAGTTTTCATTCAGGCTTTAACCTCTTTGGTGGAAAATGGACTGGTGTCCAGGAAGTCATATCCTGAAATCCCACCTCGAGTTGAATACCGGTTAACAGAAAAGGGGGTACAGACCTTACCGATTATTGAAAAGTTAGCTCAGTTCGGATTGGAAAACTTGAAGTAAAGGATCGCAGGGACACGCCTACGGCTGGCCCGTCCGAATGGCTTCAGCCGGGCGGACAGGTTTCCGAAACTTGTTCGCCGCAGGAAGATACTGGCACCTTCTAGCCAAAATACACCTGTTGATGTTATTTTGAAGCTATTTTCAATATTTTCTCCATTTCATCTATTGCCCTGGTATAGCTGTTCATGGAATGCCCTTTGGCAATACGCGTTGGACAGGTATTCATATAATTTGTGAGCTTATTTAATGGCATTTCTTCCAAACTGCCATACCGGTATTTGTCATATTCCAGTTCAAAGAGCCGGCGGTTCTGAAATGCCGTGATCTTTCGGTCATTGTCTGTAGGCAGGAAAATGAGGTCGCCAATTAAAAGTCCCACTTCATCCAGGGAGGTTTTAAATCCATCGTATAACAGCTGGTCGCAAAGGGCGAACCGGAACAACTTATCTATTGTTGGCATGGTGGCGGAGCTTATGCCGGGAAGAATAACAGAATATTTAGTACGAGCATTGGTCACCAGCCAGCACTTTTTCCGGTCTACATAAAACAAGGCTGCATTCCACTTGCCCAGGAGGCCTACCACTCCTTCCGGAAGGCCTGTCCGAACAACTTTCCTTATAGTTTTTTCAAGTTTTTTGGTTACATGGATGGGGGTCATGCTATAATAATTTGGAAGTTAGAGCCGTCTTTCGGCTTTTTAATAGTTTATTAGCTTGTGATTTTTATTTACCCTTTTATCAGCCATATAGAGAATACGGTCGGCTTTCTCAAAAGAAATTTTAAAATTTATGCATGTTAATTTCAGATCATAAAGATATTTGATAAACAAATCGATCTGATCTGCTCGGTTCTTCTCACTTGAATGGTCCGGCAATTTTAATCTCTTACCTTCATATAATATCCTGTAAACACGTTGGTCAATGATTTGGTAGAGAAAGGGATTCTTAAAACGAAGGATGGTTGAGGCCATTGCTAATTGAATGCCTGGTGTTTGAAGCAACCCATTTAAAATGGTTTTTGTCTTATTTACATCAATAACTTCATCAGACTTTTTTATAGTGTTTATAATAGATATCAACTCTCTTTTAGGTCGAGCGTATCGATTTACTTTCCAAAGTACAATTTCATTGATCGTATTCTGATCAAAATCGGCGTCCAATAGATCAAAATGTTTAGTTAGCTCCTTTTGATATTTAAATTGGTGGTCTTCCTCCAGAATTTCAAATTCTTGATCGTGTATGGTAACTAATGGTTTGCTAGCGCTTTTCATAATTAAGTATTTATATATCCGAGGTATAAACCTCTCCATGTTGCAAACATATAATTAAAACAAATTCCCCCAAATATTACCCCAACTTTCGCGCATGGTTCCTGTCCGGTTTTGTCGCGTTCGGGAAGATAAGCGATGGACAAAAATCGGATAGGGCGCGAACTACTTTTGGCGTTTCATTTCACAGTAACCGGTGGTAGCAGGCAGGTTGCCGCAAAGAACAAAAGATGTTGACTACCTGGCCCGACATACGTTTGCGACTACGGTAACGCTATCCAATGGCGTCTCCATTGAATCGGTTAGCAAAATGCTTGGTCATAAAAACCTGCGAACTACCCAGCACGCGAAGATCTTGAACAGGAAGGTGAGTGAGGATATGCAGATGTTAAGGGAAAAACTGAAATCGAAAGATGCTCTTCACAAATCCAATAAAAGCTGAATTGGGTAGAAAGAATTGCTCGTAGATTTTTTTTAGCTGGAATAAGTGTCCCACAAAAGGTGAATTTACAGAACTACTAAAAGAGACCATATTTGGGAAACTTTGGGATAGGGCTAGGCAAGTTTGTAAATACGTCCCATAAGCGGCCGTTTTATGGGATTGCATTAAATTCGAATATCGATTAACCGTCCCTTAGCCCATCAGCAGCACTGATATTCGCAGTCTTGACAGTTTGACCGACCGTCTTTAGCAGGGCTCTGGGCAAAACAAATGGCTGACAGTATTTCGCCCGCCGTGGTTATGTTCTGTTCGAACAGGTACAAGCTGCTGTTTACGTAAAAAAGCATATTTTAGTTTTTGACGATGGTGGAAGCGCAAAAAGTGGGTCACATTGCGCCGATATGGTCAATGGCCACCTTTTCCTAGTGCAAAAAGGTCGATGTAATTACCCAACGACTTTACCGGCTTTAGTACGGGCCTCGACAACGATTATCCTTTGACGAAAATCTTCGATAGCATTTAAAGTTGCTTGCCAATCCCGGAAATCTAGTGCTGACCTTGCGAGTGAGCGGGAGTTCTCCTATTCTGATAAAAACTTTTTAACGGGCAAGGAAAAACGGAATAAGGTCCCTTGCCATGATAAGCGGCAAATGATCCCTTTTGGGTTTATGGATTACGCCGCAGCGTTCAAGGAACAAGTTCTATACGGGCTGGCCACCCGAAAAACCCGGCAATTTCGGTACTATGGATTATTCGGCTGATTGCTTTTATTCCCAAGATCGATAGGGAAGTTTTTGCCCTATCAGCCCCTATCCCCCCATTTCTGCCATTTTCTTGCCAACATGGGCCATGACCTCATTAAGTTCTTTTGTAGGACTGAATTCCAGTAGTTTAACATCTTCCTGAACGATTGCCGTATGGCCAGCGGGCCAATAATAGACCTCACCGGCGCCAACCGTTTCCTCTTTTCCGGAATCGTAAATGAGCTTTATCTTGCCCTCAAGTACATAGCCCCAATGTGGGCAATGGCAACTGTCGTTATCCAACCCCTGTAACAAGGGCGCAAAATCGGTGCCTTTTGGCAATTCGTTAAAACCTAAGGTCATACCCCCGCAATCCGTAATGGCGCGCATAATGGTGTTGGGAGCTTGCATGGTAATGGGAATGTCTTCTTTTCTGATTTTCATGATTTTAGTTTTTGCCCC
>JBGTNL010000112.1:0-2467 GCA_041743085.1 Flavobacteriaceae bacterium
CTGAATCAAAAAATGAACGTGGTCGCCATCAAAGCCTATCTCCAAAAAATGGATCTCGTACCGTTCCTCTATACCAAGACAAATCTCCTTGAACGTCGCCGAAACCTCATCATCAAGTACGTTTCTCCTATATTTGATGGGACAAACAAAATGATAGAGCAACAAGCTCTTGTTATGGCGCTTGTGAATATGATCACTCATAATCACAAAAATACATATCAGCACGCTACCCCGAGGCAGAGCCTCGAGGAATTCTATTGATTAAATTACGTATCCGGGCATTCAGGGGTGGTCTAATTGTGTCTGCGAACTGCATTCCGACTACTGATTTAAGTATTCCAAAGACATGGCAGTCAATGTTTTAACCCCCAACAATAAGCCACTGTCATCAATTTTGAAATCCGGTGTATGATGCGGGAACGATTCCGTGTTCCCAGGGGTCATTCCCCCCAAAAAGAAGAAAAATCCCGGTACTTCTTCCTGAAAGTATGAGAAATCTTCAGCTCCGGTGATAGCCTTTTGAGTCTGAATATTTTCCTCCCCCGCCACCTGCCTCATGGTTGGGAGCATTTGCTCTACCAGTTCGGGATCGTTGTAGGTGATAGCGGTAGACGTGGTTATCTCTATTGAAGCATCACCGCCGTATGCCTTTGCAATAGCGGGTACCATTTCCTCCATCCGCTTGTTGATCTGCTTTTGCATATCATAGTCGAGCGTTCTGATCGTCCCTATCATTTCGGCACTTTCGGGAATAATGTTAAATCGCACCCCACTGGTAATTTTACCTACTGTAATTACGGCAGCCTCGTTGGTGAGATTGGCCTCCCTGCTGATAATAGTCTGAAGGCCATCTATAATTTTAGCGCTGATCAATATGGGGTCCACCCCGGACCAGGGTTGGGAACCATGTGTTTGCTTGCCTTTTACATTGATCACAAAACGCTGGGCAGAAGCCATGGTGCCTCCCGACTTATATCGGATCACCCCGACGGGAGTCTGGGAATTGATGTGCAACCCGAAAATAGCATCAACATCAGGATTTTTCAAAACCCCTTCTTTTACCATTAATAAAGCCCCGCCCTCTTCTCCCGGAGGCGCCCCTTCTTCCGCGGGCTGAAAAATGAACTTTACAGTTCCCTTTATTTTATTTTTGTTCTTGGAGAGCACCTCTGCAACACCCATAAGAATTGCCGTATGGGTATCGTGACCACAAGCGTGCATAACGCCCACTTCTTTTCCCAAAAACTCTGAGGTTACAGTGGATTTGAAAGGAAGGTCATTGCGTTCCGTTACCGGGAGGGCGTCAATATCAGCTCTCAAGGCGACCACTTTTCCGGGTTTATTCCCCTTTAAAATACCGACCACCCCGGTATGGGCTATTCCCGTCTGAACTTCCAAACCCAGAGATTTTAGATGAGCTGCTATTTTTTCGGCAGTCTTAAATTCACGGTTGGACAATTCGGGGTTTTCGTGAATGTCCCTTCGCCACTCAATAACTTTGCTTTCAACCATCTTAAAGTCGTTTTCCAAATTAGGCCCCTGGGCCATTGCAAAACCTCCTGAAAGTAAGATTTTTAAAACTAATAGTTTATTCATAAGTGTCTGATTTAAAATTTAATAAGTTGATAACCTTCATCCTGAAGTTGAATTAAAGCCGTCATAGCCGACAGCGCCAATTGAACATCGTTTATACTTTCTTCAATAGGGAAATCCCGGGATAGAGAAGACTGCCCGCACAAAATAATATCCACCCCGGCATCGAGCAGATCCTGGATCAATATGGCGTTCTGATTATTAACGCCATAGCGTTTGTGATACGCATCATTCCGCAGGATGTCCTTGGAAGCCTTGTTGTGCACCACCAGAGCTACTTTCATATGCTTCCTGTCTAAACCGCTCTGTGCGTGCATATTTAAAAACCGGGCAGCCGTTTCAATATTTTTATTGAGATCGCTGTGAGATTCCGGACTGTCCATAATATCGAAGACCACTTTAAATTCTTTAGAGGTATCCGTTTTGAAATCGGGGTGCTCCACCTTCCATACTTCCCCGTAATCTTTAATGACCGGCCCGGCTTCTTTGGTCTGAGCCTGTAATAGCAGGGTATCTGTAAATAAGAGGATAAAGAAAGTTTTGTGCATATTATTATGAAAGGGTTAAATATAACAAATTGAAAGAAGAACCTGCGGATTGGAGTGGGAAGAATGTAATTTATACATTAGTGTCCGGTTAAAGACGCTGGACCGCTTCGCTATTAGACATAAGACAATAGACTAAATTTTAACTAATCGACAATCATTTGATTATAAAGTAATAAGTTTTTCAGAAGAGTGAATATTCCGGCATTTTAAAATTTTCCTAAATCAAGGGGACTGGCTTTTAAAAAACGTTAAAGCCCCTGTATTTGCCGGTTAATCTAATTAATTCCCCTATGGCTCTGCCTAGGGGTTTCCGATTTACCTCTCCT
>JBGTNL010000113.1:0-1957 GCA_041743085.1 Flavobacteriaceae bacterium
AACCTTGCAGGGGACATATAATGCCGTGGCCCCCACTCCTGTAACCAACAAAGATCTTGTTACAGATCTGGCCAGGATACAAAAAGGGAAATTTTTTATCCCGGTATATGTACCATCCTTCGTTTTACGAACAGTATTGGGTGAAATGAGTGTTGAGGTTCTAAAAAGTGCTACAGTGAGTGCCGATAAAATTCATTATACGGGTTTTATTTTTCTTTACCCGGCCATCGAATCCGCCCTGCAAAACCTGGCCGATAACCAGCCATAAAATAAATAGTAATGGGTAAGTTTTAATGCCTGGTCTCTTACAGGGTATTAAATATTTCAGATTTGAAACAGGGATCTTATCCAAAAATTCCGGGCAAAAGATAATCGTTTGTATGAATATCAGCATGCTTGGGATGCCATACGCTGGTAAATTCTCCTATGACCGCCTTTCCGTTTTCAAAGTGGAGTTTCTGAATTCTTAATTGTGCAATATCTTCCTGCCTCACTCTCCGGTGAACAGGGCTCATGGTGCCGCCATTGGTATTATCACCGGGCAAAGCAGCCGGGTTATATTGATATTGAGGATCTGTTATAGTTCCGCGTGGATACATGATTCCCGGTGGGCCCTTACCCCTGATGTCCAGATCAACCGGGTGTTCCGCTCCCAGCGTATGCCCGTATTCGTGAGCGGCAGTGGTAGAACCTTTATATAAATTTTCAAGCTTAAAATAGCCGCTATTACAGCCCAGCCCGTCTACAAACGAAATATTGCCATGTGCAAATTCTTCTATCCTGAAATAGTTGTTGAGCGGGTTGGTGTTTTCATAAATTTCAATAGCGTCAATACCAGGATGAAAGGCAGCGGTGATCCTGAAGACAACCCGGAAAATATCCTCATCTATACCGATTTTTCCTTCCGGTTCATTCCACATGGATTCTATTTCATCTCTTATGTTTTCGGTTATACTATCATCGGCCGCTTTTCCATAAGTGATGATATGGGACTTTATAGTAAGTAGATTATTTTCTAATTCCGCTATGCCCATGTTGTTGATCTGTTCAGGTAGGCTGGAAAAGGTTATACAGAACTAGTTGTAAATCTTTCCCAGGCATCCTAATGGATTAATTCCTTACCGGCTTCCCGCTTTTTAATACGCTTTGAATTCTTTCAAGCGTTTTCTTTTCCCCACAGAGTGATAAAAAGGCTTCTCTCTCCAAATCCAATAAATATTGTTCAGTTACCAATGTAGGTTCGCTAAGGTCTCCACCGCACATAACATAAGCCAGTTTTTTTGCAACAAGGGAATCATGTTCTGTTGCGTACCTGGCTGTCTTCATCGCATGTATTCCAGCGTATAATGCACCCAGTGCCGACTGGCCCAACACTTTTATGTCTTTGCGTTCAACGGGTGCGGTATACCCGCTATCATATATTTCGGTAACAGATTTTTTTGCTTCTGCAATGCGCCTGCCCTGGTTAATAACAACTTCATCAAGTCCTTTTCTATATACACCAATTGAAAAACCCTCCGCTGCGGATGTTGCTACTTTGGCCGTTGCAATGGTAAGGAAACGATTTTTTAAAGTGATCGTTTCAGGTTCATCTTCATGCATTTCATCTGAGGCCCTTAATACAAACTCTTTTGTGCCGCCACCGCCCGGAATAAGCCCAACACCTAATTCCACAAGACCCGTGTAGGTTTCTGCAGCGGGGCAAACTTTGTCTGCATGCAAACTTAATTCGCAAGCACCACCCAGGGCTAAACCGTGAGGAGCTACTACTACTGGTATAGAAGAATATCTTGCCCTCATCATGGTATTTTGAAAGAGGCGGATGGCCATATCCAGTTCATCATACTCCTGTTCTATGGCCAGCATAAAGATCATACCTACATTAGCACCGGCGGAAAAATTGGATCCTTCGTTAGCTATCACTAATCCTTTATAATTTTTTTCGGCTTTTTCTATT
>JBGTNL010000114.1:0-65440 GCA_041743085.1 Flavobacteriaceae bacterium
AACATTCCGAAACGTTATGGTGCCAGTGCCAGGTTTCCTCTGTAATTTTGACCATACGCAAAAGTACGGTTTTCGTGCTGCGCACGAAGGCAATTCATCCCTGCGCCAAGAGCGCAGGGTGTTCTTGCCAGTCTTATAAAAGACGGTTTTCTAAAAAAAATTCATATTATAGGTAACTGTTATCGATAGTTAAAATTTTCAAATAGGATAAAAATTACTTCTTATGTTCCCCCTCAAAGAATTATTGCAAAGGGCTTTAAATGCCTTTAAAACTCCATTATTCAAAAACATTGCCTTACCAACTTCCACGCATTTATTGCGTTCTGAGGACCCTTTTCCGGATATATCCCTCCGGCCGCAAAAAACGCTCAATTATTGGGTAATAACCGGCCCTCTGCCTGGTACGTGAAATATTGCATTTTTCATCAGAAATGGGATCTATTTTCTGACTTCGGGGTCTATTATAGAACCTCAAGGCAGTGAAACCTCCCTAAAACATATTTTAGACATATCTCGTTCATATTCACCTCAAAAACTTAACCCCATGAAAACATTTTTACAAATTGCCTGCATCTTCCTCTTTTCTTCTTCTCTTTTTTCCCAATCCGATTGTACACCGATTCCCGAAGTAAATTTTCCCGGAGGCCGGGTCATCTTATCTTTTGACGGTAATGTACACGACGACGACGATATACTGGCCATGCCCTATGCTACAGGTCTGTGGTGGGCAGCAGGTTTAAAAGACAAAGTGGTACAGGTGGAATACAACAATCACGTTTGCCAATACGGTACAAATGAAAGTGACGGAACCGGTCCCGGAGCGGGAGACGATTCTCAAAATATGAGAACCAGTGCTGCCGGTGCAATTTCCAGCTTTGGCTATAACCAGAACATCTTTTATGATTGTGAAACGCAGGGAAATGCTTCTTCTGACAAAATGGCCGCCGAAATTGAAAAATCAAAGGCCTCCGATCCCTTATGGATCATTGCCGGTGGGCCTATGGAAACAGTGTGGCGAGGATTTGAAAAGGCCTCTAATGGATTCGACTTTGTAACGGTAATTTCACACTCTGCGTGGAATGAAGCCCACTTGGATTGTAGCAATACGCACAACTGGAACGATCTTAAAAATGAATATGCCGGCAGAGGGGTTTATTTTGTGGGGAACTGCAATGGTGGAGGATGTAACGAAACCAATGGACTCAATGACCAAAACGGGGGCTTTAGCTCTTCAGTAAGTAATTGGAACTGGATGCAGGGCAGTACGAAGGAATACAATCGGTGGCTTTTTAGTCGGAATCCTTTCGGAACTTCTAAATTTGACCCTTCTGATGCGGGGATGTCCTACTTTCTGATAAGCGGGGGCCCTTTCAATGGTGGTAATAAGACATCTGATCATAATGATGCCCGCGATCTCATGGAAAATCCCTGTACATTGATATCGCCCAAGACTTCGGCAACCATAGATGAAGGTTTTTATTACATAGAGAGCAAGGTAAGCGGAAAGGTATTGGATATCGAAAGCACAAGGGAGACGAACCGGGCGAATGTACAGCAGTGGTACAACGGGGCAACGGACAATCAAAAATTTTATATTTCTCCCGGCAAACCCGGTCATTACACCATCAGGTCAATGCAGAGCAATAAATATGTTGATGTGGAATTTGCAGGACTGGCGCCCGGAACCAATGTCTGGCAATGGCAAGGCAACGGTACAGATGCGCAAGAATGGGAATTTATTTCTGATGGTAACGGATATTATCATATCATCAGCAAACTCAACGGACTTTACCTGAATCTGGAGAACGCGTCAACTGCCAACGGTGCTAATATCACTGTTTTTACAAACAACGCATCAGACGCCCAGAAGTGGAAATTAAAGCCAATTACCGTTTCCACCGGCGATATTGCGGAAGGCACTTATTATCTGGAGAGTAAAGTGAGTGGAAAGGTTTTGGATATCCCCGGAGCGAATAAAGAAAATAGAGCAAATGTGCAACAATGGGCATTGTTGGGAGTAAGCAATCAACGATTTCAGATCTCGAAAGGGAACTCCGGCCACCATACGATTAAGGCGCTACACAGCAATAAATTTGTGGATGTTGAACTGGGTGGAACGAGCCCGGGCACCAATGTGTGGCAGTGGCAGGGCAACGGAACTGATGCTCAGGAATGGAAATTTGTGTCGGTTGGCGAGGGGTACTATAATATTGTGAGTAAGCTCAATGGTCTCTATCTGGACGTGGATAATGCGTCAAAGGCCAATGGAGCAAATATTAAGGTATGGACCAATAACGGATCAAATGCCCAAAAATGGAAATTGATCCCGGTCGGTTCTTCCTCCTCCCTGAAAGCCAGAATAAGCCCCATTGTACAGAACCAAACCGTTTCTGAATTAAATATAGCTCCAAATCCTACACGATCTGGACAACGGACGATTCTCAATTTCCCCGCACTAAAAAATGGGAATGCCGCAGTCCGGATTATGAGTTTGGACGGTCAGATGGTTCAGGAAAAGACCGTCCAGGCAAGAGCAGGGAACAATGAAATAGAATGGGCAACGGACAATCTACCCGGCGGGGTGTACCTCGTTGGAATTAGGCTGGATAACGCACATTGGGTAAAAAGGATGATTGTAAAGTAAGGAGGATAGATAAGATTGGCATTTCCGCAAGATGCATACGATGGTTGCCCGGCCTTCGTTCTTTTAAAAAGATAATCCCTTTTGGGAGCAGGGACCAGAGATTGATAAATTCTTGCGGAAATTATCTCGCGGTTCTTAATTCATCCTGCTTCCCGTTCATGAGGGCAAAATATTTTTGAAACCCTAAAAGTTCTATATTTATAGAATGAATCCCATTGTACAAATTTCTCTTGACCTTACCAATATTGATGAAGCCTTGGAGACTGCAGCGCTTGCACTACGGGCCGGGGTGGATTGGCTGGAGGCCGGTACTCCCCTCCTACTCGCCGAAGGACTGCACGGGGTCCGCAGGTTGCGTGAGGCGTTCCCGGGCGTTCCCATTGTAGCGGACCTTAAAACCATGGATGGTGGATACCTGGAAACAGAAATGATGGCAAAAGCCGGAGCAACACATGTGGTGGTCATGGCCCGGGCACATGAGGAAACAATAAAAGTTGTGGTTAAAGCAGGGAGTGATTTCAACGTAGAAGTCATGGGAGATAACCTCGGCTGTACGGATATGGTTAAAGCAGCAAAACAACTTGAATCGCTCGGATGCGATTATATAATCCATCATATCGGTTATGATGAAAGAAGGGGAATTGCTGCGCGCGGCATGCCTATGCCAAGTCCGTTGGATAAATTACGGGAAGTGGTTGAGGCAGTAAATATCCCGGTGCAGGCTGTAGGGGGGCTTTCACTGGAGCAAGCTATACAATGTCCGGGGTACGGGGCGCCCCTGGTCGTTCTCGGAGCTCCGCTCACAATAGATGCGGATGCTTTCAGAACTGCTGATGGTGACCTGGAAGGTTCACTTAGACTAATTTGTAAAGCGATCCATGCATATGGGGAAAATCGGGAGGTACGATAAGGTCGAACTTCTGCACGTATTCAGCAACTGCCATAATGTGTCAATAGTAAATAATTGAGTTAACGGGTTATTTCGATACTAATTATTCGGTCAGAATATCACATCCACTGAACAACTTAAAAATAGGAAACTACTACAAATAATCAATACCAATGAAATCAGCCGCAGTCGTAAATTTTGCGCCCGAAAGGGGAAGTGTTGAGATCAGGGAAATCCCTGAACCAACTATTGGTTCAAACGATGTCTTGCTCCAGGTCGCCAACGTTGGAGTGTGTGGCAGCGACCTGCACCAATGGACGGCAGATCACAGTTGGCCAGTAAACTATCCGGTAGTTCTGGGGCATGAATTTGGAGGACATATCGCAGCGATCGGTAAAAATGTCACCGGATGGAAAGAAGGAGACCGCGTGGTCAGTGAGACCGCCGCCGTGATCAACCCTGACAGTCCTCTTTCCCGCCAGGGTCTCTATAATCTTGATCCTGAAAGAAAAGGGTTTGGCTATGGCGTAGACGGCGCAATGACCAAATTTGTCCGTGTACCGGAAAGATGTCTTCACCGCATACCCGAAAATCTGGCTTTTGAACAGGCTTGTTTAACAGAACCGTGTTCCGTAGCTTACAACGCTGTAATTATAAATACCTCCATTCACCCGGGCGACCGCGTCATTGTTCTTGGGCCCGGAACCATTGGAATATTATGTGCCGCAATGGCCAGCCTCTGCGGTGCCGAAGTTGCAGTGGCGGGCCTTGAAAGTGATAAAAATCGGCTGTCGGTCGCCAGAGGTTATGGCTGCGAAACAATTGCCGGAGATGGCACGGATTGGGCATATAAATACGACGGTCTCGGGGTGGACTGCGTTATAGACGCGGCAGGGGTAAGCGCCACTCTTAAAACAGCCTTCGCCTTGGTGCGGCCCAAAGGTCAAATTACAAAAGTGGGATGGGGCCCTCAACCATTGAATTTTTCGCTCGATCCTTTGGTTCAGAAAAATGTGACCCTGCAAGGTAGTTTTAGCCATAATTGGCCGGTTTGGGAGAAAGTATTAGCCCTTATGGCGGCGGGCAGACTGGATGTGCAGCCCATAATCGGAGGGATCTGGGATATCAGGGATTGGCTTAAAGCCTTCGAGGCAATGCATTCGGGCAGCGTGGTAAAAAGTATACTAAAGCCGGAATAAAAAATTTCTTGAAAGTTTACCCGCCCCTGGCGGGCGACTATCCCCGTAGAGCAATCGGGGAATTCCATTAAATAAAGGAATTTTAAGGGAACAAAGCATTCTGAATTTGGATACTTTTAATAGCGGTGCAGGATTTTTTAAGGAAGTTAAAAAAGAAAATGATGCGATTAGAGAACAAAGTCATCTTGGTTACCGGAGGCTACACGGGTATTGGGAAAGCAATTGCCCGTCGCTGTATTGAGGAAGGAGCGAAATTGGTCATCAACGGTCTGATGGAAGAAAAAGGAGAAGCACTGATCGGTGAATTGGGAAGTGATAAAGCAGTACGGCTAACAGTAGACATAACAGATGCCGATGCGCCGGAACAACTGGTAAGGAAGGCCTTGACAACTTATGGTAAATTGGATGCTGTTGTCAACAATGCCGCTATTATTGCTTCGTCCAATATAAAAACCACGACTATGGAATTTTTTAAAAGGATGCTGGCCGTAAATACCCTTGCCCCCTTCGCCATAATTCAGGCTGCGCTGCCCCATCTTGCTAAAACACAGGGCTGTGTATTGAATATTGGCTCCATAAATGCGTGGAGTGGGGAACCTAATCTATTGCCGTATAGTATTTCCAAAGGCGCTTTAATGACTTTAAGCAGAAATCTTGGGGACAGCTTATTTAGGGAGAACGGCGTTCGTGTTAATCAGATCAATCCGGGCTGGGTGCTTACTGAAAACGAGTTGGTAAACCAAAAACAGCAGGGGATGAAAGAAGGCTGGTATAATGAATTGCCGGAGATATTTGCGCCGGCCGGCCGGCTTTTAAAGCCGGAAGAATTGGCGGCAGGAGCTATTTACCTGCTTTCCGATGAGTGTGGCCCTGTTAGCGGTCAGGTCATTGAGTTGGAGCAGTTTCCTATGATTGGGCGTAATATTCCCAAGAATTGGGGAGGCTCGTGACCGGTAAGCAGTTTTCAGTACCCAGTTGGCGGTCCTCATTATGCTGTAATAAAGTAGTCTATAATACACCTCAAATTGCCAAAATTAGCAGTTTTCCCAAAAGCCTTTATGCAGGCGCTCTGCAAGGATGGCAGTATGACCGTTTCCGATTGGATTGAGCTCGCGGTCCAATTGGAGGTAGACGGATTGGAATGGTATGCGGGATTCCTGGAAATGTCCGATAAGGCCAACTGGCACAAGTTTCGGGAACAGGTTGAGCGTCATGGAAAAGTTATTCCAATGCTCTGCTGTTCTCCGGATTTTACGCATCCCGACCCTAATTTTCGAAAGGCCCAAATTGAAAAACAACATTGCTGGATTGACATGACCAGCACTTTGGGCGGGTCTTACTGCCGGGTCCTATCCGGACAAAGAAGACCGGAGCTCACTTTGGAAAAAGGCATCGATCTTGCGGCCGAATGTATAGAAGCATGCCTGCCTTATGCAGAAGCGTTGGGCATCACCCTAATTTTAGAGAACCATTACAAAGATGATTTCTGGGAATATCCGGAATTTGCTCAGCAAATGGAGGTTTTTTGTCAATTGGTAAACAGAATTGATAATGCTAATTTCGGAGTAAACTATGATCCTAGCAATGCCTTACTTGCAGGAGAAGACCCTTTGAAGCTGTTATACCGAATTTCAGGAAAGGTGGTAACCATGCACGCCAGTGACCGCTATCTCATTAAGGGTACCATTGAAGATCTGCGAAAAGAAGAAAATGGTGCGGTGGGATATGCAAAACGCCTCCGTCATGGGGAGATTGGAAAAGGATTGAATGATTATGACGCCATTTTTACGGAATTGCGGCGGGTAGCATTTGATGGATGGATCAGCATCGAAGATGGCGTTGACGGTATGGATCAGTTAGCGCGATCTGTTGCGTTTCTGAGAAAGAAAATAAAGCAGTATTGGAGCGATTTCAATTAGGGATATTGTGATTTATCACCTAACTTAAATACCGTAAAAATAGCTATAAATCACATTGAAGATGACCAGAACCATCCTACTGGATAAAAGGCCCGTGGGGCTCCCGAAACTTTCCGATTTTAAATTTGTTACTGAAAATATTCCTGAAATCGGGTCGGGGGAAGTCCTGTTGAGATCTGTTTACGTGTCCGTGGACCCCTATTTACGTGGCCGCATGAATGATGTCAAATCGTATATCCCGCCCTTTGAATTGCATAAGCCTGTCGTTTCGGGATTGGTGGCGGAAGTCCTGGAATCAAAAAACCAAAAATTTGATAACGGGGATTTCGTATCCGGCATGCTGGCCTGGAAGGAAATACAGGCATCGGATGGGGAGGGTCTTTATGCAGTAGATGCTCATCAAGGACCGTTATCGGCGTATCTGGGAGTTTTGGGCTTGACGGGATTAACGGCCTACCTGGGATTGACAGAGATTGGAAAGCCAAAAAAGGGAGAAACCCTGGTGGTTTCCGGAGCAGCCGGCGCAGTGGGCAGCATTGTTGGTCAACTTGGTAAAATAATGGGCTTACGCGTAGTAGGGATTGCGGGGACCGATGAAAAAATAAGCATGCTCAAATCAGACTTTCTTTTGGATGAGGCAATTAATTATAATGCTACGGACGATATGGTCAAGGCACTTGAAACTACTTGCCCGGATGGAATTGACGTGTATTTTGACAACGTGGGAGGGGCTATTTCAGAGGCCGTATTGTTCAACATAAATAAGTTCGCCAGGCTGATACAATGCGGTTCAATATCAGTATACAATGAAACTTCCTTGCCGAAAAGTTTTCCGGTTCATACCTTTTTGGTACGCAAAAGCGCTTTAATGCAGGGGTTTATAGTTTTTGATTTTGAGGCCAAATATGCAGCAGCGCTGCAACAACTGACGGAATGGTTAAATGAAGGTAAATTAACACATGTGGAAACCATCAGGGAAGGCTTTGACAATATTCCCCAGGCTTTTATTGATCTTTTTGATGGTAAAAACAAAGGAAAAATGGTGGTTAAGATCTAAAGATCGGGAGGTGAATAGTATAAAATCTCCGAATGGCATTTCATTCCGGAAGATGGGAAATTGGTTTTTCCGGGATAACCGCTTCAAAGTAAAAGGTATCTCAGGGATTTAGGCACTACATCAAATAAAAAATTTCTTGAAAGTTTACCCGCCTCTGGCGGGCAACTATCCTCAAGGCAGAGCCATAGAGGTATTTCGCCGGTTTCATTTTGGCCTTGGGGCCAAAAACCGAAATTTTGTATTTTACCTCACCCGGAACTGCTTAAAAGGCAGTTCCGACCTCTCCAAAGGAGAGGTAAATCGGAAACCCCTAGGCAGAGCCATAGGGGAATTACTTAGATTAAATTGTGAATTCCTCCAAACATAAAATCCAAAATATGCCGGCCTCTACCAGCTTCCTCCTCCCCCGCCGCCAAAACCACCCCCTGAAGAACCACCCCCGGAGGAATTTCCACTACTCGACGGAGAACTTACCATATTGGATTTGGCACCGGACATGGTACCTGAAAACGATCTGGAAAAATGACGCATGCTATGATTATCGCCAGAAGCTGTCTTGTACCAACCAGGTGGCGGAACGTTCAACGCATCGAATTTTTTGGCCCATTTTTCAAACAAACCAAAGGCAAGGGCGTACCCCATCGTATTTTCAAAATAGCTTGGGTCATCATTTAGCAACATTTTTAATCTGTTTTCTTCGGCAACCCTTATAAAGCGTTTAAATCCTTTTAATTCGGACAATAGCCTGTTGCCTATGGCATTTCTTTTTACCATATAGAAATTCAGGAGAATGAGAATTACGGTGGTAATGGCTACAGCTACAGCAGCCAGGGGACCCCAATAAAATAAGCCCGCCGCTGTTCCCGAAATCCCCAGCAATATCAGGATCACCAACATAATGCCCTGCGCTTTTCTGGATTCCGGAACGTAATAGGGTTGTGCCTGTTCCTTTAACAGGTTCCGGGCACTGTTCATCTTACTGTAAAAAGTGTTTTTTAGGCTGCTTATCAACACCTCGGACAGCTGGGCGTCCGGATCATCTACCTCAGCCGATTTATCCGAGGCCATAGCTTTGCTACCAAATAATCCTGTAAATAGTATCCTTGCATAGGCAGGAGAAGTTAACGGTAAGCGTTTCAACTGGATGATCCTGGTATCTTTTTTTCCAAACCAGCCTTTTCCGGATACCAACTGGATCTTCAGATATCCTTTGGCGCCCCAATAGGGTAGCAGGGCAATAAGATCCGAGGCATCGTCCTTATCATTTATTAAAAATCCGGCCATGGCAGGGTCTATATCTTCCGGTGGATAATAGCTGGTAGTACTCAGAACTTTGTCATCCTTGCCATATTTCTGCCACACCAGATAAAATGCAGTGGTGAGCGCGCCTACGATAAATAACCATCCATATTCGTCCCAAAAAGGCCACAGTGGTTTTTCCTCGGCAATAGAATTCGGGGGCAGGTTCAGCAGTAAGGTAACGCTCTCGCCGTAAGTTGATATGAAACTCTCTTTGCTTAAACCCGTTACCGCCCCATCCGCAAACCCCATCTGAAAATCGGCGCTTGGAGTTGTTATGCCACGAACTCCGGAATAGACAAAACAGTCTTCATTGCCCAGAGTTATTCCATCCGGGAGATGCACCCTGAAATTTACTTTACTAAAATCGGCGTCCCAACCGTCCGGTTTAATATTCCAATAAAACCGAACGATTGAATCTTCAAAAAGAAAGGCATTATGAACCCGGTATTTTATTTCATAATGCCGAGGCCCGATAAGCGTAACATCTTCGTCCCCAATTTTAATGGTTATTTCATCACTCAACTCCTGCACAAAGTCGAAAGGCGCTTCAAACTTATAATCCGGTACCTTAATCCGGCTTATCCTTATCTTTCGTTTTTCTTGTTTTCCGCTTTTGCCTACAAGGTTATAAACTGTTTGGATAGTTCTAAAAATACCGTGTTTGCGGGTTTCAAAGTTGAGGTCATAATTTTCAACGACATCGAAATAGCCTTTCGGATCTATGTCAATATCGACAGCGTAATTATTCACTGTAAAATCCTGGGCCATACATAGCGAACAGCCTAGCATTGCCGAAAGAATGTAAACCCTCTTGTTCATCGGATAAATTGGATTTTTAATGGGTCATGGGAGCGGCTGGCTAAGGATTTCCATCGTCTGTGCTTTGGTATGATAATAAGTTACCTTCATAGGGCCGAGACATCCCTGGGGGAGCGCAATTCAATTTTCAGGAGAAATCCACGGCTACATTCCCTTTGCTGGTTGCATCTGTTTCAAAAAAATCGAAATGCTGATAGTTGAACATGCCCGCAAACAGGACACCGGGAACGCTTTCGCCGTATGTGTTGTTTTGTCTTACAGAGCCATTGTAATATCTCCGCGCACGCTCCAGGTTTTCCTCGATCAAATTCAATTTTTCCTGTAGATCCAGATAGTTTGCATTTGCCTTCAGATCGGGGTATGCTTCGCTTAAGGCAAAAATGCTGCGCAATGTCTGTTGCAATTGGTTCTCCGCTTTTATTTGCGCGTTAATGTCATCGCCAGGGACCTTCATTGCCGCATTACGGGCATTAATCACATTTTCCAGCGTAGATCTTTCGTGTTTTGCGTATCCTTTAACGGTCTCTACCAAATTGGGAATCAGATCGTAACGGCGCTTTAATGCCACGTCGATATTGCTCCATGCGTCCTTTACAAAATTGCGGTTTTTTGCAAACCGGTTGAAAATTCCAACAAGCGCGACAATGGCCAGGACAACGAGTCCGGATAAAATAAGGATAGAGGTCATGTTTTAAGTGTTTATAATGGTTGGTCAGTACTCTTGATAGCAACTAAATTACTTAATTTTTCCCCTCTGAAAGAAAATAAACGGGCAATTTATTTATTGAACGGATATGGCTGATATCTCAATATGGCTTAACCCAAAATATCAGTGGACATAATACATGCTAACTGGCGGCTGTTCAATTGCATGTTCTTCATCGGGGATTATAATTAGCGAGTTACTTCCTACATAAAATTGGGGGAAAACCTATACGTCCTTCGAGGAGTTTTAAAGTATTAATAAAAAGTGATAAATCACAGAAATTTCATTGGTCTCATTCGTTAGTTGAAACCCTGCCTGCCGCCTTTAGGCAGGTATGCACTTTAGTGCAAGACTTTCGGTTTCTAGGAACATTTTGGCCATAATAGTTATTGGGTCATTGATTATTAAGTTATTAAGGCGTTCCTACTAAATACCGAACAACTTTGGTAACCCGATAACCGTTGGCAATTCCATTGCTTTTCAAAACCTCCGCCATAGGACGGACAGGCATGGATTTTCAATCCATAGGAGGAGTGGTTTAGTTTTTGTTATTGGCTAATCCGTTCTTTCCGATTCAATCACTGATTTATAAAGACATATTTACTTTTTTTTTTGCAACAATTTCACTGATAACAAAATTGGACATGATAGCCAGCAGTATCTTTAATGCAAAAAAATACTTTGATGGCATGTTCACGCCGGTTAGTCGATTTGTGTTTATTTCCTGTAAAACATTCCACCTCAATGCTATATATTTAAAGTATAAAAAATAGCCGATGAAAGGAAGATCTTGCCTGGCAGTAATTGTTGTGCTGCTATCATGGAATTTTACTTGTGCGCAGCATTCTGTCGCCCGCGAATGGAATGAAGTGTTGCTGAACGCCATACGGAAAGATTTGGCGCGGCCCACCGTACACGCCAGAAATTTATTTCACAGTTCTCTGGCCATGTATGATGCCTGGGCCGTATTCAATATAAGGGCGGAAACTGTATTTCTCGGCAAGAATTTTGGGGGATATCCGTGTACCTTCAATGGAATTACCCCCCCTCCGAATGTGGAGGCGGCAAATCATGAGGTTATGAGTTACGCCCTGTACAGATTGCTCCGCCATCGCTTTGCGGATTCGCGGGGCAGGGATATTACCCTAGCGGCAATAGAATCACTTTTCACTTCTTTTGGTTATGATCCGGATTTTACCTCCCTGGATTACAGTAATGGCTCTTATGCCGCACTGGGTAATTATTTAGGCAATAAATTGATCTCTTTTGGGCTGCAGGATGGATCCGGAGAAGAAAACGGGTACAGGAATCAATATTATCTTCCGGTAAATGACCCGTTAGACATGGATACCTATAGTGATACAAATGACCTGAACGACCCCAACAGATGGCAACCACTGGCTTTCAATACCTTTATTGATCAAAGCGGAAACATTATTACGGGAAATACACCGGACTTCCTGGCCCCGGAATGGGGTTCCGTTATCCCTTTCTCTCTAGAGCCAGGGGATCTTCGGATCTATGGGGACCGTGGTTATGATGCCTATGTTTACAACGATCCCGGTCCTCCCTATGCTATTCAGGATTCCAATGAGGATGGGATTGAGGACCCCTATAAATGGAACTTTGCGCTGGTAGCCTCCTGGTCTTCCCATCTGGACCCATCCGATCCGACTATGATCGATATTTCGCCCAGAGCTATTGGAAATGTGGATATTTCGGATTATCCAAAAACGTTTGAGGAATACAGAAGCTTCTATAATTTTATGGCGGGCGGGGATCCCGGGAAGGGACGCGTCGTTAATCCTGCCACTAACCGTCCGTATGATGTACAAATGGTCCGCCGGGGGGATTATGCCCGGGTACTTGCAGAATTTTGGGCGGATGGACCCGACTCGGAAACCCCTCCCGGGCATTGGTTCACCATTCTCAACTATGTAAGCGACCATCCCGCAACGGTCAAGAAATTTGGTGGTGATGGCTCCGTTATACCTAATTTGGAATGGGACGTTAAAGCTTATCTCGCTCTCGGGGGTGCCATGCACGATGCCGCCGTGAATACCTGGGGAATAAAAGGATACTATGATTACATCCGCCCGGTTTCCGCAATTCGATACATGGCTGGTAAAGGTCAGAGTTCCAATGCGGCCCAACCGAGTTATGACCCCTATGGCTTACCCTTGATCCCGGATAGAATTGAACTTATTGAAAGCGGTGACCCCTTGGCGGGACAGAATAATGAGCATGTTGGACAAATAAAGATTTTGGCATGGCGGGGCCCGGATTTCATAAGTAATGCTGAAACCGATATGGCCGGAGCGGGGTGGATCCTCGGAACCCACTGGTGGCCCTACCAACGCCCTACTTTTGTAACCCCGCCTTTTGCAGGTTATACGTCCGGGCATTCTGCTTTTTCGAGAGCGGGGGCGGAAATACTGACCCTGTTAACCGGGGATCCCTATTTCCCTTCAGGGCTAGGGAAGTTCGATATCGTAAAAAACGAATTTTTGGTCTTCGAGGAGGGTCCTTCGGAAAATTTCAGCCTGCAATGGGCTACCTATCGCGATGCTTCGGATCAAACAAGTTTATCGCGTATCTGGGGCGGAATCCATCCGCCTATTGATGACATTCGTGGCCGCATTATTGGCGAAAAGATCGGTAAAGCAGCGTTTAAGCTGGCCAGGGCTTATTATGACGGATCCGTTTCCGATACCATCCCCGCTACAGATAAGCATATATTGTATCCTAATCCAGCTATAAATGAGGTATGGATCTTGCCTGGTACCGATGACCCAATATTTACTTCGGAAATATTTGATATCCATGGGTGTTTAATAGCCGCCGGGGCTCACGAAGGAAGCCAAAACCAGGTTTCTGTTTCACTGGAAAACCTGGCTTCCGGTATCTACTTTCTAAAATTGAACGGGCGCGACTCCGAAACCTATAAGGTGGTAAAAAAATAATCGCTGCCCGTAGACCCGATATGAAAGTTATTCGAAAGCCACTTACAAGGTTTTCTCTGCCCTTTTCTGGTTTTCCTTTATTTCAATCCTTCCCTTGCGGCAATGATTTGCTAAGTGCCGTTATAGGCGTTAGAAGCACTTTGCGGAATTCAACCTCCGAGCCTTCGGCCTGTAAGGCAATGTGTCCGCTGTTGGCCGTGGCGTCATAACCATAGTTTACAAGGTCGCCGTTTACCCATACTTTAATTTGATCTTTAAAGCACTCCACAATCATGGTATTCCACTCCCCCACCGTATTTTCCGATCCGTCCGTCAGGTTCTTTATCCTCCTGGCCTTACCTTCGGTGATACCCCATTCTTCCTTTGGTCCCCTCCGCTCTACCATGTCATCCGTCTTGATATCTTCCACAATACACCAAAAATCCCCGGCATTCTCATGCATCATCTGCACTTCAATGGATTTAGGAAACATTTTATAAAGCGATCTCGGGGTTGAGGCGAAAACCAGGACACCACAATTGCCGGGCTCCCCGGCGAAGCGATATACCACTTCCAGACGAAAATCCTTATACACCTTATCGGTAATAAGATGGCCCTGTGGCGTACCAAGACTTACCAACATCCCTTTACGCACAATGAAAGGGTTAATGGCCGTCGCAACAGTGTCCAACTCAGGAACGTCAACATGCCATCCGTCCAGATTTTTACCGTTAAAGAGGGAACGGGGAGACTGACTTGAACAACCCATAACAAGAAAGAAGGAAATTAAGAAACACAGACTTTTCATATTGGTACTATTTAGTAATCATTGACAAAAATATGTAAATCAATTTTAGAAAGAATTAATCACCGTAATTCCCGCTTTTTTGTACTCATTCATTTTGGGCAGGCGCACAGGGATTTCCTTCAGGGAGATTATGTCTGAGATCATTTGTGTTAAATTGATTTGAGCCGATTGAATTAACCCAAACATTTCCGGATATTTATGAGCCTGCATCCCATGGCTTCCAATAATTTCCAATTCATTGGCGATTACCAAAGACATCGGAATTTTCGGGTGCTTGTTTTCACCTGCCATCAGGCCTACCTGAATATGTTTGCCACGTTTTCGCAAATTCCCAATGGAGTTCAGGCATGTTGCGAAATTTCCAAGAGCATCAATGGAAAGATGCACTCCGCCGCTGCTAATATCCTTTACCGCTGCAACTACATCCGTCTTATTGGCATTTATACTAAAATCCGCGCCTAATTTTTCGGCGAGCTGGCATTTTTTATCACTAATATCAATAGCAATAACCCTGGCTCCCAAAGCTTTTGCTATCTGGATCGCCGATAGCCCTACCCCACCACAACCATGGACAGCAAGGTATTGTTCGGGTAATAGCTTCCCTTGATCGCGCACGGCCCTGTAGGCGGTAATGAACCGGCATCCCAGACTGGCAGCCGAAACAAAATCAACGGAATCAGGGAGTGCAACAAGATTCTCA
The DNA here is from genome assembly GCA_041743085.1 of Flavobacteriaceae bacterium. Taxonomy (GTDB): domain Bacteria; phylum Bacteroidota; class Bacteroidia; order Flavobacteriales; family Flavobacteriaceae; genus JAFMPW01. The sequence goes on from JBGTNL010000114.1 coordinate 14,986, forward strand.
TCTGCGTACTGTATGGCCACATATTCGGCAAAAGATCCCCAGGCAGTGAAACCGGGTTGAAATTGAAAATCACAAACCTGTTGGTTCCCGGAGGCGCATTGTTCACAGGAACCGCACCCACCCACGAAAGGAACGGTAACGCGCTGATCCCTATGCCATTTTTTTACGGATTTTCCCACCCCCATAATGGTACCTGCCAGTTCATGCCCGGGTACATGGGGTAAGGAAATATCGGGGTCGTGACCCATCCAGCCGTGCCAGTCGCTCAGACACAGTCCGGTTGCCTCGACCTTAATAACAACCCCGTCTTCTTTGGCAACCGGATCCCTTACCTTTTTAAGAAGGATAGGTTGTCTAAATTGTTCATATACAGCTGCTTTCATTGATTATTCTAATGATTACTTTAAAATTATCGGCTTTCTTGGTCAACCCTCCTTAAAGAACTGGCACCACAAATTCGATAGAAACCTTACAATATATTAAGAAAATCCATAAAAAATAATCGACTTTGCCGCCATTATTTCTCCGACGCGGCCGATTTTTGCCTGTTTGGTATTAGTTTATTGCATATCCGGTACACTGCCGTTTCCGAATTATCTGTTACTTCGAGCGCATTCGGAAGTATATTGGGCGTTCCCATTATATTTGTTATCCAAGGGCTTGCTTTTCATACATTGCCAACAAGTATGAACGTACCTTTGGCAGCTGAAATCAACTATAAGATTTCGGTTGGTCACGATCAGGTTTTACGTCTTAAGTCTTGTAGCGCAGCGGTGTTACGTCTTTAACCGGACATTAGTGACTCCTAAACTATATTCCTTTGAAATATTTTGTAAAGCGGGAAAATGTCCCCAGTTTTTTTCGGGTATTGATAAAATAAACACCGGTTAAGAGTACCACAGCAGCCATAGCAGATTGGGTAGTGATCTGCTCATCCAAAAAATACCAGCCTAGAATAAGAGCAATAATAGGATTCACATAAGTGGAAGTCGCCACCTTTTCGGGCGAAACTACTTTTAATAAATAATTAAAGGATGTGAATGCCACGATACTTCCGAACAAGATCAATAAGAGCATGGAGTACAGTACCGGATCGCTCCAGGTGGCGGGGGAGGTCCAGTTTTCACCAAAAGCCAAACTCGCCATTAAAAGCATTATTCCCCCGGTTAACATCTGATAGCCGGTATTTACAAAATAATTTTTGGGGAGATCGGCACTTCCTACAAACAAACTGCCATAGCCCCAACTGATCATACAAGCGAAGATCATGACCATTCCCAGGACCGAGTTTTCCTGACTTATAACCTGCTTTTGGCTTACCAGCAAATAGATGCCGATAAAACCAAGAAAGACACCAATTACAGACATCGTTTGGATTTTTTTGCCTTGAATCAGCCGCATTAACAGAAGAATTACCAGGGGTTGTGCGGAAATTTCAAGGGCCGCAAAACCGCTATCCACATATTTCAATGCCCAGACCACTACCCCATTGCCAAAAGTAAGGAAGAGAAACCCGGCTATGACGGTGTTAAGAAGTTGTTTGGCATTAATTGTAATTGTAATGCCCATGATTCGGGCTATCAAAAAGATAAGCACTCCAGCGCATATAAATCGTATTCCCGCCAACATAAAGGGGGGCAATTCGGTCACGGCAATTTTATTAAGGAGATAGGTAGAGCCCCAGATAAAATAGATAGAAAAGAAAGCAAGAATTATTAAGGTGGTATTTGGTTTTTTCTCCATGCAGATTGCGGCGGTTATCTTACAGGGATCAATATTAAGAATATCTTACTATTTAGCGATACTATTCGGATCAAAAAAAGGTTTGAGGCGTAATCCGGCTGTAAACCCTCAATATCACGACCCATTGCTAACCTTTCCAACTGATTATCCCCCATTTACGAGAGCCTGTTGTATGTTAGCCGGAACAGGCTGATAGGAGGAAAATACCGATTTAAATGCCGCCTTACCCTGAGTAATGGATCTCAGGTCAGTTGAAAACCCGAATAATTCAGTCTCGGGGGTAATCGATTTTAAAATCTGATAATTGCCCACACTATCGATACCCTTAATATGTGATCGCCTGGACTGCAGGTCGGTCATGACATTGCCCACCATTTCTTCAGGTACTTTTATGGTTAGTTCGCGGGTGGGTTCCAGCAACTTCGGACTTGCATTCAGGAATGCTTCCTTAAAAGCATGTGCCCCTGCTATTTTAAATGAGATATCATTAGAATCTACAGAATGCATTTTTCCATCATATACCATAACACGTACGTCTCGTATATAAGATCCTGTCAGAGGCCCGTCTTCCATAACTTCAAGAATCCCTTTCATGATGGAAGGCAGGTATCGCTGGTCTATAACGCCTCCTACTATGCAATTGTAAAAAATTAATTTACCTCCCCATTTCAAATCTATCTCTTCCCTTCCTCTTATATTAAAGCCTTCAGGTTCCTCCATTCCATCCTCCCAGGGTTCAATTTTTAAATGTACCTGAGCAAATTGTCCGGCACCCCCGGATTGTTTTTTGTGCCTGTAGCTGGCGGTTGAAGGCCTCCTTATCGTCTCCCTGAAAGCAATTTTGGGTTTTGTAAAGTCGGCTTCTATTCCATAAACAATTTTTAGATGCCAATCTATGGTAGCCAGGTGTAATTCTCCCTGGCAACCGACAAGGAGTTCTTTCCCCTCTCTTGAGAAAGAAATTTCGACCGTAGGATCCTGCCGCTGAATGATCCTCAAGGCTTCGCTTAGTTTCTCATCGTCCTTCTTATTTACCGCTGAGACCGCTTTCCTTATTCTGGGTTCGGGATATTGAATGGGTTTAATTGTAATTTGATGTCCCGGTTCATGCAAAGTATCGTTGGTTTCCGTGTATTTTAGTTTAAGTGTGGCCCCTATGTCACCGACCATTAATTTGGATATGGGTTCCCGGTTTTTACCATCCATGATGAACAACTGGTTCAGGGTTTCGGTTTCTCCATTTCTGGAATTTTCAAGTTTAGTGTTGTTGGTCACTTCGCCGGAGATTACCTTAAAAAAAGTAATCTGACCTAAATTAGGTTGGTATACTGTTTTAAAAACGAACAAGGTAGTTGGAGCATTTTTTTTAATGGGAACCTCATTTCCCTGTACACTCTGTTCCGATTTCAGATCAGCGGTTGCCGGAGCCACATTGTCAATAAAACCCATAAGCCTGCCGGAACCCATATCGTTCAATGCAGACATGCAGAATACGGGAAACAGCTCGTGATTCAACATCCCGGCTTTAATACCCTTTCGCATTTCATCTTCATTCAGGGCGCCTTTTTCAAAGAATAGTTCAAGTAAGGCATCGTCGTTTACGGCAGCTTTTTCTATTAACTCATCGTGCAATTTTTTGGCCATGCCCATCTGATCTTCAGGGATTTCCAGTTTTTCGGGTTTCCCTCCTTCAGGCCCGAACTTATACACTTTCATTTTTAGGACGTCAACAATGCACTGGGCTCCATCAATCAAAATTGGATACTGAATTTTAACGGCATTATTCCCCACAAGACTCTTGATGCTCTCATAACTTTCGTCATATTTAGCATTGGGGTGGTCTATTTGATTGATGACAAAAAGCGTTGGTTTGTTATACTTATCGATGTAGTTCCAGATAATTTCGGTTCCTACTTCAACTCCCTGCTGCCCGTTTAGAACGGTGACTATGGTATCCGCGACGCGGATGGAAGAAATAATCTCGCCAATAAAATCATCTAAACCCGGGGTGTCAAGAATATTGATCTTGTAATTACGCCATTCCGTATGAAGGGGCGTAGCGAATACGGAAGCTGCTCTTTCATACTCAATCTGGTGATAATCGGAAACTGTGTTATGGGTTTCAACTGCCCCTCTTCTGTTTATTAATCCCGCTTCAAACAGCATCGTCTCCGATAAGGTAGTTTTACCACTGTTATGTGCACCTACAAAAACTACATTCTTAATGTGCTTGTCATCATATATTTTCATCTCCTGAGATTTTTATTTCCTTTTAAAAATAACAATTTAATGATTAAAAAACTCATAAAAGATCCCTATGTTAGTGTGTGATAAGAAGAAGATTGATGGCCTTGCCGTTAATCGAAAAGAATTCCTCGCAGCTTGCTGCGGAAATGTCATTCCCGCAAAAGCGGGAATCTAAATGACAGAATTTCGTTTTTGGCCGCAGTAGCGAAGATTGAACTGCTCCTACATATTGGCGCGTTCTAAGGGAAATCACAAAAAGGTGGTATTGTACTCAGGTATTGATGGTTAAATTTTTTTAACACGGACGGCATTCATTCCTTTCATCCCTTTTTCAAGTTCAAAGGACACCTCATCATTTTCGTTTATCTCATCGATCAGGCCACTGACATGGGTGAAGTATTTCTCCTGATTTTCTGAATCTATAATAAAGCCAAATCCCTTTGAGAAGTCGAAGAAGGAGACCTTTCCATTCCTGACGGGATCAAATTTATCTTCGTCACTTTCCTCTTTCTTTGGAATGCCAATAACAATATTTTCGGCTTCAATCTTTATTTTTTTTGAGGGATCCGGCGGGGTGTCCGTCAGGTGGCCGTTGTGATCCACGTACGCAAACTGGATACCGCCGCCGCTTTCTTTAGCCGCCAGTTTTCGAGCTTCTTTTTTCTTTTGTTTGTCCTCCCGTTTTTTTAAGCGTTTTTTTTCTTTCTCACTTTTACTGTATGTCTGCTGTGATCTTCCCATGCATTTGTTTTAATTTATATTCAAGGTTAAGTTTATGGGGAAGTAGAAACCTTAAGTACTTTTTAGGAAAATAGCAACTAAGTAATTTACTAAATGAAATATCCGGATGGATAGTGATTGCCGGTTAATAAGCATCCTCTAAACTTGTGTAAAGATAAGAATTAGATTGGATTTAGCCGCAGGGGGAGGAAACTATGTTAAATTTTTAACCCCGTACAATAATAAAATGTTCCTGACGATAAGATAGTGTAGTCCATGCGAATAATAATTCAACATTTGTAAGAAAATGATTCTTAAACATCTAAAATTCAAAATGATACGTAAGTATCCTTGCGATATCGTAAGTTACGTTAATTAACACCCTTAAAAAATACTGCTTTATGGTTCCCCCCACCCCACAATCGCCCCGGACTGCTGATCGTTGTCCGTATTTATCCAAAACACATCCAACCAGTGACGCACTGGACAGACTACTGCTGCCGTTCTCTAAATTCATCGCGTCTTTTCCAAACAAATTTTTGCACTCAGGACATTTTTCTTTTATACCTATCAGGGATAGTATCAGGAAATAAGGGGAATGCGTTAACAATTCCTCTTTTCCATTTTCTTTCTGTGAAGGGGCATGCCATGTCCTGAGATCAGCTTATTAAAATCTTATTATGAATGAATGTGTAATTAAATTTTAAATCTAAAAATTCCCCAATGAAAACAATTTTAAAAACTGTATTGCTATGTTTTTTTACCTCTTCTTTATTCAGTCAATCCAATTGTACCCCAATACCGGAAGTCAATTTTCCGGGTGGAAGGGTTATTCTGAGTTTTGACGGTAATGTACATGACGACGATGATATCGTCGCCTTGCCCTATGCCACAGGCCTCTGGTGGGCGGCAGGATTGAAAGATAAAGTGGTGCAAGTAGAATACAACAACCATGTTTGCCTTTTTAGCAGCAACGAATCTGACGGGTCCGGAGCGGGTTCCGGGGACGATTCTCAAAATATGAGAAACAGCGCTGCGGGAGCCATTTCCAGATTTGGCTATAATCAGAACATTTTCTATGATTATGAAACAAATGGAAACGGATCTACCAATAAAATGGCAAGTGAAATAGAAAAATCAACGTCCTCAAACCCCTTGTGGATCATAGCTGGAGGCCCCATGGAAACGGTATGGAGAGGCCTGGAAAGAGCTACAAAAGGGCATGGTAATGTGACCATTATTTCCCATTCTGCATGGAACGAGGACCATTTGCATTGCAGCAGTGCAAACAACTGGAATTCCCTTAAAAATAAATATCAAAGCAAGGGCGTCTTTTTCGTCGGAAACTGTAATAGCGGAAACTGTGGTGGAACAGGCAACCTTAATGACCAGAATGGTGGCTTTAGCTCTGCTGTAAGCAACTGGGTCTGGATGCAGAACAGCAGTAAAGAGTACAACCGATGGATTTTTGGCCGTAATCCTTTTGGGTCTTCAAAATTTGATCCTTCGGATGCCGGGATGTCCTATTTTTTGATCAGCGGAGGCCCATTTAACGGAGGGAAGAAAACCGCCAATCACGACGATGCGCGCAAGCTTATGGAGAATCCTTGTCAGGACAACGGCACGCAAACACAAAACACCCCGCCTACCCTTTCAATTACCGCTCCAACGGCAAATGCCACTTTTACTTCGGGAAGCAGCGTTACCGTGAATCTGACGGCCACGGATAGCGACGGGTTTATCAACAAACACGATGTTTATGTAAACGGCACCCTGGTGGATTCGGACGGCACGAGTTATTCACCACATGTGATAACCGATATTGCCGCGGGTACTTATTCCATAAAGGCAACGGTTACGGATAACGACGGGGCAACAAGTTCCAAAACGCTTACCATTACGGCCGCGAACACTCCAAATGCTCCGAGTAACGATTCCCCTACCCTTTCCATCACTTCACCCAATGACGGTCAGGTTTTGGATGCGGGCAGTACTGTTAAAGTAAACCTTCAGGCCAGTGATCCCGACGGAACTATCAGCAAGCATCAGGTCTATGTAAATAATGAAATGGTGGATAGCGATGGGAGCAATTATACGCCGCATGAAATGAATAACATTACTGCCGGCACTTATACTATTAAGGCCGTGGTTACGGATAACGAAGGGAACACTACGACAGAAACGGTTACGATTTCGGCAGAATCGGGTGCCCCACCAAGTACGGATAACCCCCCGACAACCCCGACAACCCCGACAACGCCGACAACACCAACATCACCCAACAACGGAAGCGCTCCGACGCTTTCATTCATTTCTCCGGCAAACAATCAGGTATTTGAGACGGGAAGTGACGTTTCGGTTTCAGTATCCGCAAATGATCCTGACGGCAGTATAGTTGAGCACAAAATATTTGTAGACGGGATACTTGTGGATACGGACGAATCCGGATTTACGCCTCATATGATCAGCGATATCGCATCTGGCAATTATACCATCAAAGCTACCGTAACAAATAGTAGTGGTGAAAGTACGAGCGAATCTGTCACCATTACGGTCCAGGCCGATGGGTCTTCGAACGAGACCGCCCCGACGCTGGTATTTAGCTCTCCGGCTAATTACGAAGAGGTGGCAAGCGGCAGTGATATTTCGATCTCCCTGTCTGCCAGTGACCCTAACGGTGTTGTAGTGGAACATAAAATATATGTAAACGGGAAACTTGTGGATACGGACGGATCAGAGTTTACACCTCATATTGTCAGTGATATCGAAGCTGGCGCCCATGTCATCAAGGCGACAGTAACCGATAATGATGGTGAAACCGCAAGTGAAACCATCACCATAACCAGTTCTTCAAACGCAGCTCCAACCGTGGCAATCCTGGCGCCGACAAAGAATCAGAACTTTGCTGTGGGTTCTTCGGTATCCGTAGAATTATCTGCTTCAGATAGTGATGGCAGTGTGGTGGAGTATTTAATTTATGTGAACAATACGCTGGCGGACACGGATGGCTCCAATTTCACTCAACATGTAATACCCAATATCAAGGCGGGTACCTACACCATTAAGGCGGTGGTAACCGATGATGAAGGCGCCACAGCTACTCAGACCACTTCCTTTACAGTTAACGGCAGTACCCAGAAACAAGCTGCGTCCTCCGGGGACGCGGCGACAAATGGACCTGATGTCAAGGAAGACAGTCCGGTGGCCAACCTGGATTCCGTAGAATTGCCTTTTCTTAAAATTGCCCGTAATCCGGTTAAGGATAGCCAATTACGAATTGCGCAAAAAGGGAATAATTTTATGCAGATCATGAACTTATCGGGCCTTGTCGTAAAGCAGGCAGTGATTGATAAAGAAGAAATGCAGGTGGATATTTCAGGATTAGCGCCGGGCATTTACATTTTAAAGTCAGATAAAACAAGTAAGAAATTTATAGTTGAATAATTTTTTGGAAGGAGCGATTCACTTGAAATCGCTCCTTCTATATTTAAATTCTATGTTGTTGGTAGCAGGTTCTAATTGCCGCCGAAATTCAGAATTATAACGCCTGGTTCGTTCTTTAAAAATTTCCTATCTTATAGAGTCGGAAAATTATAAAGTATGCTCAGGATCCTCATTTTTACTTTCCTCATAGTTGTTTTAAAAGGATATGGCCAGGATCGGCCTGTTAAAATAGTAACGGAAGAACTGCCAAACAGACTTGCTTTTTACGCTGTTAATGAGAACGAAAAAGATCTGGACGTACTCCTGGAACTCAAAGGCACCAATTTCAGACAAAGCAGGGCAAAACCCCGATTCATAAGGGTTCCGGCCAGCTCGAAAGTGCTTATGAAGACCGTTGTTCTCATGCGTGGCAAACAACCGGTCTATACGTACAACCTGGTAGTTAATGATAGCCTCTCCGGAAGATCTCTTCAAAAAGAATATGAAGCAATAAAGATTAAACCCAGAAAAACCATTACGGTCTACATCCCGGAAAATTGTCAAAACTGTGATGGCCTTTTGAATCTTCTTGCGAATGGAAAGTATCTTTTTACGACCCATAAACTCGTTGAACGACCTAAAATAAAGGATCAATTGAATCGTTCTTTTGCAGATAGAATATCGCTTGATTCTTTGAGAACCCCGATAGTGAATTTAGGGGGAAAATTATTTACCAGAATAGCAACTTATGAACAATTATTGGCTGAACTTAATAAGGATTGACCCTTATTGAAGTTTATATGGGCTCTCGGAGATAGTTCGGATTCATTGGTCTCAATCGTTAGTTGAAACCCTGCCTGCCGCCTTTAGGCAGGGTATGCACTTTAGTGCAAGACTTCTCCCCGACGGTTCGGGGCTAAAAACTTTTTTCGAATAGGTCAATAGATATTGGTTAACCGTTAATGGTATGATATCAACTATTAACGATTAACATTTAACCAAAGCCTGCCCGTGCCCCGCCAGAACGACTTGTCGGGCTGGCGTTCAGGCGGGCAATTTCATTGCGTATCCAAACCTCCGCCATAGGACGGACAGGCATGGATTTTCAATCCATAGGAGTGGTTTAGTTGTAGGAGAGGCGCCTCGTTTATTAATCACGGCCGCGCAGGGATCCGAGCTATTTTAAGCGCCTTACTTAAAATTCAACTTCAAAAACGCCTTCCCGTTAAGCGACATAATACGGGCTATAATCTCATCGGGCTCAATGACATTCTCGGCCATAGAAAGGTTATGATTCTTCATATAGTTATAGGCATGCCGTTCCAGAAAGTCTGCTAAAAATGGCAGTTCCTCGGCTGTCCAAAATCCATTAAGGGCATCAATAATACCATCAAAATCTGTCCCCAGGGCCATACAATCCCAGGCAAATAGCCCCGCATTGTCTAAAATTTCGACCAGGTGCTGTATTTGGTTCCAAAGCAATTCTGAACGATAGTGCATAATTTTACTGCGCTTTAGCGAATGCTTTGTATTTTTAAGGGTTTGTAAACTGGCAATTCTGCGTTCATCTAACTGTAATCCAATAATGCCTCTGCTTTTGGCAATCCGGATAAGCTCATCATCAAAAAAATTGATATCTACCGGATTAAGTTTGGGTGCTACCGCAGAATTTCCCTGTATTCTGTTTGTCGAAGATTTAAGACCGTTACAGGCGCCGTGGCTCACAATGATGGGAATATTTTTAAATTCCGGCTGCGCGGAATCCAATAGTGCATAATATTCGTTTCTGGCCGTAGTGCTCATGTGTTTAATATCCGGAAGAATGCGCTTTCCTTCGCTATTGTCTAAAAGTTGCTTCAAAACCTTCAGGCCCAGAGGGGTGAAACCACTATTAAGTCCTTCGCTCTGATCGGTTTTCTTCTTTACAATACCGCTTATGCTCTCCGCATGGCCGCAGATATGATTCCAAAAATGATGGGCAAGGGTAATAAAAAAGGGACGTTGAGGCCAGTTTTTTATTTTTTCGAGATTGTCCATAACCTGCGTCTCATCCGGTGTCACTTTTAACCCTGTATTGAGAGCGTGAAGCCCCTCAACGGTTAAAATAACGCAAATGGTCCGTATTTTTTTATTTTCCGCATCTTCTATCTTTATAGCTTCTATTTGCTGATAGCTGTTTACCAGTCTGTATCGGAAAAGACCTTCGGGTAGACTGATTATCTTCCCGTCGAGCTGGCGATAAAAGTCGTACAGCATTTCCAGATCTTTAAAATAATCTGTTATCCCCTGTATAAAATCAATCCTTTTATCCCCCATACCCAAAGCAAAATTGGCAAGAAGATCTGCAATAAGTTCATTACTGATTTTATTGCGAACAAACCATTTTTCAAAAGGATAGAGCGATACACATACAATGCTGACCCCTCCATACGCCAAACTGGTAAAACTGGCTTGCCTGAACTTAGTGAAGCCTCCGACAAAATTTAAAAGCTTATCAAAGAGCGAAGGAGGATCGAACTTCCAAATACTTCTTAAAGAACTTCGATGGGGATGGTTAATGCCTACCGGAGTATAATTAAAACTTTTCCCATAGGGTTTCATGGAGGGATGGCAGTGAAAATCTACATATTCGTTGTTGAAATGCATGGCTTAGTTATTTTTTTAATAGCCGATGGCCCATGTAGTAATCGGGATTCAGGTAAATTCAGTCGAGAGATTCCTCAATATGGAAAGTACTATTTTTCTATAAATTCCGAGTCAATCTTGTGTGGGCTGCATGGTTTTCTGTATGATTGGTAAAGCATAAAATACAATTAGCGTTCTTTTCTGGCAACCTGTAACTCTATAAGGCATCTCAGGTGGACAAAAAGGGAAATTTTACTCAGAGATAATAGCCTCTGACGAATCCGTACCTGAAGAAAATTCGCATTTATATTTAGGGCATCTCTAATAACCCTACTTTGGTTGCCAACTTGTTCTTTTTCCCAGCTACTTCGTTACCAAAATACTTATTTAGCCCTGCTAAACTCCACTTTTGGTGCCATGTATCTTAAAAAAAATTCCGACGTTATCATTCCAGATATTAGAGGTGCCCTTTAGTAAATAAAATTTAACATATTTTGCATGAAACACATAAAATATTGAAATACAGAATATTATAAGTATTCCTACCCCTGTGACCATAGCTATAAATGTTAAAATTTGCTTAAAATAGTACCTTTTATAGCATAGTACTGTAACAAATGAAATAGTCTGTCGTCTATTTAGTGTAAGTCGTTTAAATCAACAGTTATGAAAGCCACAACAAGCGCCAAAAATAATTTGAAGCATTATCTGGTAATAGGATTCGGCTGGAATAATTTAAAAGGCTACAACAAGCAAAAAACAACACAATCTATTAACAATTAAAATTTATAAGTCATGAGACCATTTATCAGTCAAACACCAACAGAATCAAGAAGATTTTCCCCCTTTTCAAATTTTAAAAACAGCAAAAGGGTGCGCTGGTCAGCAGTAAGACATTATGTTATCTAACAGCTGTCATTAAACAATGTAAAACAACTATTAACAGTTAAAACTTAAAAATCATGAAACCTATCAGCAATCAATCACCAACGGAATCGAGACGATATTCTTTCTTTTCAAATTTTAAGAACAGCAAAAGAGTACGTTGGACTGAAAGCAGGAATTACGTGTATTAGCCAATCTATCCTTCCCCCAACGGTATGCGTACCGCAATTCGACAAAAGAGGCACTTAAGTGCCTCTTTTTTTTTCCGCGATATGGCATTTCAAAATATCCACGGCTTTCAAATGTATGGTTGAACTAACCCCTATTTTTCAGCGGGGTCTAGGTTTAATACCTTCGACCCTTGGATCGATTCCTTCTATTGGGTCCAGTCCCGATAGCTATCGGGATGCCCTGGGGTTTAATGCCATTTATTATTTTTTCATTTTTAAAGGTGGATTGACGATCCCGGAGCGGGAAGCTTTCCCCAATAAAGAATTTCTTAAAAGAGCAAGCTGCGGGGAATTCTTTTCGATTAAAGGTGGCCGGTGATCAAAATGCTGTGCTCAGTTTTTGGAAAGATGTAAAATACCGTCACCCTGATTTACAATAGGGGACTGATTGATGCAAATGACATAGCCTGAATGTTGCGCCTTGATATTTCGTTCAAAATAACCGAACGGATCCGATATGCTCCCCAGGTTGTCGCCTTTCGCTACCTTGCTCCCCAATCTGATGAAGGGATGGAACAATCCCGAGTATTTGGCCCGGACCCATATTGAGTTACTAATTATTTTAGGTTTAATGACCTTGGATTCCGCTAAATCCGGTTCCCTGGCAAAGTCGCGCATCCCCAGATGTTGCATAACGCGGAGTGCCCCCCCAACACCCGCCTTGGTGACCCTGTCATCTATATGAAGTGATTTCCCACCTTCAAAAAGCAGCACTTTTTTGTTGAGTTTATGCAAGGTTTCCCTAAAGGACTTATCCCTATGCCCGGTTTGTATCACAAATTTCGGCCGAAATACTTTCGCTAATTTTAAACTCTCCTTATCTTCTTTATTGATACGTATTTGAGGTATATTGAATCGACTGTCACCACCCGTATGGTAGTCTATGCAATAATCGATCAGGGGGGCGATTTCTTTAATAATATGGAAAGCAAATCTGCTGGCCAACGAACCGCGGGGACTGCCGGGAAAAACACGGTTGAGATCCCGCCCGTCCGGAAACTGTCTTTTTTGATTTAAAAAGCCAAATACATTGACTACCGGTATGCAAATGACCATGCCAGATTGCGGTTTGTTGTACTTTTTGGAGATCAACTGACGCACAATTTCAATACCGTTTATTTCATTACCGTGAATGCCGGCCGTAATGAGTAGTGCTGGCCCATCTTTTTTAGCGCGTTCCACAATTACGGGGACCTGTATTTTGGTTCGGGTATGTAATTTGGCAATATCTAGGTTAAGCTGCACCCCTTTCCCATTGGAAATGGCATGCCCAAGCACTTCAATTTTATTACTCTGCATTTCGTTCCACGTACTTAATGATCTGTCCCGCAATGTCCTTTCCGGTCGCCCCTTCTATGCCCTCCAGCCCCGGGGACGAATTCACTTCGAGGATCAGGGGGCCCCTGGCAGATTGTAAGAGGTCCACACCAGCAACGCCGAGTCCCATTGCCCTGGCCGCCTTTATGGCCGCATTCTCCTCTTCATCTGAAAGTTCAATGATGTTTGCCGTACCTCCCCGATGAAGGTTGGACCTGAATTCCCCTTCCTTACCCTGCCTTTTCATGGCTCCCACTACTACTCCGTCCACCACAAAAGCCCTGATATCCGCACCCATGGCCTCCTTGACGAATTCCTGGACTATTACCCTCGCCTGAAGACCATTGAAGGCCTCCAGGATGGATTCTGCCGAATTTCTATTATCTGCCAGAACAACACCCAGGCCCTGCGTGCCCTCCAGTAATTTAATGACCACCGGAGCTCCGCCAGCCTTATCGATTATTGCACCCACGTCTCTGGAGTAATTGCTAAAAACGGTCTTGGGCAAACCCAGGCCGGCCCTGGACAGGATCTGAAGGCTTCGCAATTTATCCCTGGACCGTACCAGGGCCTGCGACTCCACGGCGCTGAACACCTTCATCATTTCAAACTGCCGTACCACGGCGGTTCCGTAAAAAGTTATTGAGGAGCCAATCCGGGGTATTAAACCATCGACATCGGTAATCTCCTTTCCCTGATAGATAAGCCCGGGTTTCCTTTTTTCAATGATAAGATCACACTTGGCATGATCTATTACCTGCATTGTATGTCCTTTTTGTTCCCCTGCTTCTACAAGCCGTTTGGTAGAATACAAGCTAGGGTTTTGTGATAAGATCACTATTTTCATATTACCATTTCAAATTTATCGTGAATAGATAGAATAAAAGCCCGGATCTGGTTACTCAATAAAGAAGGTATAGTTCCGGAATCCGCTGTAGGTAATATACACAATTTTTGGGGCCTGCTTTTTTTTTATTTAAGCACCCTCGTCCAAGCTATGGTTTTTACAGGAACCGAGAAGTTTGATTTTTTCCAAGAATATTGTGACAGAAACTTCTTTATATTTTAATGCAGTCCACCTCTGACCAGATTTTTTATAGCCATTTTCTCCTTTTGAAATAAATCAACATTCCTATGGCTACTATAATCATTACTCCCCACATAATAAAATAGCTATACTCATAATGAAGTTCAGGCACTACGTCGAAATTCGTGCCATAAATTCCGGCAATAAAAGTTAGAGGAATAAAAATGACTGAAAATATGGTTAAGAACTTCATGACGTCATTCAGTTTGCTGCTGATTGTTGTATGATAAATATTCAGCTGATCTGACAATATATCCCTGAAGGTTTCCGAGGAATCGGTTGCCTGATTGATGTTGTCAAGAAGTTCCTTCAGGTGAATATACGTATTTTCCTTTATAAACTCGGATTCCATTTTTGAAAGCGTCAAGATCATTTCTTTTGCAGGATTGATACACTTTCGCAGAAAGTTAAGTTCCCTTTTATACCTGTATATTTCATCGATAACACTTTTTCGGGGTTCCTGTAGCAATGTTTCTTCTAGCGTCTCGATCCGCTCACCCAAAACCCCGATAATATAAATGTAATTGTCTACAACAATGTCCAAAAGTGCAAATGCCAGGTAATCCGTACCGCTTGTACGTATCCTTTTCTTCTGGTTTCGGATCCGCTCGCGTACAGGTTCGAACACATCTCCTTTCTTTTCCTGAAAGGATATGAGTACCGATTTCGTTATGATTAGGCTTAGATTTTCAACGGAAATGATCTTAGAATCCTCATCCTGCTGTAGCATTTTGGCTGAAAGGAAGATGCAGTTGGCGTACTCCTTCACCCTGGGTCTGGAATGGATATCCATAACTTCTGCCAAAACCAGGTTGTCGAATTGAAATCCCTTCGCAATTTCTTCCATTATTTCGGTGTTGTGCAGGCCATCGACGTTAAACCAGGTTACGGTGGGCTTTTTTTGATAATCAAGCACTTCATTGACTTTTTTTAACGCATTTTCCTGCATGTCGTTCGCGTCGAAATCAATTATTCGAAGTAGCACGGAGTCCATTTTCTGCGTTCCCCTAAAGGAGATGTCATCCGGGGAAAGTCCTATATCCTCTTTTCTTTTTTTAACGAACCGCCCCAGGTTAGTGGAAGGAATTAAATCATCATATTTCATAAACTAATTATTTTTTACAATTACGGGCAGCAGTAAGGTAATGATAAAACAGGTCCTGCAGTATACCGCCTACATTTAAATACATTTTTCGTCAAAGTAATTCAGGCTGGAGCAGTTCTGCGTTAAAAGGTTCCGCATATTTGAGGTCATGAAACCAGTATTCAGAGGAAATGAGTTCAAAAATTAATGCGTCATCCGCTGCTTCTTTTTTAAATTGCCATACAATGTCCTTCGCTTCCTTGAATTCCCCTTCCGGTAATTGATCCTCAAAAAGTCGATTGATCAGCGTATTTTCCGGCATACCCTGCATTAAAATTCGAAGCAGGGATGCTTCTGCGTCCTTTTCAAAAATGGAGTATCCTTCTTTTTCAGCGGAAGTGATTTTTATTTTACATCTGACGGCCTCGGGGTGCGGAAATTTTCCGTTGAATGCTTCATATAACAACTGGGATACGTTAAAAAATTGCTCGTGCAGCGAAAGATCTGCGTACTCTTCCCACATCTTTTCATCCAACATCTCATTCGCCAGATTATTGATCTGGCCGTTATTAAGGACGTCCTTAAAAATATACGTAAGAACAATTTTAGCCGCTTCTTCCGGTTCGAAGTCAGACAGTGACATCAGGCACATTTCTTTTACTTCTTCTGGGACGATCTCCGATGTGCCACCGTATTCCGTGGCTTCCAATAATGCCGTGTAATCCTTCGCATTCCAGGCATTCGAGAGTTCCTCGATGGTTTCGAACTTCAAAAGTTCAATAAAAAAATGTAACTTCATGCGCTATCCGGGTTTCAGATCAAATTCGATGGTCATAATATACGGAATAAAAAATTTCAAGAAATGTTTTATTTTACCTCACTTTGACTTAATCCCCGTGGCATTTTTAGATTTGAAATGGCTATTTATTCAAGTACTTGGAAAGAATCCCAAAAACATCCTCGGATATCTTGAAGCGGTAAAGTACCCCGACATACATGGCGGTCATCAAAATGCTTTTAAGGGCAATATTCAATATTGGATGAAAGGGAAACTGTAAAAAGTAAAACAATGCCGCAATCAACAGTAATAGGGAGAGTACTTTAAAGGTTTCCGTGGTAAAAGGAACGATATGAAACCTAAACCTTACATAGACCAATTTAATGGTATTGTAGATAAAGAAGGCTGAAAAACTGGCGATCGCCGCACCGTCAAGGCCATATACGGGTATCAGCCACAGATTGAACAGTATGGCCAAAATTGCAAGTAACACCCCCATGAGCAATACCGCACGATAGTAGTCCGAATTGTACAGAATAGAATTGTTATTTCCCAGGAGCGCGTCATAGACCTTGGCAAGGCCGATCCAAAATACGATCATAAACCCATCCCTGTAGGCTTCGGGCAACATATCATAAAGATCGTTCAGATTCAACAAAACCAACAAAAATAAAATTCCGGAAATGATAAAAAGTGTCAATGAACTTTTTTGATATAACGTTTTTAGGGAATTAATATCATTGCGATTCAATAGTTCCGCCGTCAACGGATATGTAATTTGATGCATGGAGCGCGACGGCACTACGATAACCATTGCAATAAAACCTGCCACACTGTAGTACGCCACATTTTCTATCGCTATGAATTGATTGATCATGACCTTGTCTATCTCCAACAGGATAATCGCGGCAGAACCCCCCAGTATTATAAGCGTGCTGTACACCAATATGTCCCTGGTATTACCCGGAAAATCAAATGTAAGTTTGGGCATTCGGAGCCGGAAGGCGTACACCTGCATTATCAGCGTACGAAGGATGTATAAGGCTACCAAGGCTTTTAAAAAGAAGTCAACGGAAATTGCATTTATGTAGACCAGCAACAATAATATCGTTACGCCTGCCCTGGAAAAAATCTCCTTCATGAAATTTCCGAAAACAGATTTCAAGCAAATCCTGCCCCAGGAATAGAAAACCTCAAAATAGGCCATTGTTACGCCAATCAGAAAAATGTACCATACATACCCTTTTACGATATCATTTTCTTTGGAAAGGAAGTTTCCGATACTTTCATATGCAAAATAGGATATCCCCGCAATGGGTAGGATGAGTGCCAGTGGCAATAATAACATCAGGGTCAAAAATCCATCGGAAGTGGTATTGTTCTGAAAACCGCTATAGTATTTTATCAACGTATTCGGAACGCCAAATGCCAGAATAGGCATCAGTACCGCAGATGCCGATAAGATTACATTGACCAAGCCATAGTACTCATCGGAAAGAAAATTGGTATAAAGGAACAACACGTTCAGGGCCCCTATGGCAAAACCGATATAGGTGATTACGGTATTTTTAAAAGACTGTCTAAGTACTATTCCCATTTTAACTGTGTGGCCAAGGCCCTGGTAAGTTCCCTTCTGCTGTATTGTTCAATATTTCCCTCATCCGGGGCCAATTTACCTTCCTGAAATCGTTTAAACCAATTCAAAAGAACCTTTTTAATTTCAGAATGGGCAGTGTAATCAAAAACTTGCCCTGTTTGGGTTTCCTTTATAATTTTAGCTGCGTCCCAACCCTTCGGACCAACCGCCAAAATGGGCCTTTTGGCTGCCATATATTCAAATAGTTTTCCGGGTACAATGCCTCTTGATTCCTCGGAATCTATTTCTGCGAGCAACAATACCTGCGAGCGTTGTTGTCTGCGAAGTGCCTGGGCGTGGGACACGTATCCTGTTAGTTTGAGATATGGACCCAGTTCATAACGATATAAGCTATCCATAACTTCTTTACTAACCACTCCTATAAACTCCAATTGTAAGACCGCTCTGAAAATCTCGTTTTCAGCGGCCAGATCCGATAACGCTTTCCATAGGTTTTTAGGATTACGCCCTGTAAGTAGCGAACCTATGTGTGCAATAGTAAACTTGTCGTCCAGGTTGGCGTTTCCCGCATAATCAGAGTCATAGCCATTAGTGATTACGACAACGGGTTTTTGCGTCAATTTTTGGAATTCTTCCTTCGTTGTACCACTGGTGACTATAATTCTATCAGCCTCATTCAGGACCAAATTTTCCAATTCTTTGTGTTTTTGATGTGCGGCTTTGGTCAACTTTAGTTTTTTATGGTACCCTATGGAAGTCCAGGGATCCCTGAAATCGACAAGCCATTTAAGCTTGTGTTGTTCTTTTAATCCCAGGCCGATCAGGTGCATGCTATGCGGGGGGCCGGTGGTGATCACCGTTTCTATTTCCTCCTTTCCGATATAGTCAGATAAAAAAGTTATGGAAGGAGTTACCCAGGATTTGCGGGCATCGGGAATAAAAAAATTGCCCCGGATCCACAGTAGTAGTTTTTCGCGCAACGATTGTTTTTCCGTTTTTATGATTCCTGAGCTTATCCGTTTCGTATCTGTCTTGGAAAACCAACCCGCCCACCGATAGGGTTCTCTTATTTTTTGAGTAATATATGTTATTCCCTCCGGAATTTCCGGTATTAAAGAAGTATCGGTAATGGAATAATGAGGATTCTCAGGATAATAAACCACGGGGTCTATATCGAACTCCCGTAGGTATTTTACAAATTTGAGCCAGCGTTGAACGCCGGGGCCCCCTGCCGGAGGCCAATAGTAGGTGATGATCAGCACTTTTTTCACCAGATTGAGTTTAAATCATTGGTCATATTTTTAATTTCTGCCAATAGCGCTTCTTAAAGTGTAACAAGAGCTACATGAAAATAGGATCAGGAGCCTTGAATAACTCTTTAAAAATGGTCCAGGTTTGGCATCGTGATCCGTATCGCTTTCGATATTTAAGCTTTTTCCTCCTTGCGCCTTTTCCATAGGGAATACCCTGCTCCGCTAATTATAAGTAATCCCAAAAGCAAGGAACTGGCCAAAGTAATCATACTCCCTGTTGAAACCAACTCAGGCTCAAACTTGAATTCAATGACATGGTCCCCGGCAGGTAACTTTAATGCACGGAGCACGTAATTGACCTTAAAATGAGAAGTAAGCGTTCCATCAATGTAAGCGTTCCAGCCATTGGGATAGTACATCTCCGAAAAGACTGCTATTCCGGGATTGGAATTTTCAGACCTGTAGGTGAGATGATTTGGTTTATAATCCGTCAGGGTAATGGTCGCGGTTGAATCTTTTCGAAAATCGAATCTGTTAATTGAAAAAGTACCGGTATTTATTACCGCTTCATTTTTCACATCCAGGCTATCGAGGGCCAGTAGTTCCTCATCTGCATTTTTTACCGCCACAAGCTTATTCACAAACCACGCATTTCCATTGGCCCCTGGATTGAGTGCGGCATAGCTCTTCCCTTCCTCATCTTCCTGAATCACAAATTTTACATTGAGCATATTCAAAACCCGAATGTTATTTTTAAAAATATGGAATTCGAACAGGTCTTGCATTCCTGCGGGTTTCGCACCGTGGTACCCCGTTATGGACTGATGGAAATAAGAAGTTCGTGCACTGTTAAAGCCCTGGGCCGGGTCGTATACCCTGAAAATATCCTTGTCCTGCCGTATTTGTTTATCAAATGCCATTTCCTGAAAGGGCTGGTCCATACGTCTCTGGCGAACGAAGTTGTCATTGCCGACATACCGCAGGTCTATACCAACCAGATCAACAACTATGAGGATCCCAAGAATTATGATAAGCAGGTTCCTTTTAATTTTTTCTTTCAGGAATAACCAAATGGCCAAAGTCGCCAAAATTACGTAAACCAGTGACCGGATGGTGTCATTTATATAGGCGGCCTCCCTGTCCCCTATTCTCATCGTCATCACTTTCTCCCCAAAATAGCGCTCGTAAGTCGCATCACTTGGGCCCGTAAAGTCAAAAGCTCCTTTTAGTAAAAATACCCCAATTGCTATGGCCAAAATTATGAGGAAACCATATTTTAAGGCGCTCACTTTCCTATCTGTTGGAATCGTTGGTTTTAAAAGACATATCAGGGTCATCACTGCCATGATAGGCACACATAGTTCCAGGATCACCTGAATGGACGAAACTGCCCTGAACTTATCGTAGAGTGGAAAATAATCGATCATAAAATCAGTGAGTAAACCGAAGTTCTTTCCCCATGACAGAAAAAGAGACATGAGAATGCCTCCAAGCAGCCACCATTTAATTCTTCCTTTTACCAGGAAGAGTCCGAGAATAAAGAGAAAAAAGACGATTGCCCCAATATATGCAGGCCCTGAAGTCCCGGGTTGAGCGCCCCAGTACATGGGAAGACTGTCGGATAATTCCAGCGCTTTGGACCGGGGAAGCCCCTCCCCGATTAGGTACTCATAGACTTTGGAATTCTCCCCTAAGTTCTCACTTGTAGCGCCTCCAAAAAGCCCCGGAACAAACAAATTAAGCGACTCCGTTATACCGTAACTCCACTGGGTAATATATTCCTTGCTGAGGCCATCCGGATTCTCTTTGGGTGATCCGTCAGGATTAATAGTGATTTCGGATTTTCCCCTGGAACTCCAATCGGCGTATTCCTTTGTAGCCATCAGTGCAGTGGCATTGGCTGCAATTCCCAAGGTCACGGCCAAAAAAAGTAATCCAACTGTCAGGAAAAAGTGCTTTAGTATTTTCTTTCGGAAAGCATCGATGAGGTAAACTGCTCCCAGGATGAACACCAAAAGCATAAAATAATAGGTCATCTGATAGTGATTGGCACCGACCTCCAAGGCCATGGCAATGGCAGTAAGTACAAAACCCCAAAAATATTTCTTTCGAAAGGTAAGGAAGATACCACCCAGGAGCACGGGGAGATACCCTATGGCATGGGCTTTGGCATTATGACCAACTCCCAGAATTATGATCAGATAGGTAGAAAAGCCAAAAGCCAGCGCCCCAAGTATTGCTAAACGGTAGTCAACGTTCATACAGCCAAGTAAAATGTAGAAACCGATAAAATAGAGGAAAAGGTAATCCGCCGGTCTAGGTAAGAAGCGGATGGTCCTATCTAACTTCTTTACGTAATCATGGGGATAATAGGCACCCAATTGATAGGTTGGCATTCCGCCGAAAGCACTGTTGGTCCAGTAGGGTTCAGTCGCGGTTTTCTTTCGAAAATCGTTTTGTTCCTTAGCCATTCCGGTAAATTGTTCAATATCGGATTGGCGGATGGTTTTTCCTTGTAATACCGGATAGAAATACGTCAGGGAGGCAACAATAAAAAAAACAAGCGCAAAAAAATGGACAAATAAAGCATTGATACTTTTCTTCATCTGGCGGTGTAAGCGGGGTTGGTTAATCTATTTCCTCAAAATCGATGTATTCTCCAACTTTTTCCGAGGTCCTATTTTTGCTGTGCGTGCTGTTGTTTGTATTTTTATTTCCTATGGTCTCCCCGTCTTTGGGCGCTGAACCATTGAACGAACCAAATTTTTCCTGAAAGTACTTTTCAGCCTTTTTTGCTGCAAAGCTTAATATTCTCGGGGCGAACCACCTCGCCAGTAACTTGACAAGGAAATACACCAGAAGGATTATTAAAATTGTCTTTAAAAAAGTCATATTCTTTGAAAAATATATATCAAAAATACAATTCCCACGTTGTAATAGCAGTACAAAAGTCATAAAATAATTATAAATCAGGTAAGACAGTGACAGTTGGCAGTAGCAGCAGACCCTGCATTTAAAAAGCCAAGGGTTACAGATTTAAAATCTGAAACTTGAAACGGCAAACAGTAAACTAAACCGCTCCTATGGATTGAAAATCCAGGCCTGTCCGTCCTATGGCGGAGGTTTTGAAAAGCAATGAAATTGCCAACGGTTATTGAGTTACCAAGTTGTTCGTTATTTAGTCGGCTTAATAACTTAATAATCAATAACCTAATAACTATTATGGCTAAAATTTCTTTAGAAACCGAAAGTCTTGCACTAAAGTGCAGGGTTTCAACTAACGAATGAGACCAATGAAACAATTTGTTCTGACGGTTGTCTTCCTGACATCCTTAGTAGTTCATTCTCAATATACCGATGTAATTAACTCAAACAGGCCGGGACTCTCGGTAAGTGCTTATGCCATTGGGAAAAATGTCTTGCAACTGGAAGCAGGTATTCTTTATGAACAGCAAGATCACAGCTTATTCAACACCCAGTCCAATATTGGGGGAGGTGACCTTTCGCTGCGTTACGGCCTTTTTTTCGAACAATTGGAATTGAATTACGAGGGCACCTTCCAGAATCAGAATATCACTTTTTCGAATTTCGGGTTTGATGAATCCCGTACCGATTTTTATAGAAACAGGTTGGGGCTAAAATTCCTGATCTACGACAGGTATAAGGATCCACAGCGCAATAAACCCAATTTGTATAGTTGGAGGGCCGACAATCTTTTTCAGCTGAAGAATTTAATCCCTTCGGTCTCCTTGTATGCAGGCGCCACGTTTGCACTTGGGGATAACCCCTTTTATCCGGAGGATCCCACGGTGTCTCCCAGAGCTATGATCGCTACGCAGAGCAGGCTAACACCAAGATTTGTATTTATCTCCAATATTGCATACGACCGCATAGGAACCGATTTCCCGGAATGGAGTTATCTGGTATCACTCTCTCATGCCTTTAGAAATCCCAAGTGGAGTGTTTTTGTGGAAAATCAGGGGATTAAGAGCGATAGGTATTCCGATGTGCTGTTGCGGAGCGGGGTGGCACATCTGATCAACGAAGATTTGCAGGTAGATGTAAATCTTGGTGCAAGTTTTAAAGATACTCCTTCCCGGATCTTTGTCACGACCGGCGTTTCATATCGTTTCGATTTCCACAATGATAGCCCTACCTCTATTGATGAACAGAAAGCCGGCGAAAACGGCGGACCAATTAAGAAAAATACGATGAAGAAAAAGGAAAAGAGAAGTAAGGCGGGATCCGGCGCTGAAGATATCGATCTGGGGCCTTCAGAAAAACAACTGAGAAAACTCAGGAAAAAACAAAAAAAGAGTAAGAAGAATACCGATGATGGGGTTATTTAGTTTTGATTGGGGGATCCTATTCAAATTAAGCACCAAATCGCCGTCTCTTTCAGCCCTGGAAGTACTTAGATCTGAAAATTAGACCCCGCCCAGGTAAATTTGTGTTTTTAACTTTATTCTATTCACATTTATTCCTAATATTGACCCTCCAAAACACTGGTATGGTCACCCTAAAAGAAGCCACCACTAAGGCCGATCTAAAGAAATTTGTAAAATTTCCTTTTTCCCTTTACAAAGGTTCCGCATATTGGGTGCCCCCTATAATTAAGGAGGAACTCGCTAGCTTTGATAAAAACAAAAATCCCGTTTTTAAGGATGCAGCTGCCTGGTTCTTTCTGGCCTACAGTGGCAAAAGATTAGTTGGCCGCATTGTAGCGATTATCAACTGGATAGAGGTCAACCAGCAAAAATTACAAAAAATTCGCTTCGGTTGGTTCGATTTTGTAGACGATCGTGCTGTTTCCAAGGCTCTGCTGGACAAGGTAGCCCAAATAGGGAGAGAAAAAAACCTGGAGTATATGGAGGGCCCGGTAGGATTTTCAAACCTGGATAAGGTAGGGGTGTTGATTGAGGGTTTTGATCATATTGGCACAATGATCACATGGTACAATTATCCGTACTATAAGGACCATTATGAGCAACTGGGGCTTGTTAAGGAAAAAGAATACCTGGAGAACAAATTCCCTGCCGCCAACGCGGATCCCAAGCTATTTGCAAAGGTTCAGCTACTTATTAAAAAGCGCTATGGACTTCGGGAGATGAATTTCACCAGGACCGGCGAAATTTTACCCTGGACAGACCGGATGTTCGACCTTTTTAACAAAACCTATGCAAGTCTTTCATCTTTCGTCCCAATTACGCAGGCACAAAAAGTGTATTTTAAGAAAAAGTATATCGCTTTTATCAATCCGGAATACATCAAATTTATTGTGGACAAGGATAATGAATTAATCGCATTTGCCATAGTTATGCCGGCTTTTTCAAAGGCACTACAAAAAGCCAATGGCAAACTTTTCCCTTTTGGGATCTTCCACCTGCTAAAAGCAAAAAAACAAAGTAAAGATGTGATCTTTTATCTTATAGGCATTGATCCGGAGTATCAAAATAAGGGAGTTACTTCCATTATTTTTAATGAATACTACCATACGTTTAAAGCCAAGCAAATTGAGACCTGCTACCGTACCCCGGAATTGGAAGAAAATGTGGCTATCCGTCAAATGTGGAAGCATTTTGATCCTGTCATCTATAAGCGGAGGAGAACCTATCGCAAGAATTTGCGATAAATTTCACAATCCAAACATTACCGTTTGTCTACTCTCCCATCGCTGCGGCTACCGCAGCCGAAAGTCTTTTGTACGTGCCGTTTTCCAACCGTTCCCTAACGGCCGAAAAGGCCTCAAGAGTCTCTTCAATATCTTCCAGGGTATGGGTGGCGGTAGGGATCATACGCAACAGAATAAGACCTTTAGGAATTACGGGATAAACTACAATAGAACAGAAAATACCGTAGTTTTCGCGCAAATCCTTCACAAGGGCCATGGCTTCCGGGATGCTCCCGTTCAAATACACCGGGGTAACACAACTGGTGGTGGTGCCAATATCGAAACCGCGTTCCTTTAGCCCGTTCTGAAGTGCGTCTACATTCTCCCAAAGCTTATTTTTTAGCTCCGGCATGGTCCGTAGCATATCCAATCTCTTAAGGGCCCCTTTAACGTAGATCATGGGAAGCGACTTCGCAAACATTTGTGAGCGCAGATTGTATTTTAAATAATCTATGATCTCCTTATCAGCTGCTAGAAAAGCACCCATGCTGGCCATGGATTTAGCAAAGGTCGCGAAATAGACGTCTATCCCGTCCTGTACCCCCTGCTCTTCCCCCGCTCCGGCACCTGTTTTTCCCAAAGTTCCAAAGCCATGGGCGTCATCCACAAATAATCTGAATTGATACTTTTGCTTTAGAGCCACAATTTCCTTTAACTTTCCCTGTTCCCCACGCATACCAAAAACACCCTCGGAGATGACCAGAATGCCCCCGCCTGTCTGATCGGCCATTTTTGTTGCTCGCTCCAGGTTTTTTTCCAGGCTTTCAATGTCGTTATGTATAAAGGTAAAACGCTTCCCCATATGAAGCCTAACACCATCTATAATACAGGCGTGTGAGTCTACATCGTAAACAATGATATCATCCTTAGAAACAAGTGCGTCTATGGCAGAGACCATTCCCTGGTATCCGAAATTTAAAAGGTATGCGGCTTCTTTGTGAACAAATGTGGCAAGTTCTTTTTCCAACTGCTCATGGAAATCCGTATGACCGCTCATCATCCTCGCGCCCATAGGGTAGGCAGCACCATATTCTGCCGCTGTTTCCCCGTCTATTTTCTTCACTTCCGGTAAATTGGCTAAACCCAAATAATCATTGATGCTCCAGGTAATCACCTCCTTGCCCTGAAACTTCATCCGGTTGGAAATAGGGCCCTCCAATTTGGGAAACACAAAATATCCTTCGGCCTGAGAAGCCCATTTTCCCAATGGTCCTTTATTCTCAATAATTCTTGCAAATAAGTCTTTCATGTAGTTCAGTTTGGGTTTCTTGCGTTGTTTAACAAGAATTCGCCGGTTTGGTGTATCCCATAAGATTTTCGGGATATTACAAAATTATGGATTTTTGTCCACGATTCATAAATTATTTTAAAAGCCAGCAAATAGGGCAACAAGTATTCCTTATTGCCCTCCCAACCAGAAAATAATAGGGTATTACCTTATGAATTGTATTTCTTGTTCCTCCCCTACATTTTTACTGTCAAAGAAGCCCTGGTCGTTCATCCACTGATCGCTATAGATCTTGCTCATATACCTGGAACCATGATCCGGGAAGATCACTACCACATTGCTGTCTTTCCTAAATTCCCCCTGTTCATTAAGTTGTTTAACCGCCTGAATTACGGCACCACTGGTATAACCCACAAATATCCCTTCCGTCTGGGAGATCTCCCTGGCAGTATGGGCGCTTTCTTCATCGCTAACTTTAATAAATTCGTCAATCACGCTAAAATCGGTGGCCTCCGGGATGAGATTTTTACCGAGTCCCTCAATGCGATAGGGGTATATTTCATTGGTATCGAATTCTCCCGTTTCGTGGTACTTTTTAAGTACGGATCCGTGGGCATCCACCCCTATGATCCTGATGTTTTTACCAGTTTTCCGGGCTTGTTCCTTTAAATATTTTGCGGTTCCGGAAATTGTTCCTCCCGTGCCGCTGCAAGCTATGAAATGCGTGATATTGCCATTGGTCTGCTCCCAAATTTCAGGTCCTGTGGTTTTATAGTGGGCCTCTATATTTAATTCATTGAAGTATTGATTAATGTAGATAGAACCCTTCGTTTCTTCATGCAATCGTCTGGCCACCTGATAGTAAGATCTGGGATCATCCGCACTAACATGCGCCGGGCAAACATACACCTTAGCGCCCATAGAGCGAAGCATATCTATTTTGTCCTTGGAAGATTTTGAACTAACCGCCAGAACGCAACCATACC
Source organism: Flavobacteriaceae bacterium (assembly GCA_041743085.1). Classification (GTDB taxonomy): domain Bacteria; phylum Bacteroidota; class Bacteroidia; order Flavobacteriales; family Flavobacteriaceae; genus JAFMPW01. The sequence goes on from JBGTNL010000114.1 coordinate 41,860, forward strand.
CTTTAACAATGCTTACCATGGCAATACTATAGCCCGTATTGCCAGAAGTTGTTTCAATTATAGTGCTTCCTTGCTTAAGAATGCCTTTACGTTCTGCATCTTCTATAATAAAAGCGGCAATCCGGTCTTTTGAAGAATGTCCCGGGTTAAAGGCTTCTATCTTAGCGTAAAAATTTCCGGTAAGGGAGGCGGTTATCCTGTTTAGTCTGATTAATGGAGTATTCCCTATGAGTTCAAGAATACTATTATAAGCATTTATCTTATTATCCATAAAGCGAGGTTAGGCATATGCGCTCTTTTTCAAAAGAACGCATAATCTGGGAACAAAATTACTATTTTTTTTCAATTATTGAATTTTGCCCTCTAAATCGAGTAAAAAAGAATATTCCTTGGCTACCTCCTTCAGGGCTTCAAACCTGCCGGAAGCCCCGCCATGACCGGCATCCATATTCGTGTCAAGAAACAATAAATTATTGTCGGTTTTGTAATCCCTTAGCTTTGCCACCCATTTTGCCGGTTCCCAATATTGTACCTGGGAATCGTGTAAACCTGTGGTTACCAGCATATTGGGATAATCCTGGGCAGAAACCTGGTCATAAGGGGAATACGATTTCATATAATCATAATACGATTTCTCATTTGGATTGCCCCATTCATCATATTCGCTCGTTGTCAGGGGTATGGATTCATCCAACATGGTTGTAATTACATCTACGAACGGTACCGCAGCTATTACGCCGTTGTACAGTTCAGGAGCCATATTCACCACCGCTCCCATCAATAATCCCCCTGCGGAACCGCCCATGGCGTACAGATGCTCCGGACTGGTATAATTCTGGGAGATCAAAAACCTGGAGCAATCAACAAAATCGGTAAAAGTATTTTTCTTTTTTAATAGCCTACCCTCTTCGTACCAGTGCCTGCCAAGGTATTGCCCGCCACGGATATGTGCAAGCGCATACACAAAACCCCGGTCTAACAAACTTAGTCTTATGGAAGAAAAATAGGGATCTATTGTGGCCCCATAGGAACCATAGGCATACTGCAGCACCGGGGTATTTCCGTCAATCCTGGTGTCTTTGTGATACACTACGGAAATAGGCACTTTTACCCCGTCTCTCGCGGTAGCCCAAAGTCGCTCCGACCTATAATTCTCTTTCCTGAATTTTCCCCCCAGCACTTCCTGTTCCTTCTTGATTTCCTTTTCCTTGGTACGCATATTAAAGTCGATCACGGAACTAGGTGTTGTGAGCGAATTATAGGAATATCTGAGGATTTCGGTATCAAAATCCGGATTAGTACCTACATTGGCCGTATAAGTCTCACTTTCAAAAGGCAAGTAGTATTCATTTGATCCATCCCACCGGGCTATTTTGAGTTTGTTCAAACCATTTTCTCGCTCAGAAAGCACATAGTGTTCTTTGAAAATATCAATATCCTCTAGCAAAACCCCCTCCCGGTGAGGTATAAATTCTTTCCAATTTTCGGAAGAAGTCCTACCCTCCTCCGTTTGCATCAGTTTAAAGTTTTTAGCCTCGTCTTTGTTGGTTAATACGTAAAAACGATCTCCATAATGCGAAATGCTGTATTCCAGTCCCCTGGTTCTCGGGGAAAATATTTTAAAACTGCCGTCCGGTTTATTTGCATGTAGAAACCGATATTCGCTTGTTAAAGTGCTGTAAGATCCGATCACAATATATTTTTCGGATTTCGTCTTATATACGAAAGTGCTAAAGGTCTCATCCTCTTCATGAAATACCAATTCATCAGAAGAACCAGGGCTTCCTAGCTTGTGCTTGTATATTTTATCCGAACGAAGTGTCTCCGGATCTTTTTTGGTATAAAACAAGGTCTTATCATCATTGGCCCATACGGATCCCCCGGTGGTATTGTCTACTTTGTCTGTAAGTATTTGCCCGGTTTCCAAATTCTTTATGTAAATGGTGTATTTTCTTCTCGAAACGGTATCAATCCCAAAAGCTGCCAGCTTATTATCCGGGCTTACTGAAATACCTCCCAGATTAAAAAATTCATGGCCCTCCGCTAATTCATTGCAATTAAACATGATTTCTTCCTCCGCCTCCAGGCTTCCTTTTTTTCTGGAATAAATAGGATATTCTTTGCCGGTCTCATACCGGGTGATATACCAGTACCCATTTTTTTTATAAGGCACCGAGGCCTCATCTTCCTTGATCCTCGATTTCATCTCCCCAAAAAGTTCCTTCTGAAAATCCTTTGTATGCGCTGTTAATTCATTGAAATAGACATTTTCCCGGTCTAAATAGTCGATCACTGCCTTATCCTCCCTATTTCCTAACCAGTAGTAGTCATCGATCCTTACATCGCCATGCTTCTCTAATTTCTTGGGGATCTTTTTTGCCACAGGTGCCTTGGCTACCATCATGTCCTTTTTTTGATTTTGACAAGAAACGGCAAAAATAAGACTAAATAGAAAAACGGCTTCTCTTTTTCGTAATGGTAGCATAAATTACCCGTTTGATTGCGCAATTTAGTAATTTTGCCATTGGTAATTTAAAAACAGGATTATGTTAGGAGATCTTATGGGAATGATGGGGAAATTAAAAGAGACACAGGAAAAAGTAAAGGCAACCAAGGAAAGATTGCATTCCGTTACAATAGAAGAAAAATCTTCCGATGGGCTTTTAGGAGTTACAATTACTGCCAATAGAGAGTTAAAATCCATAACAATCGACGAAAGTCTGCTGGAGGATAAGGACCAATTGGAAGACTATCTGATTCTTGCCATCAACAAGGCCATCACAAAGGCTACCGAAATTAATGAGGCAGAATTAGCTGCCGTGGCAAAGGAAGGAATGCCCAATATTCCTGGAATGGATTCGTTATTTAAATGACCTATTGGCAAGAAGAAGCCTGTTTATGGCTGATATCCTATAAAAAAAGATGAAATGAAATAAATTTTGGTTCGGAAAGATCGCCGTATCGTTTCAGAAATTGATTTTGCCTGGAAAGTCAAATAAATAAAAGGGCTTCTAAGACCATAGGATGAAGCCCTTTTCCGGTTGGTTAGTATAATTATTAGTTGTTAAAGCTGCCTTAATCCTCAACTATAATCCAAAGAAACGAAGTATACCGGATCAATAATACACTCCAATCCTGTTCAAGATACTAAAAATCTTAAAATCCACGCCGTGGTTTTATTATGAATTTTTAAGTATTTTTAGAGGAAGCAGCTAAGTTATGATAGAAATAGAAAAAAGAAAGCATAACACCTATCGGTTTAAGCTAAAGACCAGCGACGGAAACACGCTTCTCGAAAGTGTGGATTTTGACAGCGAGGACGATATAAAAAGAACGGTTAAAAATTTAGGCCCTCTGCTCGACAAGCAATCCGTATTTGAAAGAAGAACGGACCACGAGGGTAAATTTCTTTTTAAATTAAAGGATTTACACGGCAAAGTCATTGGCAGCAGCCAACGTTATGGTTCGGAGGCTGGTATGGAGAATGGTATAAAAAATTTAAAAAACAGGATAGCTATGATCTCGGATAGCCGAACATTATAGGTTTTTCAATACGGCCAGCAATTCAGCATGCATGTCGTGGGTATAATCCAGATGTGTTACCATACGCAACTTACCCTGCCCCATTGAAATAATCCGAATATCCTTTTTCAAAAGTTTTTGTACAAATTCCTCCGCCGAAAGTTTTTTTTCATCTACCTCAAAAATAATGATATTGGTCTCTACCGGCTCAACTTTTTTAACAACAGACAGCTCCTTTAAAATGGTTTCAATCTCCTTTGCCTTTAAATGGTCCTCCTTCAGGCGCTCTAGGTGATTATCCAGGCCGTAAATTCCCGCGGCGGCCAAATACCCCGCCTGCCGCATTCCTCCTCCCAGGATCTTACGAATTCGTACGGCTTTTTCAATTGCTTTTTTATCACCAACTAAAAGAGAACCCACAGGGCATCCCAGACCCTTGCTGAGACACACGCTAATGGTATCAAACAACTTTCCATAAGAAACGGCACTTTCATTCCTGGCCGCCAAGGCGTTCCAAAGTCGTGCTCCATCCAGGTGATAGCTCAATTGATGCTTTTCGCAAACCGCTTTTATACGTCTGAGTTCTTCAAAATCCCAGCATGCTCCCCCACCCTTATTGGTTGTGTTTTCGATACAAACCAGTTTGGTCAGCGGACTATGATGGAAGTCGGGTGGGTTTATGGAAGCCTCTACCTGCTCCGCAGTCACCATACCCCGGTTGCCATCCACTAATTTACAGGAAACCCCACTGTTAAAACTGACCCCTCCGCCCTCATAATTATATACATGGGCGTATTTATCGCAGATAAGCTGGTCACCTGGATTCGTGTGCAATTTAATGGCAGTTTGATTGGTCATGCTGCCGCTGGGGAAATAGAGCGATGCTTCCATTCCGAAAATGGCGGCAACCTTAGCTTCCAGGGCATTTACGGTTGGGTCTTCCTTAAAAACGTCGTCCCCTACTTCCGCAGCCATCATGGCCGCAAGCATCCCTTCCGTGGGTTTGGTTACGGTATCGCTTATCAGGTTAATTTTCAAGTAAATAGCTTTTTAGTTATTTCGACACTGGGTTATTTAAAATAATGCTATGTACTCCCTCTTGTACTTTCTAAAAAATACCCAGGCACTTGTTATACAGAGACTCAAAGAATTACGACATAATTTGAGTTTCAGAAAGAGGGTTAAGCTACATTCTAAAAAAATGCACCTGTGTACAAACTCGGCATCGGACTAATTTCGAATGGCTACATTTACCAACCAACAAATTGTCGCCTTATTCAAAACAGGCCATGCCAATCGGGGAACCGTCCGGAATTTTGGGAGAGGGAATTACCTTAAAATCATCGGGTTCCTTAAAATAATTGTCTATTCGCCTGATCATTTCTTCGGCAAAGGGTTCGCTTCCCGACATTAGATAGGCCTTTAGATTTTTTAATTCCTGGTTCGCAATCGTGTTCACCTGCGGATGCACATCGTCATTGGCAGCCAAGCTCATCATATGGTACAGAACGCGAAAATTGATAACGGTCTGTACTTCGTTGTGGTAGTCATCCTTATGCTGATTTTTAATAGTACGCTCTGTCAATGCCTTCAAAACATCGGATAATCCCAACTGCTTTGGATCCAGGCTTTTTTGCTGTATCAACCTGGAAGCTCTTTCCGGGTGCAACATTAGGCCTAATGTCATATCCGCTGAAGTTTCAGCGGCCGAAAGTGCGTCAAAAGATACCCCCGTCTTTCCGTTAAACGATTCTCTTGTCTTGTCATAACCAATAGCCCTCGGCGGGAAGAGGGGCAATTTCTCTCTTGGGATGGCAATGGTTTCTGCCTCTAACGTAACAAGCAAAATTTTTAAGGCCTGCCGCTGGTTATTTTTACCTACTATCTCCATGGCAGCCTGACCATCTCCTTTTACACTGTAGTTGTAATTTAATCCGCCAATGAGCTTGGAAACGGCTTCGGTCTGGTAACGATGGTAGAAATACAGCGGCACAAATACATCTTCCAGAACCGTATTGGATTCATTTTTTTTGATATTGTCGATCGAAAAATTGGCAATGGCCCGTTCCCGGACTTTAAGCACATTTGCCAATTCGTCCGTAATATCTTTTCCATTATCCCACAAATGGCCAAAGGCATGGGCACCGCCCTGGGGACGGGCATCCTGGTCCGAAATATAACGCAGGCCCCCATCCCTGGCGCTGTCCAGGATATTGTTTAAACGTTCCCGTTCATCAGTTCCGGATGGAAAATCGGAATAGGAATAAGCAACCGTAACTTTATCCCATCTACCTATGCCGGTGGCATATGCTTTCGAGAAATCAATTTCTCCCCCGATAATCCGGATTTGGGGATGCGGGTAATCCATTACGGAAGCCCTGTCGTTGGTGCTCGCCGCAAAATTATGGGCAAATCCCAGGGTATGCCCTATTTCATGGGCCGAAAGCTGGCGTATTCTTGCCAGGGCCAGTTTTAACATGGTTTCATTATTTTCATCACTCTCCGCAAAGGGTTTATTCATTAATGCCTGGGCTATCAAAAAATCCTGCCGAATACGTAAACTACCTAAACTGACATGCCCTTTGATGATCTCCCCCGTCCGTGGGTCCGTAATACTGCTGCCATAACTCCAACCCCTGGTAGATCTGTGTACCCATTGGATAACATTATATCTGGCATCAAGGGGATCGGCATCATCCGGCAGCATTTTTAATTGAAAAGCGTCTCTATAGCCAATGGCTTCAAAGGCCTGGTCCCACCATCGGCCGCCTTCCAGCAAGGCAGATCTTACCGGCTCGGGAGTACCGTTGTCTAAATAGTAAATAATAGGTTCAACTACTTCACTTATGGTTGCCTTTGGGTCCTTTTTTTCCAATCTATGTCGGGTAATATAACGTTTCAAAATAGGTTCCTCAACCGGCGTCGCATAGTCATAGTACGTAAATGGGTAAGACCCGCAACGGGGATCAAAGGTCCTTTTTTTGTAACCGTTATCCGGTAACGCTATAAACGAATGATGCTGTGCAACAGTAACGAGTCCGGCATTTGGGGTCACAGCTTTTATATATTCCCCTAGTGGTTCTCCTTTGAATGTCAAGGCTACGTCCAATTCAATATTTTTTGGGAATGCCTTCGTACGCTCCATAGCCAGGGCGCTCCTGTCTTTATCAAGGCTGTAAGTGCCTTGTTCGGAACTTTTTAACCTGGCTGCAACCCCATGCATATCCTGCATTAGAAAACCGGTAATATCGATAATGTATTTACCGTTTTTCCCCTCTTCAATCTTAAACCCGTAAAGAATGGATTTTGCAAAGGCCTGCTCTACAGACCTTTTCTCCAGAGCATTATCCGTGAGTGCCCTGAATCTGAGGTTAGGTTGTACCAACAAAAGTTTTCCTCCAGCCTTCTTAAAAAATACAACCTGCTCATTTCCAAGCTGCCCTCTATCCAAACCTATATCATTGCTTCCAATACCGCTGCTTAGCGAATAAACATATAAAAACTCTTTATTTAGTTCCCCGACTTCCAAATATATCTTGTCGCCCTCTTCGTCGTAGTAGAAGTTAAAGAGACCATTGAATTTCTGAAAATCTTTGCTTTTTTCCGCGAATTGAGAGTGGACCAATTGATATAGGAATAAGCCGATTGCCAATAACAGTGCATTCTTCATATAGTCGCATTTGCGGCTAAATTTAGAGAAAATATGTGAAAGTGTTGTGGCAATTTTTTTATTCGGGGGACCACAATTTGCCAGGGAAGGAATAATTGTATGATGAAAAAATAATCCTTTTCAAATCTGATAAAACTATGTGGAATATTAGATGGAATACTTTATCTTATGGCAAAGTAATTCCAATGAAGCAAACCGAAAACAGTATATTTTCATCATACGAAAAAAATCCGGCTTTGTTCGACGAGATTTTTGATAAGGATGGAAATGTCAAAAGCATTTATGAGGCGCTTTTTAAACTCTACGGGGAACAATCCATAAATGATTACGTTAATCTGAACAACAAGGCAAAAACCTCCTTCTTTAATCAGGGAATAACCTTTCAGGTATATGGAGGTGCAGAATCCCAGGAAAAGATCTTTCCCTTCGATCTTTTTCCGAGGATCATAGACGCCGATGAATGGGATATCATAGAAAGGGGCGCTATACAACGAAGCAAAGCCTTAAATTTATTTCTTTGGGATGTCTATCACGATAAAAAAATAATCAAAGCCGGGATTGTACCTCTCGAATTGATCAGCACTTCTGCGAATTATTTACACCAAATGATCGGCGTTGATCCACCCGGCGGCATTTACAATCATATTTCCGGCACTGATGTAATAAAGCATGCAGACGGCAAATACTATGTTTTGGAAGACAATATCCGTTGTCCCTCCGGGGTTAGTTACGTTATTTGCAACCGCACTGCAATGAAGCGTTCCCTATTCGGGGTATTCAACCACTATCAACCTCATATTGTAACTAATTATGCCGAAAATCTTTTGGAGACCCTGCAAAGTGTAAAACCCAAGGGGGTAGACAGTCCCAATTGTGTCGTGATCACGCCTGGGATGTTCAATTCTGCCTATTACGAACATTCCTATTTAGCAAAGGCTATGGGCGTGGAGTTGGTAGAGGGAAGAGATCTCTTCGTGGAAAACGATTTTGTCTACATGAAGACCATCTCGGGACCCGAGAAGGTAGACGTTATCTATCGCAGAATTGACGATCTCTTCATTGACCCGCTGGAATTCAAACCTGATTCGTCGCTTGGGGTTCCAGGGCTTTTTGCTGCCTATAAAAAGGGAAATGTATGTTTGGCGAACGCCCCGGGAACAGGAGTAGCGGATGATAAGGCGGTCTACACCTTTATGCCTCAGATTATCAAATTTTATTTAAACGAAGAACCCATTCTTAAAAATGTACATACCTATCACTGCAGTCGGCCCGAAGAATTGGAATACGTACTGGATCATATTCCCGAACTGGTGATTAAACCGGTGGACGAAGCCGGGGGTTATGGTATTTCCATAGGTAATAAACTTACCAGGGAGGAAATTGAGAAGGTAAAATCCGAGCTTAGCGAAAATCCCCGTAAGTATGTGGCTCAGCCTATCATGTCTCTTTCCGTTCATCCTACTTACATTGATGAAACGGAATCTTTTGAGCAACGCCACGTAGATCTCAGGACATTTACTTTGCTGGGGAAAAACCAGGAATTTGTTCTTAAGGGGGGACTTACCCGTGTAGCGCTTCAAAGAGGAAATCTAATCGTAAATTCATCCCAGGGCGGAGGCTCAAAAGACACCTGGGTATTGAATAAATAAGCATACTATGTTAGCCAGAGTTGCCAATAATCTTTTTTGGATGGGTCGTTACATTGAACGATCCGAACATCTTGCCCGTTATCTGAATGTAAATTATTTCTCTTCCCTCGATGCCCCGAACGAATTATCTCAATCCAGGCAGTTTGTGTTGCGATCCATGCTCTTTATGCTAGGCGACCCGGAGAACGATCAAAAAGCAGAATTAAAAGAGGAAGATGTGCTCTTTAATATCGGATTGAACGCAGAGAAGACCACCTCTGTTATCAGCAATGTTAAATATATTCGTGAAAATGCGAATGGTGCCCGAGACTTAATATCTACCGAGTTATATGAATCAATAAATAAATTTTATCATTTTGTGCTCAATTATCCTAAGGAAACGTTCGTGAAAAGGGGATTATACGACTTTACAGTTAATGTTACCGAGATGACGGCCATCCTACGGGCGAAGATAAGGGGGACATTACTACATGATAAAATCTACGCGGTAATTATGATGGGAGTATATCTGGAGAGGGCCAACCAGGTTATTCGCATTATCAATTCAAAGTATAATGACGCGGTTAAAACCAAAGACAGTTACGAAAAAGGAATAAAGAACAGTTTTGAATGGATCACTTTACTGAAGTGCGTTGAGTCCTATGATATGATGAGGAGATTTTACAAGAAAACTCCTGATAGCGTTTGTTCGCTGGAATTTTTGGTGCTCAACCCGGATTGCCCGCGATCTATTATCTATAGTCTGAACGCCATCTGCGGCCTTATTAAGCTAATATATAAAAAAGAGCATCCCGATAAACATTCTACCGCTTTTCTGGTCGGTAAAGTACGGGCGGAATACCAATATAAGCATGTTGAGGAAATTGAAGAAGACATGCGGGGATTCATCGATAACATGTTGAACGGCGTGATACAGATAGGACAAAAAATGGAAAAGGAGTTTTTTAACTACTAACCGGTTTTCAATGCGCTATCTTTGTATGTTATTATCAAAGTTATGTTCAGCGAATATTCCATCAGTTATAAAAGCGAAAATAAGTACGAAAACCAGGTCAATGGGGCTCTCTGGCAATTTTTGATCATTCCGGAGGAAAATAAAACCCAGTCGGGTGTAATAACTCAATTTTCAAACTCGCTCGGTGCTAACTATGAATTTTCGATCAATGGCTATGGCTTTAAAACCATTCGGGTACATCCCAAACAAAAATTCAGGAAACTTTCATTCGAAGCCTCTTTTAAATTGTTAAAAGAGGAAGTAAATCCATTTGATTTCAGCCCTTCACAGGATCACGAGGCAGATTATCGTAGCATTGCCCACCTCAATTTTAAAGCAGATCATGAACCGTTTCTAAAAAGAACCCATTTCACTACCTTCCCGGGAAAGAGTGCTCATATTTTCAACCTGGACCATAGCAAATCTATCTTCGAGAACCTTCAACGGTTAAACCATACCACATCTAAACTGATTGCATTTGAGGCAGGGATAACGGATGTAGAAACCACTCTTGATACGGTCATGGGTAAAAAGAGAGGAGTGTGCCAGGATTATTCACACTTGTTCTGCGCTTTGGCAAGGCAAAATGGCATACCCGCAAGATATGTTTCAGGTTATCTGCACCAGGGGAATGGCTATTTCGGAGATTCGCAAATGCATGCCTGGGCGGAAGCTTATATCCCCAATGTGGGCTGGCTGGGTTTTGACCCTTCCAATAATCTGCTGGCCAATGCCAACCACATTAAAGTGGCACATGGGAAAGATTACAGGGACTGCTCGCCCTTAAAAGGAGTCGTCTACACTACCGGGAAAAACGAAACCAACTACAGCGTTCAGGTCTCGAGCCATCAACAGTAGGGATTTTATTTCCTTGGCAAATGAAGGAAAAGAGTATTATTTTTGATCAAAATTTAAAGGAATGACAATTACGACTGACCTGTACAAAGGTCTTCAGGATCGCCTTGGTGCGTTAAGGAGGTATCTTTGACATAGATGCCAAATTGATTGAAATAGGGAACGAACAGGAAAAAACGTTAGCTCCTGACTTCTGGGACAATCCGAAGGAAGCACAGGCGCACATGCGATTCATACAATCCAAAAAACAATGGGTTGATGATTACAATATTGCAAAAACCCTTGTAGGCGATCTTGAAGTTTTGCTCGAATTTCTGGAAGAAGGAGAGGTCAAGGAAGAGGAAGTAGAGCGGCAATATGAAGGGGCGCTTTCTGCCATAGAAAAGCTCGAATTCAAAAATATGCTTTCGGAAGAGGGGGATGAAATGACGGCTGTTTTGCAGATTACGGCCGGTGCGGGAGGAACGGAAAGTTGCGACTGGGCCGCCATGTTAATGAGGATGTATATGATGTGGAGCGAAAAAAATGGGTACAGGATCAAAGAATTGAACTACCAGGAAGGTGACGTGGCGGGCATTAAAACCGTAACACTGGAAATAGAAGGGGGCTATGCATTCGGATGGCTGAAAGGCGAAAACGGCGTACATCGCTTAGTTCGCATTTCCCCATTCGACAGCAATGCAAAACGCCACACCTCTTTTGCTTCCGTTTACGTATATCCTTTGGTCGATGACAGTATCGAAATTGATATTAACCCATCGGATATTGAGATAACCACGGCCCGTTCCAGCGGTGCGGGCGGACAAAATGTGAACAAGGTAGAAACCAAGGTACAATTGGTACATAAGCCCACCGGGATACAGATTTCTTGTTCGGATTCCAGATCCCAGCACGACAACCGGGCCACGGCGCTAAAAATGCTCAAATCGCAACTTTATGAAATAGAATTGCGGAAAAAGCAAGAGGCCAGGGATGAGATTGAGTCTTCTAAAATGAAGATAGAATGGGGGTCACAGATCAGGAATTATGTAATGCACCCATACAAATTGGTAAAAGATGTACGCAGCGGGGAAGAGACCGGCAATGTAGATGCCGTAATGGACGGTGATATAGATGGGTTCCTTAAAGCCTATCTCATGATGGCGGGACAGGCGGAGGAATAAACAGACCGCAGGCAGTGGGCATTTTGGTGTCCGAAAACCTGGCTGTGCGAAGTTTACAACTTCGCACTTATAAAACCCATAGTGTTGCAGCTCCTCGAAGTTGCAAACTTCGAGGAGCTGGGGAGCGGCTGGGAACGGTTCCCGCATATGTCTCATTTTAACCGTTCTCTGCGATACATTTCGGTTTATGGTGGATAGGGAAATTGCAGGAGTTGGCGATAAAACACATTTTGTTGGCTTTATGATGTAGTGCGTTGGCCTTCTCCATCATTGATTTTTCGCTTACGGTTACGATGGGATTCAACATTACCTTCGTAAATTGCCCTCCCCCACCGGCGGTTTCCTGCATGGTTCCCATAGCTTTATCGATATAATTAACAACCACAATCCCTGCCTCAGCGCACAAATGCAAATACCATAGCATATGGCAGGACGATACGGAAGCAACTAAAAGCTCTTCCGGATTATGTCTGGTTTTGTCGCCTCTGAAAGCGGGGTCGGAAGACACTAAAATATCCGGTTTGTTTTCAACTCCGATGGTATGCGCTCTTTCATATCCCCTGTAATTGTCTGTGCCTGTACCCTTGTTCCCTGTCCATTCCAGGGACACATGGTAACCGTGTTGTTTGCTCATTTCTTTATTGATTAAATAATGCCCTGTTTTTTTTATAAAGTTAGGGGTTACTATTTTCCCAAACCACTACTGTCATAAAGTGGCAACTGCTTTTCAGTATTTTGTGCCGACCTTTGTTATAAGTTGCCAGCTGTGCGAAGTTTACAACTTCGCACTTATGAAACTCATAGTATTGTAGTGCCTCGAAGTTGCAAACTTCGAGGAGCTCTAATCCCTCCGTCTCCGCTTTGGCGGAGACACCTCCCTTCATCTGAAGGGGGGAGCTTTTTTTCATTCCGTTCGTAAACTTTTCACGGGGTTGGTCAATGATGCCTTTATCGCATGAAAACTGACCGTTAAAATCGCAATTAACATGGCTGATGCCCCTGCAAGTGCAAACATCCACCATTGTATATTTATCCGATAGGCGAAATCCTTTAACCAATAGGTCATGATCAGCCATGCCACTGGCGAGGCAATCAAAAAGGCGATACTTACCAGTTTTAAAAACTCTTTAGAAAATAGATGTACAATCCCGAAGATGGAAGAACCGGTGACTTTGCGAATCCCAATTTCCTTTTTGCGCTGTAGTGTACTGTATGCGGCTAGCCCCAATAAGCCCAAACAGGATATTAAAATTGCCAATACAGCAAAATTTAAGAAAAGGCTTCCAAAGCGCTCCTCGGAACGATATTGGCGGTCGAAAAATTCATCCAAAAAATAATAATCAAAAGGCTTATCGGGCAATATGGTCTGCCAATTTTCACCGATTGAAGCAATGGTTTGTTGAATATTTTCTGAACTTATCTTGACCGCGATAAGATCGGTATTGTTCGGTTCTATACGTATGGTCAATGGTTTTATATCTTGCTGCAATGACTTAAAATGAAAATCTTTTACAACGCCCACAATGCGGCCTTGTCTGCCCCACTGATCGAATTTGGCTCCCAAAGCCTCCTCAGGCGAACTATAACCAAAAAGTTGTACGGCCTTTTCGTTCAGGACCATTGCCTCGGTGGAATCTGTTACAAAATCCCTGGAGAATCCCCTGCCGGCCATTACCTTCAAGTCAAATTGCGGAATGTAATCATAATCTACAAAATAAGTATCGAGATTTGCTACCTGCATATCGCCATTGCTATTCTGTATTTCTGAGTATGCGCCGTTATTTTCCCCTCCCGGTATGGCTGAGCCAAGACTCGTGGATTTGACCCCAGGCAAATCATTAAGTGCAAGTTTCAAGGAAGTTTGGGCAGGGGAAACATTAGTCTCCAAAATGAGGGTCTGATCTTTGTCGAATCCTAAGTCCTGGTTGCGCATATGGTTCATCTGATCATAAACAATGATTGTGCCCATGATCAATGCAATCGAAATGGTAAATTGGGTTACGACCAGGCCCTTTCTGAGAAGTATTCCCTTTGATCCTGTAGAAAAACTTCCTTTTAGCACGTTTATGGGTTTAAAGGATGATAAGACAAATGCCGGATAAATTCCTGCCAATATCCCAATGCACAAGGAAATAAGCAATAAGACCACGATCATGGAAGGATTGGAAAAAATGCCCCCACTTACCGTTTTACCTGCCAAATCATTAAAATAGGGCAAGAAGAAAGCAATTAGGACGACAGTAATGATAAAGGCAAAAAGGCATATAAGTATCGATTCCCCGATAAACTGATATTTCAATTGTGATTTTCCGGCCCCTATTACCTTACGTATCCCCACCTCCTTAGCGCGTTCAACGGAACGTGCGGTCATAAGATTGATAAAGTTGATACAGGCAATCAAAAGAATAAAAATTCCGATTATGGAAAATATGTACACATTGTTTATATCCCCGCTCACTTCACCGCCGCGCGCAGAGCGTAAATAGATATCTTTTAGAGGTTCAAGCAGTAATGTCGGGAACATTTTGGATTTCTTCATATTCTCCCCATCATGCCTTTCCAAAAAATCCGGAAATTTTGATTGCAGTTGGATTATGTCCGTTTTGGGATTTAAAAGAACATAGGTGGAAGCGCCATAGTTCATCCATTGCTCATCCAGTTCCTTTCTCAAACTTTGGGTAAAAGTGGTAATCGACAAAACAATATCGGCCTTGATATGTGAATTTTCGGGAATATCTTCCATAACGCCCATAACTTTTGCGTTAAAGCCTTCATCAAAGATTTTCAATGTTTTGCCGATCGGATTCCTGTCGCCAAAATATTTTCTTGCAGCGGTTTCCGAAAGGACCAGACTATAGGGTTCCAGCAATACATTTTCCTTTTCTCTCTGGATCAATTTAAAATCGAAGACTTTAAAGAAATCCTTATCGGCAGAAACCGAGTTTTCTTCCTTGAACTTGAGTTCATCCTTTCTAACAAGAAAATTTAGTTGATCAACCCGGACCGCAGATTGTATTTCGGAAAAGTCCTTTACCAGGTTTGGAGCAACTGCCCAAGCCACACTATTGATATTAAGAACTTCGGAGGGTGTCTTAATATCGGCGACCACTCTGTAGATATTGTCACCTTTTGTGTGGAACTTATCATAGCTGAGTTCAAACGCCACATATAATAATAAAATAAGGAACCCAGCGGACATACCAATTGCCAAACCAACTATATTCAGGAATGAAAAACCTCTATGCTTCCAAAGGTTCCGAAAAGTGATTTTGAAATAGTTATTTAACATGATTCTCGTTTTTTGGTTGATGAGGATTTATTCAATTCATACACTTGTTACCCGGCCGGCAATAACCCATCTGAGGGACTAATGGTGTTCCAAATAGTTGTACCTATATTTGTGCCATAAAATTAATTAATTGTAAATCAATTACTTACAATACAATTTTTTAAATACATTTATGGGTCACTGTAAAATAATTTTACAGATAGTGTCCAATATTTTAACGTTATTGGAGGGATGGCTTTGCAAAAGGTGAAATAAAAAGGAGAACTGAGGTATCATTCCATTATCAGATCAATTTGTCATGAGAAATCAAAAAAGTTTCTAAATCACTTTAAGCCCGTCAGATCATTTGGCCGGTGCTTTCATAAAGATGACCCTTTTCCGGGACTGTTACAGATTAAGACATGCAGTTTAATACATGGTAGAAGAAAAATTCTACTAAAAAATTAATATATCTACTAAATTATTAGTAGTATTGTTCTGGAAACAAAATTTTGATGAAAAAATTAACCGAAAGAGAAGACCAGATCATGCAGGTCATATGGCAATCAGGGAGCGCGTTCATCCGTGATGTCGTAGCGAAGTTAGCTGACCCAAAACCCCATTATAATACTGTTGCAACTATTGTGAAAATCCTGGTCAAAAAGGGCTTTCTTAAATCCGAAAAGCTGGGCAATACAGATCGTTATAGTGCCGCAATCCCTATGGAGAAGTATCGCAAGCAACATATAGAGAATATTAAGAAAAAGTATTTCGGGAATTCCCTCCCCAGGATGATGGCACATTTCGCAAAACAGGAAAAGCTATCGGATAAAGAGATCAATGAACTGATTGAAATCATAAAATCCAAAAAATCATGATGGTATTGCTATTTAAGGCTTCCCTGGTGGCTACTATTATGTTGGCCTTTTACAAACTATTTCTGGAAAAAGAGAGCTTTTTCGCAGTGAATCGTATTTTTCTGGTTCTAAGTCTGGTTTTGTGTTTTACGCTTCCCCATGTGGCACTTCCCGAATTGGTCAATAATCAGGGGATAGTTAATTCATGGTTATCAGAAACTGCCGACAAAACAGCAATAGCGCCATTAAACGAAACGCTGCTTTCCGGTAAGGGAAAACAGCCAGGCATCGGCCGGGTTCTGACAGAAACCGATCCTAACCTTAAAAAGTCAGGTACAAAAGCAAACGGCGTGGGGTTTTGGTTAGCTGTTATCTATTTTTTCGGGTTGATCGTATTGTCTATGAACCTATTTTCACAGCTGATCAGTCTTCTTCTAAGAATACGCAGAAATAAGGATAGCACGTATCATGGCAAATACATCATAATACATGCTGAAGCCGGCAACGGGCCTTGTTCCTTCTTCAACTATATTTTTATTGATCCTGAAAAGTATAGTGATACCACCTATGAGCAAATTCTTGAACATGAGAAAACACATGTTCTGAAACGGCATTCCTTCGACTTATTACTGGCGGAAGTTGCAATTATTATTTTGTGGTTCAATCCATTTATTTGGCTATTTCGAAAAGAAATAGAAAAAAATATTGAATACCAGACAGATGCCATTTTACTGGATAGCCAAACTGTAGAATCAGAAAATTATCAAAGAAATCTATTGGCCATTGCCACCGAAAAAAAACCGCTGACCATTGTTTCAAATTATAATCAATCATTAATCAAAAAACGAATAATCATGATGAATTCAAGGAAATCAGATGTACACAGCTATTGGAAATATGCCTTCATTGCACCAACCCTGTTCGCGACACTTTTGTTACTGAACCAGCCCTTTGCAATGCAGGCACAGGTAAGGGAAACGTCGGCCTTTGCTGAAGAAAGAGAAAACGAGTTTGAAATGGAATATGACAACGACCATTCCGATGACCTTCCGCCTTTATTGAAAGCCGCTGCCGATGGCGAAGAAGAAAGCGTCAAATTGCTTATCTCGCAGGGAGCGGATGTCAACACCTTTGCCCACGGTGATGGCACCGCCTTATATCTGGCCCTTCAATATTCGAATCATGAAGTTGCAGAATTGTTGCTGGAACACGGTGCCGACCCCAATTTGGGTTCAATATCCGATGGCTACCCAATCATGGCCGCAGTTGCATCCGGCGATTTGGATATGGTTACACTTTTGGTTAAAAAAGGAGCCGATGTCAATAGAAAATTTTTGGGAGATGGAAGCGCATTAATACTGGCTTCTAAAACAGGAAACCTCGCCATGGTAAAATTACTTGTTGGGCTGAAGGCAGATTTCGATATGGGCGTAAAGGGAGATGGAAACCCTTTGATAATGGCCGCAAAAGGCGGACATCAGAATATAGTCGAATACCTGGTAGGATTAGGGGCTGACGTCAATTATGAAATCCCGGGGGATGAAACTCCTTTGATCAACGCCAGTGAACAGGGTCATTTGGACGTTGTGAAATTTCTCGTTGAAAAAGGGGCTGATGTTAACAAAGTATGTACCGAGCTTTATAATGGAAAAACCAGGGTCCGTACTGCCTTAAAAATGGCGGAAAAATTCGGCCATGAAGATGTTGTTGACTATTTGAAATCAAAGGGTGCAAAGAAGTAATCAGGTCTTCTTATCGTTTTCTGAACTTTGAAGAACCTGGCCAATGATTTTAAAAGAGCCATTGCCATAGTGCACATTTATTTCGTGCTCAATATTTTTTCAATAGTCAAGTCCGTGAAAGTCGCATTCTGGTAAAAGCTGTTATAAAATTCATTTGCGTCTTTGGGATAGTCCATGTCATAATTTACCGGAACTCCGGTAATTTCATATTCGTTACCAACTGAATCCGAATAAATTTCGTTAGAAAGGCTAAACTCCCAACCATTTGGCAGGCTTTTCCATAGGATCTCCGAAAAAATTCCGTTAGTGGTAGAACCATAACTTTTGATTTCGGGGTAAGCTAAAGCTCCTAAGGCAAAAATTTCGGCAGCACTGGCAGTCCGCTTGCTGGTCAATAACAGTACCGACCCTTCATAGCCATTTTCAGCGGGTCTCAAAACATACTCTTGCTCCCTTGTAAATCCATTATCTTTTTTAGCTTTTACTGAAAGGATGTGTTTAGGCGTATCTACAAAATAACTCAATAATTTTAATGCAACCGTTTCATAACCCCCGCCATTAAATCTTAAATCGATTATAACAGATTTAGAGTTGGTTAAATCATTAATTATCCTATTCATAACGTAATCAACTCCCTCCAGTTCATCGTTAAACTGTTCAATTGGTGATTTAGATTGCAGTCTTCTTTCGTATTGCTGCTCAAATTCCTTTTGGGAAAGATTGGTAGCTGAAACATAATGGGAAAAATCATTCATATCGGATACCAAAATGTAACCCACCTGGCTGTTCTTTAAATACCCCCATTGAATAACGCCGTTGTTGTATGATTTTGCGTCTTTTACATATTCATTTATGATGTCGGTCTTTACGTCGCTCTTGGTTTTTTTAGTTGTGCGGTTTTGTTTTTCCTCGTTTTTAATTAAAAGTGAATCGGGAACTTCCAATTTTATATGCCCATCGTTGAAAAGATCTGTAATTTCAATGAAAAGTTTGTACAATTCTTTATCGGACGCAACATTTTTGGCAATGGGCAAATATTTTTCCCTAACCCCGGCCCAATTTACGTTTCGCTTTTCAAAAAACGCATAATGTTTTTTGAATGTACTCCAGAATATCTCAAAATTCCTTTCCGGCGATTTATCTGTTTCTGGATTTTCCTTTTTGCAGATTATCGGAAGTGTATCTGAGTGCTTAAAGTAGTAATTCACGATTCCGCCAGGATTCAATACGAGTTCGTCCTGATTGAACCGCACAATTTTAAAACGTTCATTGAGTTTGCCGGCAACAAGGGATGAACAGGAATTTTGTGTCGTGTTGTAATATGTATAGGTTGAATCGGTTATTTCAATAATCCTTCCGTAGCCCTCTTGCGTCCAAATACCGGTAACAGATTTGTTTTTGGCATTGTCCGCGCACGATACCGTGCTTAAAAAGGTAATTGTCACTATTGTTCTTACTGTTTTTTTCAGTAAAATACCCATTTGTTCTTCGTTTTATCTAAGGACGTCAAGTTGGCTGGATTGTTACAAAAATGAGTAATGTGAGATACCGGGTAAAGTGCTTAACTTCCTTCTATTTTCATAGGTGTATCCTTTTTTGAGCTTTTGGAAGATTTGTTGATGAGACATGCAAATGGAGAATGGAATTATCCTCGATTACCGCAAAAAATACATTTTCCTTAGTATTCGGGAAATTGTTGCCCGAGGCTTACATCACATCCTTCAATGCGGCCAATAGCATGTTTACATGATTGTGATCCGAGCTTTCTCCCATCAAGCCTATCCGCCATATCTTTCCGGCAAAAGGGCCCAGTCCGCCCCCGATCTCTATATTGTATTCTTCCAGCAAGCGTTTTCTAACCTGGGCATCATCAACGCCTTCCGGAATCCTTACCGCATTTAACATCGGCAATCTATACGGTTTTTCCACAAGAAATTGAAATCCCATGGTTTCCAGGCCATCGCGCAACAATTCATGGTTTTTTTGATGTCTCCTAAAACGATTTTCCAGACCTTCCTCCAGGACAATTCGCAGTGCCTCGCGCATAGCGTACATGGCCGATACAGGGGCCGTATGGTGGTAGGCTCTTTTGGCTCCGGCCCAGTAATTTTTGACCAGGGATAAATCTAAAAACCAGCTCTGCACCTTGGTTTTCCGATTTTCCAGTACGTCTATTGCCGTTGGACTAAAGGTAACCGGGGAGAGTCCGGGAGGAGCGCTCAAACATTTCTGGCTGCCCGAGTACAGGGCATCAATGCCCCATTCGTCTACCTTAAGTTGCACCCCGCAGTAGGAGGTTACGGCGTCTACCACAAAAAGGGCTCCCGCCGCTTTGGCCAATCCGCTTATTTCTTCCAGGGGCTGCAATGCCCCTGTTGAAGTTTCGGCATGTACAATGGCCAAAAGTTTTGGAGAGCTATTTTCCAAAGCGTTCTTAACATCCTCAATTTTTATCGGGGTTCCCCATTCTGCCTCGACCTTTATTACTTTTGCTCCGCAGCGTTCGGCAATATCTGCCATACGGTTCCCAAAAACGCCGTGTATGCAAATTACCGCCTCATCTCCGGGTTCCAATAAGTTGATCAGACAGGTCTCCATCCCGGCACTTCCCGGGGCGGAAACCACAAAAGTCAGAGGGTTTTGTGTTTGCAAGGTCTGCTGAACCATGGCCTTGATATCGTCCATAACCTCTAAAAATTCGGGGTCCAAGTGCCCTACCAAAGGGGTGGCCATTGCCCTCAATACCCGCGGATGCACATCACTTGGCCCGGGGCCCATCAGTACCCTTGTACTTGTTTTCATTTCATCGATTTTTCCCATTGTCGCGATTTATTTTTGTTTGGAAGGCATAACAGCCTGTTGAAATATATCAATTATTTTTTATGGCCCTTACGGTCTCTACAAAGTGTTTCGGTTTTGCATTTGTAAAATGCAGTATCTGGTGGCGGCAACTAAATCCGCAGGCGACTATTTCATGATCTTTTTGCAGTTTCTCCACCGCCGGGAACAGAATTTCCTTCCCGATCTTTTCGGATAAGTCATAATGTTCCTTCTCGTATCCGAAGGACCCCGCCATGCCACAGCAGCCCGATGGTATTTCTTCTATCCCCTTTCCGGAATCTTTTAACAACCGTTTCATTGAATCGGTACCATACAAGGCCTTTTGATGGCAGTGCCCGTGTATGGCCAGGGCCTTCGAAATGGGTTCAAAATGAACATTCAATCGACCTTTTTCAAATTCGTCTGCCAGGAACACATCTATCATCACTACCCCATTTATCAATTGTTCCGCCATAGCAGTGTCGGCTATCATATCCGGGAGGTCATCGTTCAGGGCGGAAGCACAGCTGGGCTCACAAACCACGACTTTCAGCCCCTCGGCCAGGAATGTTTTCAGGCCGTCCAATGTTTTTGCTCCCTCTTTTTTGGCATTGCGTAGAAAACCATGGGATATTTTAGGCCTTTGGCAACAACCTACGTTGGCCAGGATGACTTCGTATCCGCAGGAATTCAAAAGTTGCAGGGCGGAGATGCCTATATGTGGTTCATGATAATTCAAATAGGTGTCCGCGTACAAGACTACTTTTTTATCGCCCTTATTCGTTTTATGGGCATTATTTGCAAACCATTTATAAAACGGCTGCCTGGCAAAATCGGGTAAGGTCCTTCGCTTGTCGAAATTCGCAGTACTTTGCAAAACAGACCGGAACAGACCGCTCCTTTGAACCGTGTTCACTATACCTGCTTTCCACCCCGAGACATTCGCCGCGGCCTTTGCCGAATCGCGGATAAGCCTGTCCCTGAAGGTGATGCCATGTTCATCATAATACATTTGCAGGGTGTCACTTTTCATTTTTGCCATATCCACATTACTGGGACATTCGGATTTACATGCCTTACAGGAAAGGCAAAGATCCATGACCTCGTGAAGACGTTTGCTAGACAGTCCTTCTTTACCAAATTGATTAGACATCGCCATCCTAAGTGCATTTGCCCTGCCACGTGTGGAATGTTCCTCATCCCTTGTTGCCTTAAAACTGGGGCACATGGTGCCGCCGAGGAGTTTTCTACATTCCCCTACCCCGGTACACATGTGTACAGAGGCTTCAAAACCCTCCTCCGCGCTGTATTTGTATTCCGATTTTACGGGCTCATCCCGGTAGGCTGTACCGTAGCGCAAATTGTGTTCTATTGTCTGCGCCTCCACGATTTTTCCGGGGTTCATAAGGTTATCGGGGTCAAAAAGTTTTTTTACTCCCAAAAAGGCATCATACAGGGTTTCTCCGAAAAAGCGTTTGTTGTAGGCACTTCGTACCAGCCCGTCGCCGTGCTCCCCGCTCCACGATCCCTTGTATTTCATCACAAGTTCAAAAGTATCGTCGGTTATGCGTTTCAATCTTTCAATATCCTCCGCCAACCTCAGATCCAGGATGGGGCGAACATGAATGACCCCCACGCTGGCATGGGCGTACATGGCCGCTTTGGTACCGTGTTTTTCGCATACTTTCAAAACCTGTTCGATATACTCGGACAAGTGTTCGGAGGGTATGCCCGCATCCTCGATAAACGCAAGGGGCTTTTTGTTTCCTTTCATTCCCAGCATCAATCCCAGCCCTTTTTTACGGATGACCCATACATCTTCGCAGGCCTCCCCTTCGGGGAATAATGGGTAGGCATATCCCCTATTGTCGGACTTAAGCCCGGCGATCATCCGTTTGGGCCTGTCCATAACGTCTTCCGGGCTGTCCCCGTAGAATTCGACGATCAGTATGGCGGCGGGATTCCCCTCCAAAAAATGGCAATGGTGCCTTGTGGTCAGGTTTTCACGGCTTAGGTCAACAACCGTTTTGTCCAATATCTCGATCGCGGAAGGCTTATAAGGCAATATAGATCTCACCGTGGAAATGGCCTCCAAAACCTCTGAAAAATGGACGACGCACACCGACCTGTGCCTGGGTAGGTCCACCAGGTTCAGTTTTAGCTCCAAAGTCGTTGCCAGGGTACCTTCACTGCCACAGACCAATTTGCCGAGGTTCCAGTGATCCGTGTATACGAATTCATCCAAATTGTACCCCCCCACCCTTCGCATCACTTTTGGAAAACGTTTCTTGATCTCTTCGAAATGGGTGTCAACCAATTTTTTAAAGGAACGATAAATTTCCCCTTCCCTATCCATTTGTAAGGCCTTTTTCCGATATTCCTTGGGCGAAAAGTTCTGCAAATGCAGTTCGGTGCCATCTGCCAACAGTACGGAAGCTTCAAGAACGTGGTCTACGGTTTTTCCATATAGAATGCTTTTGGTCCCGGAGGAATTGTTCCCGACCATTCCCCCTACATTTGCCCTGCTTCCCGTTGCGGGGTCCGGCGCAAAATGCAGTCCGTAGGGCTTCAATTCGGCATTAAGGTCGTCCCTGACCATACCCGGTTGTACGCGCACCCATTTTTCGGATGCGTTTATTTCCAATAAAGTGTTCATGTATTTGGAAAAATCAAGGATCATGGATTCCCCGACCGTTTGCCCTGCCAGGCTGGTACCCGCTCCTCTGGGAAGAATGCTGATCTTGTTCGTGTAGGCAAAGGCGATGGCTTCTTTAACATCCCCCTTATCCTTCGGCAAGACTATTGCGACAGGCCTTATTTGGTAGATGCTGGCATCGGTAGCGTACATGCCCAGGGAGTAGTCGTCCACCAGCACCTCGCCCCTGACTGAATTCCGCAACCTATCAAATGCATCTTTCATTGGTCTCATTCGTTAGTTGAAGCCCTGCCTAAAGGCGGCAGGCAGGTATGCGCTTTAGTGCAAGACTTTCGGTTTCTAAGAACATTTTGGCCATAATAGTTACTGGGTTATTGATTATTAA
>JBGTNL010000115.1:0-20394 GCA_041743085.1 Flavobacteriaceae bacterium
TAAAAGATCCTAATCCATTCCCGTAAGTTTGATGGGAGTATGATTTCAATTCCTCTATGGGTCGATTAAAAGCTTATTGGAGTTCCTTCGGTGGTGTCCTCGTACATTATTTCAATTCCTCTATGGGTCGATTAAAAGTCGTAATTTTTTACTTCTTCCTGCTGTTTTTCCTCAATTTCAATTCCTCTATGGGTCGATTAAAAGGAGAAGAAATGGAGCCCTGTAAACGATAGCAGGACCATTTCAATTCCTCTATGGGTCGATTAAAAGTCGATTTAACGCTTCCCGTGATAGTAAAAAAATCGCTATTTCAATTCCTCTATGGGTCGATTAAAAGTTAATTCAAACGCCTCATACATCGTGTAGCATCTTCATTTCAATTCCTCTATGGGTCGATTAAAAGTAGGTGTCTTCCCTCATTCTTATAAACCATTCTTTCGATTTCAATTCCTCTATGGGTCGATTAAAAGTTTACATTTAAGTATAAATATATATGTAATTATATTATTTCAATTCCTCTATGGGTCGATTAAAAGCTGAACCCCGGTCATTTTGGTCTCGCCCCCTAGATCAATTTCAATTCCTCTATGGGTCGATTAAAAGTCTTTTTCTGTCAGCAGGCTTCCACCACTTTTTATCCCAATTTCAATTCCTCTATGGGTCGATTAAAAGCAAGGCGGCATTAAACAGATGGCTTGCCCCTAAGTTATTTCAATTCCTCTATGGGTCGATTAAAAGCAATGACCGGATATGATATGCACCCGGACCAACTTAATTTCAATTCCTCTATGGGTCGATTAAAAGCTGATTTGTATTCTACAATTATAGTATCTTTTATCATTTCAATTCCTCTATGGGTCGATTAAAAGTTCATAAGGGGCTTAAAAGCACCTTATAAGCTCCTTATTTCAATTCCTCTATGGGTCGATTAAAAGAAGAACCAGGGAGGTGATATGATAAAATCCATATTAATTTCAATTCCTCTATGGGTCGATTAAAAGCCGTTGCATTCAAAAAGGCAACAGCTTGTTTATTAGTGGTTTAAGAACAATATGCTTACAAATATAAGGTAAAAATTGCGTCCATCCGCAATAGTACGATTTACCCCTTATTTCGACAACCTTATAAAGTGCTGATTTTAAAGGATGTGTATTTCAAGATGCCAAAGAACATTGTGCAACTCAATGTTTTTATAGGGGTTGACGCTTACAGCAAATTGTCTAACTCGTTTTTTTCTTTGCCCACCACCTCCTTTTCCAGCCAATGTTCTTCCCTGCTTTTAAAGATAATCAAACTATCTGTTTCCTCATCCATGATCAGTTTGGCTTCCATCAGCAATTCCTTTAATTTTACTTCGGTTATTCCACCTTCAAAGACGCTGTTCTGTATCCAGTTCAAATATTGGCGGCACAGTTTCAGCATCTTGCCAACCCGCCTCTGGTCCATATCATATACAAGGATCACATACATTTACCACCAGGCTTTAAAAGGTTTATATTCCTGCATGCCCATGAGGTGCTTTACCAACTTGTAACATTCCAAACGTACCAATCGCTTGTAACTGATACTTCGGTCAAGGGTTCGGTGCTTAATCGTCTCATTCAATTTTTCGTCCCAGGCACGCATTACTTTTTTCCTCCCGGATTCCTTTAGAAGACAACTGTTAAGTGTTTGGTCGAAATCATTTTTTTGGACCATCTTTTTATTGAGCAATGAAAATATGAGTCGGTCTGCCAATAGGGGCTTAAAAACCTCGGCCAGATCCAGGGCCAACGAATACCTTCTAAATCCCGGTTCATGAAGAAAGCTGATGGTAGGGTTTAACTGGGTGTGATAAATCTGGTCCAGACAAGCCGTATAGCAGACCATGTTCACAAAGGAGATCATGGCGTTTACCTCGTTATTTGGCGGCTGTTTGCTGCGGTTGTTCATTTCAAAATCGGTAATGATCTCGCCAAAGGCACTGTAGTAAGCCATACGTATGTTGCCCTCTATGCCCATAAGTTCATCTATGGCCCGGGTTTGTGGAATTGCGGTGGCGAGATGTTCAATTTGGTTAATCTGCCCATCTGTATCTTTATTCCGTTTGGAATAATATTTCAGGTTTTTAAGCATATTGAAAGCGGCACCCTCTACAAAACTTTTGGCAATGACCATTCTTTTTGGATTATTTTGATAATGGGCAACCTGGTTTACAATAACTTTCCCGCTCAACAAATAATCCTTAGGCATAAAACTACCCGTATAATGTTCATAATAATCAAAGAAATGGACACCAATTTGGTTTTTGCCCAGAAAATTGTACAGGGCACTATTGGCATCCAGGCTTCCAAAACAAAACAGGTTCTTTACGCCCTCTACCGGAAGGTATTTGGCCTTGCCTTCCTGTCCCTCTTCGTTCACGGGAACAAATTTTAAGGTATTGTCCTTTCTCGAAAGTCGGCCGGGATTAAACAGGTAATAGGACTTTTTCATTGGAGTGGGATGATTGAAGTTGATTGAGTCATGGGTAATGGGTGAGTGATGAGTGATGAGTCATGGGTGATAGGTGATGGGTCATGGGTGATGGGTGTTTATGATTGAGTATTTGGAGTTAATTTCTTTCTGTAGGAGGACATCACTTTAACGATTTCCCCGGTCTCCTTCATTAGCACTTTTACCTTTTCTTTGGGTATGTATTCCATGGTCTCTATCATCTCTAACCAGAATAGGGTTTCATCTGCTTCCTCTACAACAATACACATTTTTGCGAATCTTTCCCTTTTAGACCTTGCCCTTCCCACAGCCCTGTAATTGGCAGCTACCGAAGTGGCCGAACGAATAATCTGTTTTCTGGCGATAGAAAGATCATCAGTGTATTTTAATGGCGCCAATGATGTAATGACCGCAATGGCCAAATCTTTTGTTCTTTTCCGAAACTCCTGGTTGTAACCCATAATTATAACTTATCACTTATCACTTATCACTTATCACTTATCACTTATCACTTATCACTTATCACTTATCACTTATCACTTATCACTTATCACTCGTCAATATAACACAGTTCATAATACGAACATTTTTTACAGATCCTGGCATTGATTACGGGCGGACAGTCTAATTGATGGATCAATCCGCGGATCTTAGCGACGGACTGTTGCAAAAAGGCCCGGTCCGGATCGGTCAGAAACACCTCGGAAGTTTTTCGTAACCGGGGGTATTCTATTTTCCCCATAGCACCCCCCACACCATTGAGTTCCAATAGCCAAATGTAAAACCGTACCTGCCAGATATGGGCCTCCTCTACCGATTTTCCCCTTTTGGTCTCGTGAATAATTTTTTCCTTAGCGTCGTAGAAATCGATTTTACCGTGGAGCTCTGTTCCTTCCCAGCGCGCCGAAAGTTCAATTTCGCTGTACTTCTCCGCCCGTTGCGGGTAACTGGTCTCATGCAGCAGCGCCCCGTCATAAACAGTGTCGGAGGTATGCTCCATTTGTATGGAATTGGCAAAAAGCCATAGTTTGCGGTGGCAAACGCTGTAATAGTTGATATGGGTAGCGATCAAATTCATATTTAGGTTAGTATAAAAAGCCGAAGAGCCAGAGGGGGATACTATCGTTGAATCCGATTTGTATTTCGTCCTTGGCCAGGAATGCGTTCGGCACGTCCTTTATTTGGCGTTTGTCTTTGTTCTTTCCGCCCACTTCTATCGTAATATCGGTTTTTGGTAGGTAAAAATCCCCTTTTGGCGGTAATTTTGTGTCGATCCCGGCATTGAGAAGCTGGTTAAAGACAAAGGTTTCGCGAATGTTTCCTATGTTGGGAGCCATGGAAAAAGCATAGGCCAGATTGGTATTTTCAAGGTATATCTTGGCGGGTTTATTAAGAACGGACGTACTTTTTCCCTTTTTCTGAAGCGTGTTGATCAGCAAGGCTTTTTCCAAATGGTGCAACCATGTATAAACGGATTCCCGTGTTGCGTCAAGTTTTCTCGCAAGCGCAGCGATATTGGGCTGAAAGGGCACGGATGCCGCAATGATCGCCAAAAGACGTTTTACCTTGATGGCAGTATTTTTATTGTATCCTTCTATAAAAACAAGGTCGGTTTCCAACACATTGCTGATTACCTGCTGTAACCAAAGTATAAAATATTTTTCCTCGCCTTCCCGGAATATAGGTAGATAGCCATATCTAAGGTAATTTTTAAAGTCCGGCAATATCCGTATCCTTGCCATGACATCGGCAGCGATCGCTACGTGTTCTTTTAAAAGGTCGTCAAAATCGATTTTGGCGAATTGATCTCCGGTCGTCAATTCTAAATATTCTCGGAACGACAAACCGGGAAGTACGTAGCTAATCACCCTTCTCGAAAGATCGGATTCTCCCCTAAAGATGTCCAAAGCAGAGGAAGAAGTGAAGGCTACCTTCATATCCGGAAAACCATCATAGATCAACTTCAGCTCCCGTGACCAGTTTGGGTATTTGTGAACCTCATCGATATATAGCCTTCTTCCGCCGTATTGATAGAACGTAACGGCCAGATCGAACAGGGTATTGTCATAAAACCAGTGATGGTCCGCGGTAATGTACAAGGCCTCTTGCGGACTTTTTCCGGCACTTGCGGCATGTTGCAGCAATAGGGTGGTCTTGCCCACACCCCGGGAACCCTTGATGGCCAGCATACGTAGCTCCCAATTGATCTCGGTATACAAAAACCGATGATAGCCCGGTTGTGGCCGGTTAAGCAGGAGTTGATGATAGGCGATTAACTCGTCCACTAGGATATTGTTCTTTTCAAAAGACAAATATAATCATTAAATGTATTTTACAAAGGTCATTTTAAAATAAATATTGTTTTTTTAATAATACAATTTTAATTGAATAACCTCTTTTACTCCCTTGGGCGGCAAAGGTCTTGTTTTTATAAGATACTCTAGCACCATGAGAATACAGTTGGCCATACCGCCTTGATTTGCAACGGCATAGCACGTAACGGTTAAGGGGGTTGGCAGTCAGGGGCATCTATTTGTTTTATGGTAATGCCTTATTAAAACACAACTGATTGCACATTCGAATGTGCGGTTTTGGACTTTTTTTGCGTATTTGGGTGTGCATTCTGTGAGATTTCAATACTTCATATTAGCTTTTGTCTTTTGTTCAAGACATTTTTAGGGTTTAATTGTTGTTTTGAAAGGACAATTCAATTGGAAAAATCGTATTTGGTTATTTATACCCGGGCTTGATAATTTTCAATACTGGTTCGATTTTGTATGTTTGGATGTGCGGTTTTAGATGCTTTTTGCGTATTTGGGTGTGCAATTTTTGAAAAAGAATGTGATTTGATATTAAAAACTTACATTATTTGATTAATAATTACGATATCTGAATAAAGTAATCTTTTCTCGGAAAAGATAAATTTCAAAAATTTGAAATTATTAAGAATTTCAATAACTTTTTTTGAGAAATTGTCATTTTCCGCTACCCAACGCGCACCAGCTAATTTGATTTTATCCTCAAAAACAATTGGTAAATTCCATTTATCTTTTTGTTTTAAAACTTTATTACCTTCATTTAAATCACCGAAAGGAAAAGTTTCAACAATATATTGCAATTCCGCTTTTTCGTTTCGATAGCCCGAAATTTCAAATATAATTTCATCTTGGCTTTCAATTTTATTCAAAATTTCTCTATGCTTTAGATTCCATTCCAATGAATATTCCGTTTCCTTACCCTCGTTGTCTAAATCTCGAATTTTAATTGATTTTGTATCACCCCTGAAGTATCGAAATGTCTGTAAAAAATTTTCCCACCATTTTTCAATTAATATTCGCTGCTTAAAGTAACCATGCAATTCATCAATCTCCTTTAGTTGTTTTATATTCAAATGAATAGATTGTAACTTATTAAAAATCATTTGGGCTTCACCTGCTAAAAGATTAGTTTTTAACCTTTCTCGTAAAATCTCTTTATAAGAATAAACTTTTAAATTGTCGTAAAGCATAATAAAAAAGAATGCACCTACAAACCTTGGAATTGCTTTTTCATAAAATTCAATATCAGAAAGCAATTTTTTTTCTTGAATTTTTTCAATCAATTCATAATATGAAATAGTTTGACCATCCTGAAAGATCTTTTTAAAAGTTCTGAATTTTTCTACAAAAACATAAGCTTCACCAATTGTTCCTTTTCGCGCAATTCGTCCTAATCGTTGAATAAAATTTCGCAAATATTTTCCTGTTGGCATTAGAACAACATGAACACCTAAGTTCACACCTACTTCCACTTTATTAGTGGCCAGTATTAAATCTGCTTTTGTATTTTCAGGTTCTTTTGCTTTAGTTGTATAACCCGAAACTTCATCTACTTCAAAAGGTTGAAAATTTTGTTTTATAGTATTAAAGGACTTTCGTAAACTTTCTAAAGTATTATAAATAACCAAAGCACGTTTTTGAGGAAGTTTTGATTTTATATTACTTTCATTGAGTAAATAATTGACCACAGCAGTGTCGGGTTGGCTTTCTCCATTTCGATTATTCAATTTTAAAAAAGTCAAATCAATTTCGCCTTTAATCTTTCTGTCTTTGTCAGAGGTTGGTTTATCAATAATAACCTCATCTTGCACACTTATCGAAAAATCATATTGCCTTAATAAGTTAGCCAATTCAGGTTCAGGTGTAGCAGATGCGAAAACGAACTTCTTGTTCTTTAAACCACTTTTAGGCATTAGTTTAGTGAATAACATCCAACCGATGATATTACCAATCTGTTCTTCGTCATAAATATGATATTCATCAAAAATGAAGTAGTGAATCATATTAATCAACTCCCAAACCTGTTCCTGCCAATCTGTATAACTATATCCTCCCGTCATAGCCCAATTTAATATATCGGGATTGGTAATAATTATATCATGTTCGTCAATAATCTTTAAAATTGCTGTCCAACGATTTGTGCCTTTCGCACCAAGTTCATTTAATTTTTCAGCATTGAGTTTTGTTATTTTAAGATTTTCCCTTTCTGCTAAACCTTGATATTCTTTTTCCATATCATTAATCAGAGCATTCGTGGGCGAAATAATTAATGCTCGTTTTTTTGAAAGCATCTTTTTTTCTTTATGAGTAATGATTGGCAATGGAAACGAAAAACTTTTACCCGTTCCTGTTGGTGCAGTTAGTATTATAACTTCCTCTTCAAGTATGTCAATATTTAACATTGTTTCTTGAAAACCATGCAAATAATAATCTCTAAATTTTCTAGAAGAAGTCACTACAAATTGAGGTTTAATATGAATTTTAATTTGTTCCCTCATAACTAAAATTGACCTTCAAATATGGTAGAAACTTGGTATTCGTTCAGCTTCTTCAAAATAATGTAGTTTTCTAGCTTGTAATCCATAAAGTAATGTTTGAGATTGATAAAACGATTTAAGACACCTTCACCAAATACTTCTTTAAGGACATAGGCATTTAACCAAATCTCATTATCCTCACCTTTTTCTATTTTTCGTTTTTCTAAGGTCACCAAACATTCACGTCCTGTACCTAATCGGATCGTCATAGGGAATTTAATTTGAAAATTATCTTTAGAAATCAGAAAGGTCGAATATTCTGAACCGATTTGAATTCCTTGAACTTTGAAATAATTTTTAAAGGTTGTTTTAGAACTCAAAAGAATATTATCCATTTGAGGCCCACCATCCCAATTGAACAGCGTATTTCTAATATAAACACCAGTTCGCTTAATGTTCAATGGTTTAGCTACAGTAAAAAGATAATCCAAACTGTTTAAATCTTCTTTGTAATTGGGTTTGAACCGAATTTCTCTATAAAAATGTTGTTCTTTTAAGACTCTATTCAAGGCATAGGTCAGAGCAATATCACCAATAAAATTACTGGTAATTGCACCACCGTTTGTTACTTGTGAGTAATTAAAAAGAGGGCTTAAAAGCGTTATTTTTAAAGGGATAATTTTCATTATTTAGTCATTTTCAAATCTTTCAAATATGTTTTTGCGTCTAATTCTGCTTTTTTATAAGCTTCCGCCACGCTTTTAGCATCTGCCCAAAAATTATCTAACCAATCCGTAATATTTTTAACATTTTCATTGAAGCCTTTTGGATAATGCTTTTTAATTTCTAATTTCATAAAATCAGTCAAACCTTCCAAAGTTGCAGTTCGTTTTTCCTTTTCTTGAGCATACCAATCTCTTGAAATTGTGTAGCTATTAATTGGTTTTTCAAAATCAGAAATTGTAATTCCAATCAAGTGATTGTTCATATTGCTGCCCATTGTGGTAGATTGTGCACCATATTTATGCTCGTTCAAAATACAATATAATAGGTGTACTAATAATTCAGGTGTAGTATTGTCAATTGTGACGAAATGAGGAAATAAAGTTCCTGGCATGACATATTTTACACTATGAAGCGATTGAGATGCCACTTTTGTACCACTACTATCGGCTTTAGTGTTTACATCCCTATCTTTTATTATGGTTCCATCTTCACTCAACGAGTTATGTTGTAGTTCTTTTGTAATTACTTCTGATTGTATATCGACATCTCTCAATGAATACGCCCAATCGTAAACTACTCGGCTAACCAATGCACCGCCGTCACTTTGGGTAACAGAGTCGCCAAAAAGAACAGAATTTGGATTAGCCAATTGAGCTACATCAAAAATTGAGTTGTATTTCACTTTTTCATCTACAACACCTTTATCCCTGCAAATCATTAAGCCTAATCGCTTTTCTTTAGACTTTAGCTTTCTCGCAGGAATTTCAACTAATTCCCTTCCATCGGGGGCATTAAAAGTATTGACTTCATTAGCCGCATTGTTTCTAATAATCATGGGGTTAATAACTTCTCTTACAAAAGCTAATTTGATAACTCCAATTTTATTTTGAATCAATTGATTGACAAAATAGCGTTCTTCTATTCCTAAGTTTTTGATAATTTCTTTTCTAATATCCATGGTAATTAAAGTTTTTAAGATTTTGCGTTAATGGTGTGATAAGCAGTTCGGTATTCGCTTTCGTATTTATCAATTGCTTTATTTTCGTTTTTATTTTTCTTGAGCCAATCTATAATTGAATTTTCAGTAATTTCGAGACCTTCATTTTTTAATGATTTTACTGCATTATTTACAACAATTTCATTAATTCTAGCTGAGTCTTTTTTCCCTTCTTCTTTATACCAATAGGCAAATTCATTTACCCAATCCCTTAGCCTATTTGAATTAGGAATTTTCATTTTCCATTCTTTTACAAAAAGTTCATCATAAACACTTTCTGCAAACGGTTCAACAAAATTGCTGTCTCCTTGATTTGTACGAAGTATTTGTTCCATTGCTCCACCTATTTGCCCCATGTAAGTTTCCTTGTCTTCGGGTTTTGTGTAACCTTCTTTGTAAAGTTTCTTGACTATGTCAAGAGCATCTCGAATAATTCGAGACGATTGCGATGCTGAACTGCTCTTAGGTCGAACCATTTGTCGAGCGATTTCAGCCAATTGTTTCATTGTACTCATATCGTAGTTTCTAAATCGTTTTAAAATGTTAATAGAATTTTTTAATTTATTAAGTGCGATGTTTTTGTTCTTGTCATCTAATTGTGCGTAAGCCGTAAAAATAGCACGGACATTTTGACTATATTCTAGAATTAAACTTGTGCTGACAACTTGTTTTGTTTTTCCTTTACTTAATGCTTTTAATAATTCAACCTCGTGGATTCGTGCTTGAATCTCATCAATACGTATCTTATCCCAACCCAAACTTTTGAGAATAGGTAAGCAATTTTCAAAAACAAAAATTTCTTTATGTGAGATATAGGGTGAAATAATGCCTGTAGTAAAAATTCGCAGCCCTGTTTGTTCTATAATTTTTAAACTGTCTAAAACGAATTTTACATTTCCGTCAATACTGTATTCAATACTGCGATAACTGACATTGTATAGATTAAAGTCCAATTTACTTTTGGATTTGGTAACTTCCACTTGAAATGTTTCAGAATTATATGTGGCATCTGTACTTTGAACAATTCGATTTAAAATTGCCAATGTGTTTTCTTTATAAAAATGAATAGTATATTCTCCAAAGTCGAAATAAATGCAAGAGGTCAAATTTTTTAATTGGTTGTATGAAGTGCCATTTGCTAAAACCTTCCGCAAATCCAATTCGCACTTGAATAGAAATGATAATTGATTTTTATAGTTATCGTGGTCTTTAAGAATGTTCTTAGTTCGATTATTAAAACCCAAAACACTAACCGCATGAGCATTAGTAGTAGAATATCTATCAAATGATTGTTGACCTGTAAAGATGCACATTTGGTCTTTGGTTGGAATAGTTAAAGAACGATTAAAGATTTCCCCAAAATCAATTTCAAAATTTCCATTAAGATAGGTCTTAGCGAATTTTTCAAGTTCGGCTGCTGCTTCAATATCAATTTTTATTGATTTTGATAATTCTTCACAAACTTCTTTTAAAGTGTTTTCATAGGTCTTTACTAGATCAAAATCGTCTTGTTCCATCATATCCACTACACTTACCAATGGAATTAAAGTAAATCTTGAATAACCTGTATTGGCTGGTTGTTGGACATCTTCTGTACCAAAGATTTCAGGATTGTTATTTATTGTATTATCAAACTCAACTATCCAATCTGGATTAACTAATTTTTTGAATTTAATTTTCTGTAAACCAAATAGATTAGCAATTAAAGCTGCGTCCTGGTCCTGTAAATAATCTTTGCTAAATAAAAATGTAACTTCTTGCTCTTCTGGTTTTTTCTTTTTTTCCTTTTCAGATAAAAAAGCAGAAAATGGTAATTCATATTCGTCAATATAATCACATAGCCATATAGAAGAATTAGAAACTAATTGTTTAAACTCCTTACTAACCGTAAAAAAATTAACATTTTTAAGAGAAGTAAAACCTTCTTGCAATATTTGAGATAGAATGTTAGGCGTTAGTGCTCTAGTGTTTTGAAATCCGAAATTTACTTCTTGAAAATCAATTTTAGTTTCACCAATAGCATCAAAATCACTATCATCATTCACAAAATTCTCAATAATAGTTTCCTGCTCTTCCTTACTCAAAGCTTTGCCAATAAAGACAAATCCGTTTCTAAGATGAAAAAGAATATCTTCTTTTCGAGTGCCAAGAATATAGTTTTGAGTAGTTTGTAATAGCTTTTGAGATAATAAGGTGTAAATATTCGGACTAATAGAAATGTAGGACAAATCCATAATTTCATCCAATCGGTCAAACTTATAATTGATTTTACAAATAGACTGATAAAAATCAGCCACATCATCGAAATTAGCCTGCGAGGCAAAAACATCCGCTAAACGACTCACATTCTTAATCGTTTCTCCAATGTAATCATCTCTTAAATCATCATATTCCAAAGCAAAACCCGACGTCCGCTTTTCGGTGCATAAAATCACATAACTCATCTCATCAAGCCAATCTTTCCATGCTTCAAAGAAGTTTCCAACTTTCATTTTTTTACAAAGCCGGTCTAAGTCATCTTTTACTCCTTCTTTTAAGGATTTACCAACTAACTTATTCAAATCATGGAAATTAAAACCAACTAAAAGAACCTTTAATAAAGGTGGAATATCTAAATGGTCAATTTTTCCTTCATTTAAAAGTTGCTTTTCATAAAACTTCAAAGCTGGCATCATTCCATTTAAAATATGGATATGATAAGGCATATCTTCATATTTACCAATGCTTTCTTGTAGCTCGGGTTTATCTTCGAAACCAAAACCACTTCCACCTTTTGCAGAGGTCAAAAGATATTGTCCAACTAATTCTTTAAATACTGTATCGAAATATTCATTGACCGTTACGTTGAATAGTTTGGTTTGAAAATTATTTGTTGATGAATATTGTATTGTCATATTTTTTTAAAAATCCCTTAATAAAATCGTTTGAAAACATTATCACTTCAAATAAAGTACTCTCATCCCTTTAACACCTCCCATACCACCCTCAACCTTTCCTGCGTTTCCTCCAGATCAAATGCCCCCACATCCCATTTCCCTCCTTTTTTAAAGCCCATCCATTCTTTAAAATCCCTATGCTCTGGATGTTTGGGGTCATTCAGGGCCTCCACCATATCATAGTATCCCCAGATACCGCCGCAATCATCTACCGGGGCCTTGCCATTACCGCCCAGGCAAACAGGTTGCAAAATCTTTTCATCGGTTATCTGGACAAGCTCCACGATATGCCGCCAATCATCCCCAAAATCGTAGATATACACGATCCCCTGTTTTGGCGAATCAAAATAATCCTCCAGCTTTATCCCTGCGGCATCGTACCGTTCGCCATCCGGCCAGGTATTTGGGTCGCTAAAGGGCGCTTCGTCCCAAAGGACCTCCCCTTCAAAGTTTTGCTGTAACCTGGGCGTGCTGCCCCACCCGTTTGGCGAGAACTCGAACATATGTGCGTTTTGCCAACCAAACACCCCTTGAATCACCCAGTGCAGTTCCAGGAAGGTCAGGGACTCGTTTACCTTTACCTTGCGCCAAATGGGCGGTTTGGTACTGCCGTCGAGTTTTATTTTGAAGATATAGGCCATAGTTGTATTAATTTACCGGTTTAGTGTATTTTTGGGAAGCGCCAATACTTCCTAAACACCCACACCCTAAACTATTGTAGACTCCGCAACCTGCATTGAACAAAACCTCCAATGGGGCTGGGGGCCCGGTCACTTCCAAATAGAAGTTATAAAACCCCTTTATTCTGGTCTGCGCTCCCGTACCGGCCTTTATGGTTACCAAGCGGGATCTTGGCTTTTCCCTTAAAATTTGTGGTTTAATATGCATGCTTTCCCATTCATTATCAGTTAATGGGACCTGTACCGCCCTGCATTTCTCCTTCCAGTTGTGAATAAGGGAAGCTCCCCACTTTTCATCTTCAGGGGAAAGAAAACGGTAGTCCCCCTTTTCGTCCTTCTCCCCACAGACCAACATGGACAGGGGTGCAAAAATCCGGGTATTTTTTTCAGCCTTGTTTGGGGGGGCCATGGCCATGGCTTCTACCCGTTCTGCCAAAAAAACGGTTTTGCTTTTTTTATCGGCAATAGCTATTTTCCGATCTATAAAAAGTCCTTTGATAAAATGCTGTGCCGCCTCCGGCAAATGAAACGAAACAATCAATTCAGGATTGGAAAGTATATGCATACGGTCTCCCCTTAGTTTAAAGCGCGCTTGTAGATCTGAAAAAGTAAAGAGCTTAAAACGTTTCAACCCACCATCCACTTTATAGCCTTCTTTGTGCAGAAAGGCAGCATATTCGGCATCGGCTTCATGCAGCACTTTGTAGATGACCGCACTTAGGGGATACTGGTAATTAATCGGGATTACCGGTTTCATGGAAGTAGGAACAAGCGTAATTTTAAAGCGCATCTGTCTTGTTAAAAGATATAATAGCTACCACAAGATTACCTGTAGGTTTGGTTTCGGATGTAATTCGGGGATGGGCGAATGTTGCCCGTAAGGGAATTCCCAAGATAGCAATAATATTAAACCTAGGAAACAAAATGGAAAAACTTTTTGAGCCAGTACCGGCCTTTGCCCGTCAGGGGTTCGTTTACCATGAAGATGTTACATGTCCCTTTCCCCTTCATTGATTGTGGTGGTGCCCATGTTGGAATGGAATAGGTATAGTAAGATTCGTGTTTTTTATTATACTTGTTCACATTTTATCCATGTTCACGAATAATGAACAACTCAAGAAAGTGAACAAATTAGTATTAGTATGATGAAAGAAGGGATAATAGGTAAAGCTTTCGATAGGCTAGATAAAAATATAGTCATCTTTTTGAATTGGGAAACAAATGAGAAAAAAGACGATATGTACATTGACGGGGTTTTGAAATTCTTAGTTAATGATCACAAATTCAAGTTCAATGTAGAGGTTAATGAAGGATGTCAAGAATCATCAACTCTATAATTTTGATTGAAAATAAAAATCGCTTGAAAGATTTTCTTTTAATTGCAGGGAAACTATACCCGAAAACCAAGAAAGAACTACGAGAGAATAATATAAATTATATAGAGGCAAATGGTAACGCATATATAAATAAGAATGATGTATATCTTTTTATTGATACCAATAAGCCTTTAAAAACCCAAAAAGAAAAAGGAAACAGGGCCATTACCAAAACTGGATTAAAGGTGGTGTTTCATTTTTTACTAGATGCAGAACTCATAAATCGAACACAAAGAGAAATAGCGGATATTACTGATGTTGGGCTTGGAAATATCCCTCAAGTGATTAATGGCTTATTGGAAACTAATTACCTTCTAAAACTCAATACAAAAGAATATATAATCAACAATTACCAGGAGCTATTGAATAAATGGATAACTGAGTTTGATCAGACATTGAGGCCTACACTATTTAAACAAAGATTTAGATTTCAGAATCGAAATCAAAACTGGAAAGATATTCAATTAAATACCGATAAAACTTTATGGGGAGGGGAACCTGCAGGAGATATATTGACGAATCATTTACGCCCGGAAAAATTCACTTTGTATACAACCGAAACGAATAAGGATTTAATGATTAATTATAAACTAATTCCTGATGGGGACGGAGAAATATTCGTGCGTGAAATGTTCTGGAACAATAACTTCAATGACGAAACCGTACCATAACAATTAGTCTATGCCGATCTAATGACTACCAATGATAAAAGATGTAAAGAAACCGCAAAACTGATATTTGATGAGCACGTCAAACCAAACCTATAAAGAACTGGCCATTCCTTACTTCAAAGAAGTCTTCGATTGTATCGATGAAGTAATGAAAAAATTAAATGTCCCTTATTATTTAATAGGTGCAGGTGCAATTGCATTAGAACTCCTAAAAGAAGGCATCAAACCAAGTAGGCGAACGAAGGATATCGACTTCCCCATAATGATTTCGTCCATTAAAGAATTTGAAGCCATTGTGAGCGAATTGGAAGATCATGGGTTTAACAAAGTCGAAACACCTTGGGCTTTGTACAATCCCAACTTCAATATCGTCATTGACCTATTGCCATTTGGGGAAATCGAGGAAAAGTTTACGGTGAATTTTAACGAGCGAAAACCGATTTACATGTACTCGGTTTTACCGAAGTTCTTAAAGCCTCAACTAGTGTTCAAATAGAGGGAAAATCCCTTAATATTCCTTCTTTGCAAGGTATGGTAATCTTAAAACTAATCGCTTGGAGCGATAGGCCGGAAGAAAGAGAAAACGATCTTTATGATATTCTAAGAATAATAGAACATTACTTTGATTATAATTATGATGAAATCGTAGCACATCACAATGATACCTTCCCGGTGGATGATGAACTCGACCAACTCAAAGTTTCGGCAAGAGTTTTGGGAAGAAATGCCAGTAAGCTTTTACATATTTCAGAAGCAATTCACGAACGGATATTGAAAACAATAAACGAAAATACCGTTGATGCCAAAGAATCACCCATTGCTAGGCAATGGGTGAAGAACAAAGATTGGAATTTGGGATATGCCGTTGAACTATTGGACGAGTTTAGGAAAGGGCTAATGGAAACAAATCAATAATGTCAAAGTTCAGAACTAATCCAGATGTCGACTTATCAAGTGCAGGTGATGATTTCCCGGATCTCTTTGTATAGTTTATCGTTTCTATTTTCCATATTTCGTTAATATTAGATCGTAATCGGGGATTTACGCCATTGCCTTTTTATTGAGACGGCCTTCGGCCAGATCATCGAGTTTTTGATCGGCATTGTATTCCTCATCAAGGGTCTGCTGTAATTTTTTGGCCACTTCCTTGTGCCCAAGCTCCTTGGCATAGCGGACGACGGTGCCATAACCCGAGATCTCATAATGTTCCACGCGCTGTGCCTCCGCTATCAGGCCCGCGTCCATTAATTCTGCGTCCTCCGCCTCTTCGATAAAACTCTCGGCTTCCTTGATCAGGCCTTCCATCGCCTTACATTTTTCCCCTGAAAGTTTTATGTCAAGTTCTTCGCCAATATCCTCCAGTCGGGCTTTATGCCCCTTTGTTTCTTCCAGATGCCCTTCAAATGCCTTCTTTAGTTCTTTGTCGGTCGAATTCTTGACCATTTTCGGCAAGGCCTCTATCAACTGCTTTTCTGCACTGTACAGATCTTTCAACTGATGTTCGAATAATTCTTCTAATTTTTTCACGATAGATATTCTTTATAAGGTTAATACTTCTCCTAAAATAGAAAGTTCATGGGAAAAGGATTATGCTAATCAAAACCAAAATTAGCCGTATTGATTATTTAATCCCCTTTACTCTAAATAATTCCCCGATGGCTTGCCTCGGGCCTGCCTGCCGCAAGCAGGGACAGTTGCCCGCCAGAGGCGGGTTAACTTTTAAGAAATTCTTTATTAGGCCGCTTTTAAAATGGCTTTACTTAATGGAT
This sequence comes from Flavobacteriaceae bacterium, assembly GCA_041743085.1. GTDB lineage: Bacteria > Bacteroidota > Bacteroidia > Flavobacteriales > Flavobacteriaceae > JAFMPW01. The sequence continues at coordinate 16,426 of JBGTNL010000115.1, forward strand.
ACGCAAACACATACTTTAGAGATTGATTATCACGATGAAGTCGATTGCGGTGTTTTGGATTCCCTGGCGGACCGATATGGCGCCTGGGTTGGGGTCATTAGCCAGACAATGCAAAATAATTGTCGTAATACCGGCCCATAACGAGGAGCTTACCTTATCAAAAACGCTTTTGGGGCTGTACAAACAGCGTAGCATGATGGATACAACCCTTGAGCACTCACTTTATGAGGTGCTTGTATTATGTCACAACTGTACCGATGGCACTTATAGTGTTTGCGAAGATTTTATTAGAACCCATCCTCATTTTAATTTGAGATTCCTAAAAGTCGATAATCCGCTGGTCAACAATGTAGGGGCAGTTCGGAGGATTTTAATGCGCTGGGCTTCACAGCGGTTGTTGGATGATAACGGGTACATAGCAAATACCGATGCCGGCACAGTGGTAGACCGGTATTGGATCGCCAATTTTTTGGGTTATGTGGGAAGTGGTTACGGCCTGGTTTGCGGACTTATAAAGGTCGGTATGGACCAAATTCGTGGAAATGCGAAAAGAACGTTACTGCATAAACAAGGTTACTTTAAACTGCGGACTCGTTTGGAGCATGAAATTTGTCCGGACGCTAAGAATCCGTGGCCGAGGCATGCTCATAATTGGGGACCGAACATGGCCATTCGCAAAGATGTTTACCATTCCATCGGCGGCATTCCACCCAAAGGTTTTTAGAAGATATCGCACTTTATGACCTGGTATCCTTAAAGGGATATGCTATTCGACATTGCCCTTATACCATCGTTACCACTTCTGCAAGAATGGATCCAAGGGCGCCGTGGGGTTTTGGGTCGGAGCTAAGGGATCGGCACGAATCGGACACCGTATTTTTTAAGGTGGAAGGTCTGGAAAAATTACTGCGAAAATTCAGGATTTTTAAATTGATAAGACTCTATTACGAAAAACCTGAAATTCAACAGCTTCATAAAATCGCCTCTTTATCCGGAATTACGTCAAAACTCTCACGAGAATACTTCGCGAAGTATGAATATCCACTTTCTTTTATCAATAGAATAGATCGTGATTTGGATGCTTCTGCAAGCTGGCAGAAAAAATATCCCGATGTAATCGTAAGCAAGGCCGAAACCGATCTGGAAAACTATCTTTTTAAAAATGGAATACCGCTACCGTGATTTTTGCCAGACCTGAAGTTTGTAAAGGTCTTTGACATTATCTACCATTAAATCGTAATTATTTTGATGGTGGGTATTTTCGAAAAGATTGTGCACCTCATTTCCCGTTAGAGGATAGTCGGGTACAAAAGGAGTCCAATGGACCAGGAGTAGTTTCCCCCCTGTAATTAATGCATTGTCTATTTTTCGAAAAAGGTCCAAAAGCTGATTTTCCTCAAAATAATAGCCAACCTCGCATAAGGTTATCAAATCGAAGGTTTCATCAGGGAAAATCCTGGCGATGTTGATATGTTCAAACCGTACATTTTGGAGGCCTGCACAATACTCTTTTGCTTTCCGGAGGGCTTTTCTACTGATATCAACGGCGAGAAGATCCAAACACCGCCCTGCCAACATTCGGGTCTGTATGCCGATGGAACAACCAATTTCCAGCGCGTTTACAAATTCTTGCTTTCCTAAGGCAGAAATACCTTCATTGTATTTTTCCTTTTCGTATGTACTTTCTGTGAAATTCCATGGATCGCTGTTTTCCTGGTAAAGCGCATCAAAGTATCTTTTGGATAGTGTTTCCTTCTGTCTTTTGGAAACTAAATAATACTCATCCATCGACTGAAAAGGTTTTAACAAGTCTTCGGTAAGTACAAAACCTTCGGGATCATCGAATATCAATGTCCCCAATTGCGATTTATAGTTATTTATGGCGGTTTTCTTCTCCTTTAGTACCGTATCATCGAGAGACAATCGGAACGGAAGCACTTCATCATTTTTTGGCCGATCGATTAATTGCCCATTTTTCCAAAGCCAGATAGGATATTCAATTTTCAATATTGATTTTTTGGTACGCTTTAACGCTTGCTCTCCCATGGTATAGACAACCTGATGGTCGGAATGTGGATCCCTGTGCCAAGGGAGTGCAAGGGTCTGAATGCCCAACTCTTCTAATTTGGTCGTAAGATGTTTTACAAGTTCCTTCAAATGATTTGGTTCCAAGCCGTCCAATTTGGAATCTGGTTGTTGCATAAACTCAACACGCTCGGAGGAGATTCCCAGAACCTTGCAGGCACGTAATGCTTCAGCCTTCCTAACTTTCGCTAATTTTTGAGGTGGAAATTCCAAAGAATTTGGATGTGATGCGGAACCATCCGTAACAAAATAAACATATACGGGAACATCCGACTTTCTTAAATACCTAATTAGACCACTACAACCCTGTTCTACCTTAACCCTTAAGCTCCCTTCATCATACCAATAAGTGCGGTTCCCGGCCGTGAAACTGTGGGAGCAGTGCTCCGTAACATCATAGGCTACCTCGACATAGGGCTCAAAATAGTCCGTAAAATTATCTTGGGCAGCTACGTTCGACCCCATAAACGCTGTGAGGGTTAAAATTAGATACCCTTTCATACAATGTAATATCATTTAAATCTTTGGCGGGTATAGGATTTTTAAAAAAGTCCAATAAAAAAGGGCCGGGACAATGCCCGACCCTTCCCAACCAACCTACTTCAAAAATAAAAAAACTAATCTTCCCTTTCGTTCAATACTTTTCCCTCGGCATTAAAGACCACTTGTTTTTCATCGTTCCAGCCTTTTTCCATTTCCACTTCGTAAGTGGCGGAACCGTTTTCTTCGGTCATTTCTATCGAATCGATTTTATATCCGGCATATGTACTTGAAATGGCGGATACTACTGCTTGGGGCAGATCGTTCTCTGAAATTTCCTTTTCCGTCTTTGCCGTATTTTCATCGGCGGGGTACCAGATTTCATGGTCCTCGCGATTGATTTCGAATTCTACCTTATAGTTGTCGCCTTCCATTTCCCATTCTACATCCGTTGCCTTGGGATAGGCCTGTTCAAAAGTTGTTCTCAAATCCGATGGTACATCATTGGAATTTAAATCCTGGGCCGAAACGCCCGCGGTGCCCAACAGGGCGATCATTACTATTTTAAAATTTTTCATGTTTTTTGTTTTTTAATTCGGGACAAACAAACGCCTCAAAACTGGAAGGAATTGGGAATGCCAGGAGGAGAATCGTTAAGTTTTTCTAAAAATGGGATTGGTGTTGAAATGCATTTCTGGCTTTTAGGTAAAGACCAATAAGGCAGCATTCCCATTTCTTTCTAGATTTCCGTTATATTGTTATATTGTTATATTGTTGTTGGAAACTATCGCTGAAATGAAAATCCTGATTATCGAAGATGAACCACAAATGCTGGACAATATGCGCCAGACCCTGGAGCGCGAGCAATATACGGTGGAAACTGCAACAGATTTTAGAAGTGCCAAGGATAAAATCGGGGTGTATGATTATGATTGTGTGCTATTGGACATAACGCTGCCCGATGGTAATGGCCTGGAACTGCTAAAGGAACTCAAAAGGTTGGGAAAGGAAGACGGGGTCATCATCGTTTCCGCAAAAGATTCGTTGGACGACCGTATCAAGGGACTTGATCTTGGCGCGGATGATTATCTTCCCAAACCTTTTCACACGGCCGAACTCAATGCAAGGGTAAAGGCAGTACTGCGTCGCCGAAATTTTCAGGGCTCCACAAAAATTGAATTGAATAATGTGAGCGTATCGCCTGAAAACAGAAGCGTTCAAGTTTCCGGAATCGAACTTGTTCTGAACCGAAAAGAATTCGATATTTTAATCTAAATAATTCCCCGATGGCTCTGCCTCGGGGTTTCCGAATCTACCTCCCCTTGGGGGAGGTCGGAATTGCCTTTTCGCAATTCCGGGCGGGGCAAAATACAAAATTTCGGTTTTTGGACCCAAGGCCAAAAT
>JBGTNL010000116.1:0-88643 GCA_041743085.1 Flavobacteriaceae bacterium
ATTTTGGCCTTGGGTCCAAAAACCGAAATTTTGTATTTTGCCCCGCCCGGAATTGCGAAAAGGCAATTCCGACCTCCCCCAAGGGGAGGTAGATTCGGAAACCCCGAGGCAGAGCCATCGGGGAATTATTTAGATTAAAAATTCGATCCTGGCAGGTTTTACAGGGCAGTTCATCGAATAATTGCGTAGGAAAATATACCTTTTTGCTACTTTTTCCGTTACATTAGAACCCAAATCTAATTAAACTACCTACTTATGAACAAGAAGATTTCCCTACTAATCGTGGTTACCCTTGGCGTAATTATATCTTGTAGCGACGAAACTACCATTTATCATGACGACTTGCAGGACAACGTGGTGGTTGAAAACAGCGAGGCTAAATTGCAAGGTGCTATCAGTTTTTCAAAAGCCGGGGTGCTCGATATTTTGGAAGAAGAAACCATTACCAACAAATCGAATGCCAATAAAGCAGAAGAGCAGGCAGGGGATTACCCACTGACCTTAGTGGCCCAGGTGAAGCCTCCAACCTATAATGGAACAGATAAACTTACGGCTACCCATGTTCATGTGGATGGCAATTACGCCTACGTTTCCTATAATACTCCCGGAGCGGAATACATGGGAGCTATTCAGGTGATCAATATTGGCGACCCGAATAATCCCAGAGTGACGTCCCAACTTATTTATACCAATGCAGACATCAATTCCATTCAATATGACAATGGTTACGTCTATGCGGTCGGAGGTGTAGATGCAGAGAAATCGGCAACAGCAACTTCCAATTCTTTAGTTGCCAAGATTGCCGTGGCCAACGGAAGGTTAAACACCTCAAATGGTATCGCGTATGGCTTTCAGACCGGCTTTAACGCAAATGCGGTGCTGGTTAACGGAGGTTCGGTACTGGTAACAAGTGGAAAGGACGGCACCTTAACTTCGTACAATAAAAGTGATCTGAACATAGAAAATGAAGTGATGTTCAGTGATCTGCGATCCTTGGCCGTTGAAAATGGGAATATAGCCTTACTGGACGCCAGTAGTGGCATCCGTGTTCTGGATTCCAATTTTCAGCAAATAAAAGAGATCCCTGTTAACACGGATTTCGGGGCAGCTTCCAAGAAAACAATCGATTTTTCGGGGGATAAAATAATAGTGGCAGAAGCCGCTAAAGGAGCCGGAGTGTATAGTTATTCTTCAGGAAACCTCCTGGAATATATCCCCATACTGATCAATCCGGAAGGTGTGTCCCAATCTGACATTAATACCAATGCGGTTGCCATTAATGGTGATATCATTTTAATGGCCAATGGCGGGGCCGGGCTTTGTCTATCGGAGAAAGGCGAAAACAACTCTGATGTTTACGGGATAATAGAATTGGATGGCTCTACAAATTTTGTAGCGTCTAAAGATGATTATGTCCTAGCCGCTTCAGGAAAAGAAGGCTTGCAAATAATAAAGTTAAACAGGCCCAGCGAGAGCCTTGCCGCACGTTGTCTAGGCCTTCCTTTATACAATGGAAGTTCCAAATTGTTGGTTAATTCAGGAGACAACGTTGCTTATAGCGGGGCAAAGAGTTTTAATAATATCAATGTAAGTGGTAGTTTACTGTTATGTGGCAGCTGGACGGTAAGTAATCAAGTTTATGTAAATGCCAATGCCCTATTCGAAATGAACGGTACCTTTACTGTGGGTAGAAATAATAAAAGAAGGAACATTACGGTAGCTGAGGGCGCAACTTTTAGAGTAGAAGGAGCCCTGACGCTTTTTGGGGATCTGATATTGGAAGACGGGGCCACTATCGAATTTATAGGCACAGCTTCTATTGTAAATATCTTTGGATCTGTCGTTAGGAATGGCAATGTAACCGTCAAAGGCACCTTTGCGGACCTTCAGAATAAGTTCTAGCGCATTTCTGGCGAAAAGGAGTATTTAGTAGTTCCCTTATTGCAACATTTCCGCAATCTTACTTTCCAGGGCAGACCCTCTCAGGTTTTTGGCTACGATAACACCGTTTTCGTCCAGTATAAAAGTAGCCGGAATGGCATTTACATTATACAATTGTGCAATTTCATCAAAATACTGCACGTTGGAAACATGGTTCCAGGTAAGACCATCGTCTTTAATTGCCTTTTTCCAATCTTCCGCCCTTCTGTCTAAGGAGACCCCGAGAATTGTAAGGCCTTTATCCCGATATTTGTTATAGACGTTAACGACATTTGGATTTTCAGCTCGGCAAGGCTTGCACCATGCCGCCCAGAAGTCGAGGATCGTCGCTTTACCCAATACATCATGAAGCGCCAGTTCCTCCCCCGATGGAGTAGGAGCGGAGAAGTTGGGCGCCTTTGATCCTATTGAAACCGCACCGGATTTTTCTAATTTGTCCTTAATCCTTTTACCGACCGCGGTTTCCTTGATCTCCGGTGTCAATGCCTCGTACATTTCCTTAACTTCGCCTTCCGGCAAAGCGCCGGTACTAAGGATCTTGTCTAAAATAAGTGCGGATATAAGTGCATCAGGGTTTTTCTTTGCAAAATCATGTTCAAATTTCTTGGCCTCCTCCTGTAACTCTATATACTCGTCCTGCAGGGAAGCAATTGTAGAAGCCCTGGATGCAGAATCCTGGACACTGCTTGCCTTCTGCATGTCTTTATTCATAGACATTGCCCGTTCCGAGAGTGATCTGGAAGATTCCAAAAAATCGGCAAAAAGCTCGTTTTGATGTGTTCCATTAATTTCCGCAAATGCGATACTATCTCTGGCGGCAGCGACAGAAATGGTGCCATCCTCAATAATTACAGGAATATTACCCCTGACCTGATCAATAAAAATATAATGCAATTCGGGCGCAGTAGCCATACCCGTAAAAGAAAACTTACCGTTTTCCACTGTGGCCGTGTCAACATCTACCGGCTTGTTCTGTTCATCGGTCTTTTTAAGAAAAACCTGGGTTCCGTTTTCCACTTCTCCCCGTAGATCTCCGTTGATTTTGAATCCGTCAGATCCTTTGCTGCCACATGCCGAAAGCAACAGGAGCGCCAGAAGGGCACTTATATAATTCTTCATGTATTTCAATTTAAGATGTGCAAAGGTAATTATATATAGGTAAATAAAAAAAGCCCTTAACATTTTGTAAATGCCAAGGGCCCTACTTTCTGTTGTTTAAGGTTTAAAACTGATAACGTATGCCAAGGGCAATATCAAAATCAAAATTATCGTTGAAATCACCGTAGCCAAGAAGGCCGATTTCAGGCCTGAAATCCAGTGACAACAACAATGGAATATCAAAATTGTACTCAATCCCTATATCCCCAGCCCCGAAAATGAATAGTCCTCCGTCCGGAGTAAAGGGATCATTATTTCCATTTCCTGGCCTGGGCGCAAAATCTACACTTCCCAATCCTCCACCAAAACCGTAATACCAATTGAAATCTCCGTCAATATTTCGTACCCATTGATACACAGCGGCAAGCTTAAAGGCATCATAATTTCGGCTATCGCGCCATCCCAGATCAATTTCAATTCGATTATACCGGGCAATAGACCTTTGATAGGATATCTCCGCCCCAAAACCATCGCTATCCCCTAAACGAAGGCCTAGGGCGTGATCTGAAATCTCCTGTGCGCTCATTGAAAATGACGCAAAAACGGCAATTATCGTAGCTACTTTTAGAATTTTCATATGTTTATATTTTGTTTAATGTTCGAAAATAGATCTAAGCCTGATGGCTCAGTGTTATTAAAAACTTAATTTAGCGCCAAAAATTGTAGTCAATTGAATAAAAACCTTTTAAAAGACCTACAACGTAGCCTGGAAGGTGACTTAGAATGGGATGATCTCACCAGATCGCTCTACGCTACGGACGCTTCGGTGTATCGCAAAATTCCTGCCGCCGTGGCATTTCCGGCCACCGGGGGCGATATCAGTAAACTCATAGCAGTTGCCAATAAAAACAGCATAGGCCTGATTCCCAGAACGGCTGGAACCTCCCTTGCAGGACAATGTGTGGGAGATGGTATCGTGGTAGATGTTTCAAGGCACTTCACTTCCATTATATCTTTCGACAAAGAAAAGCAGCAGGTAACCGTGCAACCCGGGGTAGTGCGGGACGAACTCAACCTGTTTCTAGCTCCCCACGGTTTGTTTTTTGGTCCCAATACATCTACCGCCAACCGATGTATGATAGGAGGGATGGTAGGTAATAATTCCAGCGGAACCACCTCCATTCAGTACGGAGTAACACGGGACAAGGTGGTAGCCCTGAAAACGGTTCTGTCCGATGGTTCCTTTGTGGAGTTTAAACAGACTCCGACAAAAGAATTTTTTGAAAAATCAGCCCTGCCAACCCTTGAAGGAAAAATTTATAAAAGTATATATAACGAACTGTCTGACAAGAATATGGTTTCTAATATAATTAGGGAATTTCCAAAGGAAAGCATTCACAGAAGAAATACGGGCTATGCGGTAGATGAACTGCTGAAGACTGCTGTTTTTGGCCATAAGGGAAAAAATTTTAACATGTGCAAGCTGTTGAGCGGTAGTGAAGGCACCCTGGCGTTCACCACACAGGTCACATTGCAGCTAGACGAACTTCCTCCTTCTTATTCGGCAATGGTGGTGACGCATTATAAAAGCCTAAAAGATTGTCTAAGCGATGTTGCTCTCGTGATGTGCCATAATCTACATCTATGCGAGATGATGGATAAGGTAATACTGGACTGCACAAGGAACAACCGGCAGCAAATGGCGAACCGGTTTTTTGTGCAGGGCGATCCGGCTGCGCTTCTTATGCTCGAAATTAAGGACGATACCAAAGAGGGGCTGCAAGCGCAATTAAAAGAATTGTTGCAGGCCATTTCTATTTCCGGTTTAAGTTATGCACAACCCGTGCTTGAAGGGATAGATATTAATAAAGCGATAGAATTACGGGCTGCCGGATTGGGTTTGCTGGGCAATATGGTGGGCGATCGCAAGGCTGTGGCCTGTATCGAAGACACTGCGGTGGCACTTGAAGACCTCAGTGCCTTTATCGGGGAGTTTACGGAAATTATGGCCCGCTACGGACAGGATGCGGTGTACTACGCCCATGCCGGGGCCGGGGAATTGCATCTGAGACCCATTCTCAACCTTAAAAAGACGGCGGATGTAACCTTGTTCAGGGCAATAACTACGGAGGTAGCCAAACTCACCAAGAAATATAAGGGATCCTTCAGTGGGGAACACGGTGATGGTATTGTGCGGGCCGAATTTATTCCCCTCATGATAGGGGAGGAAAATTATCAGCTATTGAAGAGGGTCAAATCCTATTTTGATCCCAATAATATCTTCAACCCGGGAAAGATTGTAGATGCGTACCCTATGGATGAATCCCTGCGGTACGAAATTGACCGGGCGGAGCCTTCAATAAGTACCCTGCTCGATTTCTCTGACAGTGAAGGAATATTAAAGGCAGCCGAAAAATGCAATGGTAGTGGGGATTGCAGAAAAACGGAACAAATGGCCGGTGCCATGTGCCCCAGTTATCACGCTACAAGAAGGGAGAGAGATACTACCCGGGGTAGGGCCAATGCACTGCGGGAATATTTGACAAACAGCGAAAAACGGAATCGCTTTGATCATAAAGAGCTAAAGGATGTCTTTGACCTATGCCTTAGTTGCAAGGCCTGTGCAAGTGAATGCCCAAGTACTGTGGACATAGCTACCCTAAAATCTGAATTTCAATATCAGTACCAGGAGGCTAACGGCTATCCCCTCAGAAATAAACTATTTGCTTACAATACCACATTAAATAAATGGGGCAGTAAAGTGGCCGGGCTGACAAATGCGATCTATTCTTCTAATTTTTTTGGCGGTTTTCTAAAGCGATCTTCCGGGGTGGCATTGGAAAGAAATCTCCCTAAAGTATCGAGCTTTAATTTCAATAGTTATTTACAACAAACTAAGGATAAATCGGTTACCAATAAAACTAAAGTCGTTTTATATATTGATGAGTTCACAAATTATCTGGATATAGAACTTGGTAAGGATGCCATTCTGCTGCTTTGTAAACTGGGGTATGATGTGCAGTTATTCTATGCGGAAAGCGGCCGGACCTATATTTCGAAAGGATTTTTAAAACAGGCGAAAAAAATAGCGCTAAGGAATGTGGATACCTTATGGAAATACGCGGAAAGTGGGCTTCCTGTTATTGGCCTGGAACCTTCCGCGATCCTGACTTTCAGGGATGAATACAAACGGTTCGGTATAGATACCGACACGATCGGGGTTATAGCAGACCATTGTTTTCTGATTGAAGAGTTCCTGGCTAATGAGATCGCAAAAGGCGTAATTGGCCCCGAAAACTTTACCACTGCGGCCAGAACGGTTAAAATTCACAATCACTGCCATCAGAAGGCACTGTCCAATCAGAAAGTAACCTTTGATGTCCTTAATCTTCCCGATAACTACAAGGTATCAATCATACCTTCCGGTTGTTGTGGTATGGCAGGTTCTTTCGGTTACGAAAAAGAGCATTATAAAGTAAGTATGCAAATAGGGGAATTAAAGCTTTTTCCGGCAATCCGGAAAACCGATGAGGACACCATTATTGCCGCCAATGGCACCAGTTGCAGGCACCAGATCTTTGATGGGACCAAAAGAATAGCGCAACACCCGGTTACCGTTTTGAAAAACGCACTACTCCCCAATTGATTCGCCGTCTTTTTCCTTTTTATCTTTTTTCTGAAGGTTAATAATAGAGTCGATCAATTCATTCATATCCATCTCCTTGAGATCCTCATCTGCATAAAACGCAGATAACTTATCCTCGTTGTAATGATATATTTTCCATCTTTTAAGGGAGTATTCCAGAGCTGTCAGGTTTTCCACCCAATCCCCGGAGTTTAAATAAGTGCATTTTCCGTTCTTATTTTCGCGGATCTCTTTTTTTGGCTGATGAATATGACCACAAATCACATAATCGTATCCTTTGTCTATTGCCAGGTCGGCAGCCGTCTTTTCAAAATTACCGATATATTTTGCCGCGCTTTTTACGCCGTTCTTAATACGCCTGGAAATGGAATACTTCTCCCGACCTGCCCTGGTTAATACCCAGTTTACAGAGCTATTGAGCAGTATTAGAATAGTGTACCCATACCCCCCCAGTTTTGCCAGCCATTTGGCATTCCGAATGGAATGATCGAAGACATCGCCGTGAAAGAACCAGGACTTCTTACCGTCCAGGTCCAATACCAATTTGTTCACAATGTTGATATTGCCCATTGCAGTATCACTGAATTTTCGAAGTACTTCGTCATGATTTCCCGTGATGTAATGTACTTCAGTGCCATTGGAGGCCATGCCGATAATCTTCTTTAGAACATTTAAATGGGCTGGCGGAAAGTAATGCTTGCTAAATTGCCACATATCAATAATATCACCATTCAGTATAAGCTTTGCGGGCTTTATACTGTTGAGGTAAGAGATAAGTTCATCCGCATGGCAGCCATAAGTGCCCAAATGAACATCTGATATCACAGCTACTTCTAATTTTCTTTTTCTCAATAGGAGAGATGGGTGTTTTAAAAGCAAAATTATACATATTGGTATAATTAAAGATGTTTTCAATGCTAAGAATCGGCTACGACTTTGTTAAGTTAGAATTAAATTCTTCGTTCCTTTGTTAGGAAAATATTAACCGTTCCGTGACTTTGGTTTCCACTTATTTAAAATTTACCTTTGGAGGACAAGTTTTCGGGATATTCATTATGAAGTTACGCCTTGCTATTTTCAAATTTTGTGAACCTGACAAATGGCGATAGCTGTATTGTGCTGAAATGAACCCACACTGATAACCTGATAATCAATAAACTCTACTATGGCGGGAAATACTTTCGGAACACTCTTCAAATTAACGACCTTTGGGGAATCCCACGGGGTGGCGATCGGGGGTGTTCTCGATGGTTGTCCGGCAGGAATACAACTGGATCTGGATGCCATTCAAGCCGATTTGGACAGGCGAAAACCCGGGCAATCCGCTATAGTAACACAGCGAAAAGAACCGGACACTGTTTCCTTTTATTCCGGAATGTTCGAGGGGCGGACCACGGGTACCCCGATAGGATTCGCCATACATAATACCAATCAAAAATCGAAAGATTATTCCCATATCAAAGATTCATATCGACCCTCCCATGCGGACTATGTATATGATCAAAAATACGGTATCCGGGATTACAGGGGAGGGGGCCGCAGTTCTGCCAGGGAGACGGCCAGCAGGGTGGTCGCAGGGGCCATTGCGAAGCAATTTTTAAAAGGAGTAAGTATACAAGCCTTTGTGTCCCAGGTGGGTACCATGAAATTGAAGAAAGCGTATTCCGAATTAGATCTCAACCTCACGGAGGCTAATCCCGTTCGCTGCCCTGACCCTGTCACAGCGGGTAAAATGGAAGAATATATAAAAGAAGTCCGTAAAGAGGGGGATACCATTGGCGGGGTCGTCACCTGTGTCATTCAAAATGCCGCAGTGGGGCTTGGGGAACCGGTTTTCGACAAATTACATGCGGAATTAGGTAAAGCCATGCTATCCATCAACGCTGTAAAGGGTTTTGAATACGGTAGTGGTTTCGCGGGAGTGGCTATGAAAGGAAGTGCCCATAATGATCAGTTTAACCCCGATGGTTCCACAAAGACCAATTACAGCGGGGGCATTCAGGGAGGGATCAGTAATGGGATGGACATTTATTTCAATGTAGCCTTTAAACCGGTTGCCACCATAATACAAGCCTATGAAACGGTGGACAAGGAGGGGAATATGGTAAAAACACAAGGAAAAGGAAGGCATGATCCCTGCGTAGTTCCAAGGGCAGTTCCAATAGTGGAGGCCATGGCGGCTTTGGTTCTGGCCGACTTTACCCTGCTCAACAGGGTAGTCAAATTATAAATGCCCTTTTTAGGGGTTTTCCCTTCAAAATAGTATCTTACCGATCTAAATCAAACTAGCTTTTATGAGAAAATTGGAATTGCATTGGCAAATCCTGATCGGCATGTTAATGGGTATCCTTTTTGGATTTGGCATGACCTATATTGATTGGGGAAGGGGTTTTGTTGAGGATTGGATCAATCCTTTTGGGACCATTTTTGTAAAACTCTTAAAACTCATTGCCATTCCGCTCATCTTGGCTTCCCTGATAAAGGGTATTTCGGATTTAAAAGACATTTCCCAGTTTAGGAATATTGGCGTAAGAACCATCATAATTTACGTCACAACCACGGTGATCGCCATTACTATTGGTCTGCTTTTGGTAAATGTAATTCAGCCGGGGGAAGGCATTTCCCAGGATACCATTACAAAACTTACGGACACCTATTCCAACGATAGCGGGGTAACTTCAAAACTGGAAGAAGCCTTTAAACAAAGAGAGAGTGGGCCGCTCCAATTTCTTGAGGATATGATCCCTGACAACGCATTTTATGCAATGAGTAATAACAGCCTGATGCTGCAGGTGATCTTCTTTGCCATATTTCTTGGAATATCCATGCTTTTGATAGGCGAACAGAAAGCGGAACCGATTAAAAATTTCTTCGATTCCTTAAATGAGATCGTCTTAAAGATGGTGGACCTTATTATGCTTACCGCACCTTACGCCGTATTTGCACTATTGGCGGGTGTTGTAGCATCTTCCAGCGATCCGGATCTGCTTTTGGCGCTCCTGAAGTACGCAGGGGTGGTGGTTCTTGGGCTGGCTTTAATGATTGTATTTTACAGCATCGTAGTCGCTACTTTTACCAGGTACAATCCGCTTACGTTCCTGAATAAAATCAGCCCTGCACAATTGCTGGCATTTTCTACCAGTTCCAGCGCAGCCACCTTACCGGTTACTATGGAACGGGTAGAAGAACACATCGGGGTCGATAAAGAAGTTTCGAGCTTTGTGTTGCCGGTAGGGGCAACCATTAATATGGATGGCACGAGCCTGTATCAGGGGGTGGCCGCGGTTTTTATATCACAGGCACTGGGGTTTGATCTTTCGTTTTCAGCGCAGCTGACCATAGTATTGACTGCCCTGCTCGCGTCTATAGGTTCTGCTGCGGTGCCGGGGGCAGGAATGGTAATGTTGGTCATCGTATTGGAAGCCATAGGTTTTCCTCCGGACAAACTGGCTATTGGCCTTGCGTTGATATTCGCCGTAGACAGGCCCTTGGATATGTGTAGGACAGTAGTGAATGTTACAGGCGATGCCATGGTTGCAATGATGGTTGCTAAATCCGTGGGTAAATTGGGTAAGCCCAAGGTCAGGAATTGGGATGACAACTATGAGGAAGTGAAATGAGTTAATAGGTTTGGGGTAATGATTCAAAAAGTATGCCGCATTACTCCGAACTTTGAATCAGAAACCTTTGAAAAATGAACATTTGTTTTTTAATGTATCCCTGGGAGGAGATTAAGCCGGATACCGATACGAGCCTTGTATTCATCCATGAGTGCGTAAGACGCAATCACGGGGTGGCGCTTTGTACACCGGCCAATCTCACGATCAGAAATAGTGTTACCAATGCGTTTTGCACGGTTATCAATCGGATGGAAAAAGTCCCGGGAAGCCCCAGATCCTTTTATAAACAGGCTAGCATCCGGGAAGAAATGCTACCGCTGGCCGGTTTTGACGTGATATTTATGCGGGCCAACCCCCCGCTGGATCCCATAATGTTGAACTTTCTGGATTCCGTAAAGGACGATGTGTTCATTATGAACTCGCTCCAGGGACTTCGTGAAGCCAATAATAAACTCTACACCGCTGCATTTGGCGATAGCCATAATAATATTATCCCGGTTACCCATGTTTCTAAGAACAAGGATTACCTGGTACGGCAAATAAAAGAATCGAGGGCGGAAAAAATGATCTTAAAACCATTGAACGGCTATGGCGGCTCGGGGGTTATTCTGATAGAGAGGGCGGCCATGAGCAATATAAAATCCTTACTGGATTTTTACGTAACCAATTCGGACGGAACGTCTAACTATGTCATACTTCAGGAATATATTGAAGGTGCCGATAAGGGCGATATACGGATACTTTTGTTAAACGGTGAACCCATAGGAGCCATGAAGCGTATCCCGGGAACGGATGATCACCGTTCCAATGTTTCTGCCGGCGGTTCCGTTGCGAAACACACCTTAACCAAACAAGAAAAGGCGCTCTGCAAGCAAATAGGTCCCAAATTGGTAAAAGATGGGCTTCATTTTGTTGGGATCGATGTGATAGGCGGGAAACTGGTAGAGGTGAATGTGATGTCACCCGGCGGCGTAACCTATATAAATAAGGTCTATAAGACAAAAATCCAGGCGAAGGTGATCGATTTTATTGAAAGCAAGGTCCTGGACAAATTACAAGCTTTTGACAGGCGTTCAAGGCTTAGGAATGAAGTGAAAAATGCATAAACTCTCTCTTGAACAGATTATTTCCAACTTAAAATCGGAGATACCTTTTGACGCGGTTTCCGAGGATTATTCCTTTACGATCCGGGTAGCGGAATATGTGCCATATATCTGTGGCGCCGTTCACAACGGACATCAATTCAGAAAATCACTATGGGAAAATTGCCTGCATACCGAATTTGAAAGGTGGTATGAAGAAGATCCCGCTACCCTGGAAATGGTGCAGGCACATCCAATTGTCATCTCCGGGCGGGATAGCAGATTTGAATACGATCTTAATAGAGATCCGGAAAATGCGATCTACAAGGATGCCTGGGGCAAACAATTGTGGAAGAAGCCCTTATCTCAAAAGGAACGAGCGCTTAGTTTGCGAAAACACGAGTCCTTTTACAAAGTGCTTCATGCCCTGGTAGCGCAGCTGGAGAAAAAATATGGAAAGGCCCTGGTTTTTGATATGCACAGCTACAACTGGCAACGATGGGACAGGGATGTTCCTACCTGGAATTTGGGCACAGCCAATATTGATACGGAGCGATTTGCAACCATTGCCGAAGATTGGAGTAGAAAATTAGGCCAGATCAACTTGCCCGGAGGTATTCCCTCTACATCAAAAATTAACGATACTTTTCAGGGAAATGGCTATTTTCTTAAGTACATCACACAAAATTTTAGAAATACCCTGGTCCTTGCCACGGAAATAGCCAAAGTATATTGCGATGAACTATCAGGGATCATTTATCCGGAAGTGGTGAGATCCGTTGAGGCATACTTGCAGGAAGTGATACCTTTGCAGGTGAAAGAATTTAGGGAGCAGAATTCATGATTGAGCAGAAAATTGTCCTAAGGGTTTGTAAAAAGCTGGCCGCTGAAAAACCGGTTCATGAAGAGTTGCCAAAAAATGGCATCTTGCATTTTGAAAAGTTATTGCCTTATATCTGCATCTACCGGTATAAGGAGCCTGATGGCTATTTCTCCGGATTACTAAGGACCCAGGCTTCCTATATCATAGTAGATGAATCCGTTGCTATTTCCGATCTCCTGGAAGCGATCTCCGTAACAATTTCAAAGAAGCTCAATGCCTTTCTTATACTCGAATTATGGCCCATCCGAATGGATCACGAAGCAGAATTTGAAATCTATTGTCCGGAAAACAAGGCTCCGGCGACTATAGCCGCTTTGGACAAGGGGTTTGGGGAATTGCGTGAAATTTACCCTGAGGTGAGCACTCAGATCATCAATTCATATGACCGGCATCCTCAACATTTGGAAGCGTTGATGGAAATTGACGAATCAAAGGAATCGGGTGGGTTGCTCATAGGTATTGGAGTTCCTACGCTGTATGAGAGGCAGGAGGAAGAGGAAGTTTATTCGCTTTTTTACCGAAAATTTTATACCAGATTTTCTGAAATCATAAAACGGGCAGCATATGAATTTATAAGAGTGCAAACTTCCAATCCCTTTCACCATTACCTCATGCTCGGTAAGACTATTTTGGATCAGGTGACAAAAACGTCAGACAGACAACTGGCGATCCTTAGCGAAGGAATGTCCTTTTTGCTTCGTACAACCCCGGTTAACAGTACTTCTGAATGGAAAAAGTTTCAGAAAAGCAATTTTTCCAAGGAACCTTCTTTTAATTATAGGCTGATTTCACTGGATCCCGAGCTCCAGAAAAGGAAGTTATACGACATTCCTATAGATCGGGTGGAAGACCCTACCTTAGCCTTTATCTTGAGGGATAAGCGTCTTGAAATAGAAAAACAGCTTACCATGTTGGAGGAGCGGGGAACGGATAACTTCAGATTTATCGGGGAAAGCTTATATGGAAGAATTGGGGAAAATGTTATTACCGGGGCCAGAGAAATTCTAGAAGCATTCCCCACACCTGAGGTCATTGAACCCGTAAATAAATTTAATTGCCACGAGTTTGCCGAAAAGGCATGGGAGGAGATTGATTACTATCAACGTCAATTTCCCGAACTAAAACTTTCATTGGAAATCAGAAAAGATGTGGCGGGGATCATGGTCTCGAAAACCAAATTACTGATCAGTGATCAGCTTTCCATGAATAAGGAGAGAACCGATGCGCTCATCCAACATGAGATTGCCACGCATATCCTGACCTATTGCAACGGTAAAAACCAACCCCTAAAACAAATGTATGCGGGTTTTGCCGGTTATGATGCCCTGCAGGAGGGATTGGCCGTTCTGGCGGAATTTCTGGTCGGGGGGCTAACGGTAAACCGGATGCGTATACTCGCAGGCAGGGTTTTGGCCGCAGAATCTATGGTAATGGGAGCCGATTTTCTACAGACCTTTGACATGTTAACAGATACCTACAATTTTAACCCCCGTACCGCCTACGACGTAACCATGCGAATTTACAGGGGTGGCGGTCTCACAAAGGATGCGGTCTATTTAACGGGATTAATGCAGCTTATGGATTATTTAAAAGAAGGGGGGACGCTCGAAACTTTATACTCCGGCAAATTTAATATCAACCATGTGGCCCTGATCGAGGAATTGCTGCACAGAAATGTTCTTAAAAAACCTATACTGCCCAGATTTCTAAATCGGGAGGATGTAAAACAACGTTTAGATCAATTAAGAGAGGGGATAGAGGTAAGCAGTTTGGTGAGTTTGGACGCGGTTTCCAAAAAAGTTAAAAATAAGGTGTAAAGGACACTTACTGATGTTTACCTTACTGGTCTCGAAAGTATAGCGAAAGCTAAATTTTTACTTCTACCTGCTTAAGGATTAAAAAATACCAGTATGAAGATAGCATTTATTATTAACGATCACGAAACGGAAAAAGCCAATTTCACCACACCAGCATTAGGCTATGCGGCGTACAAAAGAGAGCACGAGGTGTATTTTATAGGCGTGGGGGAGCTCGCATACGCTTCTGACGGACACTTATCTGCGCGCTGTAAAACGGTATCCGGCAAGAATTTTAACAACCAGCAGACCTTTTTTAAAGCAGTTGAAAAAGAGAAATACAAGAGAATCACCTCGGAAGAACTAGATGTCTTATTCCTAAGAAATGACCCTTCGGATGAAATAAATGAAAGGAATTGGGCCCAAAACGCCGCTTTTATATTTGGGGAGATCGCGATGAGGGACAGGGTGCTTGTCCTTAATCATCCCAGCAGTCTAGCCAGCGCGGTGAACAAGATGTATTTTCAACATTTTCCTGAAATCCTGCGGCCCAAAACCATCATTACACGCGATCACAAGGAAATAAAAGATTTTTTCAAGCAACAAAAACAAAAAATGATCCTGAAGCCTTTACAGGGTTCGGGCGGGACAAATGTTTTTATGATGAATAAGGAAAACGAACACAACCTTACCCAGACCATTGATGCCATCAACCGGGACGGTTATGTGATTGCGCAGGAATACCTCGCTGAGGCGAAAAATGGGGATACCAGGCTTTTTCTGATGAATGGGGAGCCCCTTCAATCCGAAAATCAATATGCCATTATGCAAAGGGTGAACGCAACCGGGGATATTAGAAGTAATATACATGTAGGAGGAATGCCCAAAAAGGCAAAAATGACCGATCAGATCCTGGAGCTTGCCGAAATTGTACGCCCCAAACTGGTGCAGGACGGTATGTTTTTAGTGGGAATAGACATTGTGGGAGACAAGTTAATGGAAATTAATGTTTTTAGCCCTGGAGGGCTGAACGTAATGGGACAAATGTACGAAGTTGATTTTTCCACGGAAGTAATTAAATCAATAGAAAAGAAAGTTCAGTATAATAATCTGTATCACAACTATTTATTTAACAGCCGATTGGCTACGTTATAGGAATTTCCCTATGCGGTAAAGGATCTGTACCTGGCCTTGGCAAACCTATAAACCCCATAACAAATCAGCCCCAGAGCTACAATCCCCAGGAGCCAGAGCCCAGAAGCTGTATCTTGCAGAAATGCGAAGGCATCGGCCGTACCTTTCATCTCTCCGGTTAATTGCCAGGCAGATGCCCCCCGTCAACAAAATATACTTAGCGCTTTCCCTGGATAAAAAAGAGCTGCTGCCTCCGGACTTAGGGGCTCCCAAAAGATATCAACAATTGAAAAAAATCCTAAGCCAAGATAAAATAGGCCACTTATGAAAAAGCTGATTTGTTTTGCCAGTCCCTTGCCATCAGACCCGATACCTGCGGGATCCTGAATGCTTTGAATGAATCTCCAACAGGCCTAGCACATCAGACCAAGGCCCAAAAAAGCCAAAATCACCTTCCCCATTGCCTTGCCAGGGCAAATCTGTTATCTTCTGGACTTACGCCTGTTGGAGTGCCTGCTGCGCTTACTTAAGAGGCCACTCATAGATATGGATAAAATTTTTATCAGATCAAGCTAGGTAAGGAGAATTTTTGTATCTTAATGTGTCTTTTTACGTTGGTGCATATTTACATGAGAACCAACTTTCGGAGACAATCTTGAAGTTAAATATTAAAAAAAAGCTATGAAAAAAAATGTTACGCTTAACAGAAGCATACTCCTGTCTGCCATCCTCTGTATTGTTGGTATGGCTTGTTCAGAAGAACCTGTTCTTGAGACTCCCGATCAGCTCCATAGTTTAACTGCAAAGTCCGCAAATAGCGGTAAACTTAATTTTACCACTTCACTGAAGGGTAATAA
Organism: Flavobacteriaceae bacterium; assembly: GCA_041743085.1. Taxonomy (GTDB): domain Bacteria; phylum Bacteroidota; class Bacteroidia; order Flavobacteriales; family Flavobacteriaceae; genus JAFMPW01. The sequence continues at coordinate 16,058 of JBGTNL010000116.1, forward strand.
TGAAGTACCCGTTGTTAATACCAATGCGGCCGGACATGTTAGTGTTAAAATAAGCAAGGACGAAACATCCCTAGCTTACAAGATCACCGCGGCAAACTTAGATAATGTAACCGCAGCTCATTTCCATGTGGCACCTGCAGGGTCTAACGGGGGAGTAGTTGCTTTTCTTTATTCAGATCCGAACCAGCCCTCCGGTCCTCAAAATGGGGTGTTGGCCGAAGGAGTAATCACCCAGGCCAATCTTATTGGTAGTTTGGCCGGAAATTTTGAAGGGTTGCTGGAAGCGATCAGATCCGGGAATGTCTATGTGAATGTGCATTCTACGGACTTTCCTTCCGGGGAAATCAGAGGACAACTTTAAGAATGGGTATAAATCCTTTTTGTCAGTTGGCTTCATACGACAACCTAGGTTCTTTGGGCATGAGATGTATCATCTGATGGGATCTTATAGAACAAAAACGCTTAATTGCTTAAAAATTTAGCCTTCAATTCTGGCGTGGGTACCATGCATCTCTCCTGCCGGCCAAACCATTTGTACCGTTTCCTGGCCACAATATCATATATCTTATCCCTGATAACCCTGGGGATCCATTCAAAAATAGCCAGCAATTTGTATCCTCCGCCAAAAGATTTCCCGATTTCCAGGGCAGCTGAGGATTTGGTATAATAGGCAATATTAGGTTCAATAAGAATGATGGAATCTACTGCTGAAGTATCTATTTTTCGTTCTTTAACCAACTGCTCTCCTATGCCGCTTTGGAGTGGGGCATATCTGAAAACATCCTTTTTATCATGTTTTATTATAAATTGAACCGCACGGTTGCAAAGATTGCATACGCCATCAAAAAGGATGATTTTGTTATTGTTTTCTAACATTACATAAACTCAAAAAATCCGGCTGTCCTATGCCAGCTGCCTACTTTTTTGCGCGCTCTACCAGCTCCAACTGTTCTATACCCACGTTGGTTGTAAACTGCCCGTAGTTGACAATAGCCTTGTTCTTTTCCAGGATGTCTATGCTTCCCACGGCCCTGCCATCGGCTAATCGGACGCGGTCTCCTATTTTAAATACCGGTCTGGGGGTATCCTTCACCCGGATCGACTCCTTCTTTTTGGCGGCCTTTTTCTTTTCCCGGATCACTTTTACTTCCTGCACTACTTCCTGAGCCACCAGTGCCTTCTTTTCCTTTTCTGCCTTAGTCTGCGCAGCCGATCGTTTCTTCCTCTTGCTATTCTCTGTTTCTACAATTCGAAATAATTCGGACACAAGGGGTCGTTTCTTCTTATCCAGAAAATACTTTTCGGCAGCGGTATTCACCTTATTGCCCAGGTGGACCATGCACTGGTCATGGTCATACAGTTCCTGATAATTCTCAAGTTTTGATTTTATTTTGGCGTTCAGTTTCTCCAGTCTCTCTGTTTCTTCGCGGGCCTTCGACTCCTCAACTTCAAGTCTGGAACCTGTTTTAGCCATTTTAACCCGTTCTTTTTGCAGTTTGGCTATGGTGGCATCAAAACGTATTTTGCCGTGCGCCACCTTCTTTTTTGCCTTATTGATCAGGGAGTAGGGGATACCATTCTTTTGTGCTACCTCAAAAGTAAAAGAACTCCCCGGCTGCCCTAATTCCAATTGAAAAATGGGCTGCAGCGTTTGAGAGTTGAACAGCATGTTGGCGTTGGTGGCATGAGGCAATTCATCTGCCAGGGCTTTCAGGTTTGCATAATGCGTAGTGATCACCCCATACCCACCTCTTTCATGGAAAACTTCAAGAAACGCTTCAGCGAGCGCACCGCCGAGCTCCGGATCGCTTCCCGTGCCGAATTCATCTATAAGGAACAAGGTATCCTCATCACACTTTTCTAAAAAGCCTTTCATGTTTTTAAGTCGATAACTATAAGTGCTTAAGTGGTTTTCTACGGACTGATTATCTCCAATGTCGGTTAAAACCGTTTCAAAAAAACAAATGGAACTCCTTTCGTGAACGGGAATTAGAAGTCCGGATTGAAGCATTACTTGAAGTAATCCTATGGTTTTTAGGGTTATGCTTTTCCCGCCCGCATTGGGTCCTGATATTACTATTATCCTGTTTTCGGGTTGCAGTTCAATGGACTGGGGCCAGGTTTTTTCCTTTTGGCGCAAATTGGTAAGGTAAAGCAGCGGATGATAAGCTTCCCTGAGGTAGAGCCTTTGCCTTTCATTGATCTCGGGAAGCAGTGCATTCATTTCAGATGCATAGGCCGCTTTGGCGGAAGTTAGATCCATACGTGCCAAAAATTCCTGGTAATCGGCCAGCAGGGATGCAAACGGGCGTATCCCGGAGGTAAGTTCTTTAAGAATGCGCTGTATTTCCTCCTTTTCGTCATACTCTAGATTATTGAGTTCCCTGCTGTACCTTAAGGACGCCTCGGGTTCTATATACACTATGCTGCCCGTCTTGCTGGAACCCATTACCGTGCCTTTGACTTTTTTTCGATACATGGCTTTAACCGCCAGTACCCTCCTGTTCTCCACAACCGATTCCCTGATATCATCCAGGAATTCGGACGCTTTATACATATTCAGCGCAGCTCCGAAACTCTGATTGATCTTCCCTTTCAGGTGATTCATCTCCTGCCTTATCCTTTTTAATTCTTCGGAAGCACTATCCTTTATTTCCCCAAAGCGATCAATTACACTATTTATTTGTTCCGGGATTTGACTATTGGCTTCAATTTCGTCAGTCGCCTCAAAGATAAGGGGGTAGTATTCCCTGAATTTTTTAAAGAATTTTTTATGGGTATCAACCGCAACAAAGATGTTCCCTATCTTCCTGAAACCGCTTACTTCAAGGGTCGTATTTTCGATCTTCAACAGTTTCAGTTCCTTGTCAATTCCTTCAAAACCGTGATTTGGAATACGATTGTCATTTGTGAAAGAAGACAGGTATTCAGAAGTCTGCCCAAGAATGGTTTGGAGTTCCTTCCAGTCTGAAAATGGAACGATGGCCTCGGCTTTCTCTTTTCCCAATACAGTGGTACAGCGATTTGCAAGTTGTTGCAATACCGTTGGGAATTCGAGATCCCCGAGTGTCTTCTTGGAAATTTTACGCATGCCGAAGCAAAGGTATGTATTAGCAATGATATGAAAAACCTGCTGGTGCCGGGGAGCATTACCCCATCAGTTTAATTGTGAATCTGGCCGGTATTGGCCGGAAGATCTGAGGAGCATTGGGACCCCAGCACAATAATTTGGGTAGAAAAGTTGTTAATAAGTAGAAAATAGAGCACTCCTTATGGTCTTAATACAATGTAATTATGGGAAAATGTTGTCTAAAATATGCGTCTGTTGGCCTGCTTGTGTTCTTTCAGCCTGCAGTGCCACCAATCAGTTAAGTATCAACAGCATGGCACCTGCGCAGGTTGATCTCTCCCGAAATATAAAAAGAACAGGAATAATAAATAGCAGTATCCCGTCCGAAAGGGAAGAGTACAAAGACCGACTGGGTAAGATTTTGTCCTCGGAAGATCAGGAATTAGCCAGGCAAGGTACAGATGCGGCCCTGAACGGCTTGTTTGATGAGCTCACAAAAGACAAACGATTTGATGAAATTCTACTTCTGCAGGACGTGCCAGAAGTTGTAAAAGGCATGCGCCCTGAACCTGACGAGAATTCATGGGGTACCATTGAAACCTTGTGCCACAAATATGAGGTGGATGCTATTTTCTCACTGGCCTTCTACGACACCGATACAAAAGTGTCGCTCAAAAAGACCAAAATGGAGCAGCGCGATCTTATGCGGGAAAGGATAGAAGTAAAAGCGCACGAAATTACCCTGGAAACCTTCATGGAAAATGGGTGGAGGATCTATGACCCCCACAACAAGGAGGTCATTGATGAGTTCACTTTTAATAACCAAATTACCTCATCTGCAAAGGGTATCAGTCCTATCAGGGCACTAAGGGCCGTTAAAGACAGGAAAGATTCGGTTTTGAACAGGAGTATGCATACCGGGAGTGCTTAAGGTTCAAGGTTACAGCCTTCAAAACAGGTGATTTTTAGAGATTATTACGTAAGCGGAACCGAAAATTTTGAAGAGGCGGAAAAATTGGCACAGATTGAAAACTATACTGCGGCCGCTGAGCTTTGGGAGCAGGAAGTTAGCCATTCAAATCCTAAGATGAGAGCACGAGCCTGCCACAACCTTGCAATAGCTCATGAGCTCAGCGGAGATTTGGTAAAAGCCGTACATTGGGCCGAAAAGGCATTGGAAAATCATAACGGTAAACCTTCGGCGCAATACCTTGAGAGTCTTAAAGCCCGCCAGGCCACTGAGGAGAGAGTGAGGGAACAACTGGCTTTTAACGATTTCTCAAAGTAGTGATTTTGCAAGTTTAAAATAATTCGTTTCCTGTTGCTAATGGAAACCTAAACGCTTATTTTTAGCGACCTAATTATTGAGAATCGGTAATGAATGTCGCTATCCACCAAAGTTGGAAACAACTGCTTTACAAGGAATTTGAACAGCCCTATTTTGCCGCATTGATCAATTTTGTAAAGGCAGAATACGCAAAGTACACTTGTTATCCCAGGGGCAAAGACATTTTTGCCGCTTTTGACCATTCTCCTTTTGATAAAACCAAAGTGGTTATTATTGGACAAGATCCTTATCACGGGCCCAATCAGGCGAACGGGTTGTGTTTTTCAGTAAAGGACGGGATACCTCACCCGCCTTCCCTTATCAATATTTTCAGGGAAATTGAAACCGATCTTGGAAAACCCTATCCTAAAAACGGGAACCTGGAGCACTGGGCAGACCAGGGAGTACTCTTGCTAAACGCCACATTAACGGTAAGGGCACACCAGGCAGGCAGCCATCAAAACAAAGGGTGGGAAGTTTTTACAGATGCAGTGATCAGGAAAGTGTCGCAGCAAAAGAAAGGAGTGGTCTTTCTGCTTTGGGGGGGATTTGCTAAAAAAAAGATAGCCTTAATAGAGAAGGGAAAGCATCATATCCTCACTTCAGGGCATCCATCCCCCTTAAGCGCTAATCGCGGCATGTGGTTTGGCAACAGGCACTTTAGTATAGCCAATACCCTTCTGAATGAAATGGGGAAAACTCCTGTCGTTTGGTAAAAGCAATATAACGCATACAGGCGGTTTGGCCTTCTTTATACAAATGCACTTTCAATGAAGACGTTCTCTTCGCGGACCAAATTTAAAGATTAAGGTCTTTGTTTCAGTATTGTGCACGTATTTATAAAAAGTGTAAAATTTAAGTTTTGATCCCGAATATGCAATAAAAAATTTCTTGAAAGTTTACCCGCCTCTGGCGGGCGACTATCCCGAGGCAAGCCATAGGGGAATTACTTAGAATAAAAATAATCTAGCTATAGACAATTTTCGAGGCAGGGATTTTATCTTGAATTAGCTTTAAGTCAAGCAATGTATTTTGAACAATTTCAAGGGTTTGTATATTAAATTCCGATTGACTCCAGCAGGTCATCGAAAGCCATTCCCGGATATCAGGTAGCTGTTGTTCGTAGCGGTTCGCCAGGGTACGGTCTATACTCGGAATCTGCTTGAATTCGCTGGTATAGCTATTAATTACTTCCAGGATATGATTTGGCAGACTGCCATTTGGGGCCAGTAATTTATCCGTAGCGGCAATCACAAAGCAGGGCCATGGGGTAGGGCAGTTGCCCAATCTTCTGAAGGTTCCGTTATCAACAAGGGGTTTGGTGGTAAAATGCTCCCACATAAAATAATCAGCCCTTCCATTGGTTAAAGCTGAAATGGCACCTTCCAGGTTGTTGACTACCTCAAACTGAAGATCCCGGGTATCCCATCCCTGGTTCTGGGCATTGAGATAGGTCATCAGATGGCTTCCACTCCCATATCTGCTTATCGCGGCCCTGGTATTTTTCAAATCCACCAGCGCCATGAATTTGCTCCCGGTGCCGACATGAATTGCCCATTGCAGCGGCGAGGCAATGTATTCCTGAACAATTTTAGACGGATTCCCTTCTACGATGCTTTTTACAATACCCTCCGTAAGGATTATGGCAAGGTCCGTTTCACCCCTTTCCAATAGCTGACACATTTTTCCTGTACCCTCGGGAATATCCCTCCATTTAAGGTCAATACCCCTTTCCCGAAAAGCCCCGTCCTCGATTGCCAGGTGCCAGGGAAGATTAAAATGCTCGGGAACACCCGCTATAGATATTGTTTTCATCAGTCTAACTTATTCTTTAAATACTCATATATCTCATCTTGCGAGCGGAGCTGATCGTCGGATTCATTCCTCTGTATCCTCTTATTTTCATCATCCGCATCAATTATTCTGGCCTTTACATTGTCATTAAATTGGATGTCCAAAATGATTCGTAGTTCCTGAAAGATATCGGCATCCAGAATGGGGATAAGAACCTCTATCCGCCGGTCTAAATTTCTGGTCATCCAATCTGCCGACCCGATAAACATTTTTTCCTTGCCGCCATTCCCAAATAAATAGATCCTGCCGTGTTCAAGGTACCTGTCGATAATACTTGTTACCTGAATGGGGATCATCCCGGAAGAAGAATTTTCTTTCCCTTTTGGGATAAGGCAGCAGAATCCGCGAACTAACAGTTTCACGTGAACACCGGATTCGCTTGCCCTGTAGAGCGCCTGGATCATCCTTTCGTCTTCAAGGCTGTTCATCTTTGCCATAATTGAAGCGGATTGACCCATCTTGGCATTTTTTATTTCGTTTTCAATGAGTTCCAGGAAAGTGTTTCGCGTGTTAAACGGAGAGGCCAAAATGTATTTGAGCTTGGGGATAATCAGTTTTTTTTCGAGTACTTCAAAAACCTGATTCACATCCTCAGTGATTCCTTTGTCCCTTGTAAAAAGGCCGTGGTCACAATAAATTTCTGACGTTTCCGCATTAAAGTTGCCGGTACCTATATAGGCATAACGTAGTATTTCTCCCTTTTCGCGTCGCTCTATCAGGGCAATCTTTGAGTGTACTTTAATGTTGGGAACACTAAAAAACACCTGAGCGCCGTGATCCAGAAATGATTTGCCCCACGAAATGTTATTCTCCTCGTCAAAACGGGCTTTCGCCTCTACGAAAATGGTTACTTTCTTCTCATTTTTCAGTGCTGTGACCAGCGCATCAGTGAGTTTTGAGGATTCTGCAATCCGGTATAAGGTGATCTTTATGGAGCTAACATCCGGATCTGTGGCCGCCGTTTCTATAAAATTTTCAACGACGGTAAAACGCTGGTAGGGAAAATGAATTATCTGATCTTTTTTCGAAATCGCACCGAACATATCGCCTGAATGCGATAGCGTAGGATGGGGAAGCGGCTTTTTTTTCCCATAGGTAAGACTCAGATCACCTGTGGGATTTGAAAAACTGAAAAAATCGGATAAGTTGTGGTACCTCCCGCCAGGAAACATATCTACTGTACCAATGCCCAATTTCTGGCGTACTGCTTTTTGCAAAACCCCTGGCATTGCACTGTCAAATAATAGTCGGGTTGGCTGCCCGGTTTCCCGCTTGTCCAGGGATTGGTATATTTTTTCCACCAGTGCTGCATCGCTGTAGTCGTCTTCCAGATACAATTCCGCGTCCCGTGATAATTTTATCGCATAACTCCCGCTAACTTTTTTCTTTTTAAACAGCAGTCCCAGGTTTATTCTTAAGATATCGTCCAGAAAAATAAAATGGTTTTGTTCCCCCGGAATTTCATGGAATCGCCCGTGAATGGCACTTGGGATGGCTACAAAGCTCCAGTCCTCTTTTTCGTGCTGCACCACAAAATAAAGTTGCCCGTCCTCCAGAAAGACTTTTTCCCACTTTCCCGTGATCTCACAATCCTGTTGAATACCATTCTCAAAAAATTGGGTAATATATTTTTTTTGGCCGGGGGTCACAGAGTCGGCGGTCTCAAAGAAAATGCCATAGGCCTGTAATTGCCTCAGGATATCCCTCATTATTTCACCGAACCGCTGCTGTTGCCGATTGATTTCCTCGAGAATGAACCGAAGTTTCTTATTTGCCTTAAGAATAAGCTTTTTTCTTAAGGTTTTATCCACCTGTTTTAACTGCCGGAGCTGAGAAACCCGAACTTTAAAATACTCGTCCAGATTAGAGGAAAAGATGGCAAGGAATTTTAAACGCTCCAATAAGGGAACCTCAGGATCTTTGGCTTCCAACAATACCCTCTCATTAAAATACAACCAATTAATATCCCGGTGCTTGAGGTTCATGTGTTTATCATCCATTGGGAGGCAAAGATAATCATAAGAAGATGGAAGACGGGGTAACCGGGGATATCGATATATTATTTTTTGGTTATTTCTTCCAGGACATACTTTATCATCCGGTCCATGGCCTTTTCCGGATGAAGGGAAAACTCACCGGTGCTCCTGTTGGCCAGAATACAGTTCATTGAGACGGCTCTGTGACCCAACAAGGTGGCTAGCCCGTAGATACCAGAGGTTTCCATTTCAAGGTTGGTAATTTGCATGCCGTCATAATCAAAAGACGCTAATTTATTAACCAGATCATCGTCTTCCGGCCGAAGCCGTAATTTCCGGCCCTGTGGTCCATAAAAACCAACATGGGTGGCGGTAAATCCTCTTATCACATTTTTTGAATCCAAGAGATCGGCAAGGTCCTCGTTACAGCGAACCACATAGGGAATGGATTTAAAAACCGACCATTTGGTGTGGTCTATAAAGGCTAACTGAATTTCCGGGTGTTGAATATGCTCGCTTTCATAAAAATGCAGGAGGTTATCAAATCCAATGGCATATTCACTGAGTAAAACGGCGTCTAAGGGTATATCGGGCTGGACGGCTCCTGAGGTGCCGATCCGGATGATATCAAGTTCGGTGTGCACTGGCTTAAGCGTTCTGCTTTCGAAATCGATATTTACCAGGGCATCCAGTTCATTTAGGACGATGTCAATATTATCGGTCCCTATTCCCGTGGAGATCACGGTAAGTCGTTTTCCATTGAGCGTCCCGGTCTGTGTAGAGAATTCTCTTTTATTCTTTTCGACCTCTATAAGATCGAAATATTTGGAAACATCCCAAACCCGGTCAGGATCTCCGACAGTTATGATGGTTTCCGCAATGTCTTCTGGTAATAGGTTAAGGTGATATATGCTGTTATCGGCATTGAGAATAAATTCCGACTGGCCCAGTTGCATAAAATGCTATAATTTTAATATTCTGCCGGAATCGGTATTATATAGGAAATTGTATTTTAATGCTCCGCCCAAATAGGCTTCATTGTCCCTGATATAGGAATAATAACTTGTTTTCTGGTCCAGGATATCCTTTCCCTTTTTGGATAGTCTCACCGGGCTAAAGGAAGTAAATAAGGGCTTAAGGGTGGTAATAACCCTGTCATATTGCGTGTCGCCGAAGCCATAGAGACCCTGGTCCTCAAGGACACTGGCTAAAAATACCTTTTTGGATTTGGGCTTTTTTACCGCCGCTACTTCCAGGACCCTGTTCTCAATTTCATTAAGTCCGTTTTTAATACTTGGGAAGCGTTTAAGATGTGCATGAATGGAATCACCCAGGTAATCAAATTGATAATCCGCATAATCAGTCAAATTCTCGAGTCGGATCGGATTGTCGCTACAATAAAGCTGCCAGACATAGTCGGCATACTCAATATCACTTTGGGAAAGTACTTTTCTATTATTATAATGTGACAATAGTTGCTCATCACCCAATTCGCTGAGTCCGTAAAGCTTATCCGTTTCATCTTCCTTTCCGCTACAAACAAGCGAGATTTCGGCGTGCCTTCTGTACGTCTTCAACCAACTGAGAACAGCCAGCATATTAACCTGGCAGAAAAGATCGTATTCAAACCAAAGAATGATCTGATCTTGTTGTTTGTGATTGCAAAGTGAACGGTATTCCTTTAGCGTTTTTTCTACAAACCAGGACTTGCTTACCTTATAGTTCTTATGTAGAAATTCGAAACGGGTTTTCCAAAATGATTCGCTACCTACATTGGTTTCGGTTCTTCCTTCACAAAGCATTTCCCTCCAGGTGATGATTTCGCCCTTTAGTTTTAGTGTTTCTAACTTCTGGGTAAAACTATCCCCGTTGGTAATATGCAATTGGGAACTCATTTTGATATTGCTGTTTACGTTATAACCATTAAAAGTAATACTTAATCGAAAAAAACAAAAATAATTAACAGAAAACTACGCAACGTTCAATAAATAATGGTATCGTATACCCCCGGTTACCCACCAACCCGCTTTACCCGGAAGCCCTTTTCCACGAGGATTTCCATGATCTTGTCCCTGTAGTCTCCCTGGATGATTATTTGGTCATTTTTAAACGTGCCGCCAACACTGAGCTTTTTTTTGAGGTCTTTTGCCAGCTTCTTAAAATCCTTTTCCGCTCCGTTGTAACCCTCCAGTATGGTAATGGGTTTTCCCTTGCGTTTTTCATATTTACAGAGAATGGGATCATCCTGCAACCAAATTTCAGGTTTTCGGGCCCCGGTTTTCTCTTCAGCCAGAACATGATCCGGAAACAGGTTTTTTAATTGGTCCTGAAGGTCCATTAGACAGACTTAAAAAATTGAATAGCCTAAGATAAGAGAATATCCTCCATATTTGGAACTCCAGCTAATTTATTGCCTTAATAATTCGCGATTCGTGTTGTACCGGAATTCAAGGGTGAGCTTGTTTGCATAGGAATATCCTGCTCCTAAGGCCCAATTGGTGAGCGATTCTATTTCCAACTCCGATCCGTTGTCAAAATTAATTTTACTGCCAAGACCTTTATCAAAAACAAAAGCCGCATTCAAGAATAACTTGGAACTCTTGTTTAAGAACATATAGTGCCTTAGGCCCATCGGCAATTCAAATGACTTATAATCAACGTTTGCCATAGTAGTTGGGCTAAAGCCCGTTGGGGTAGTTTCACTGCTGGAGCTATAGGATTGGAAGGTAGGTTCAAAAAACAGCCCCCATTTGTTCTTGTTAAAAGGCAAGAGCGCCAGAAATTCTCCGCCGATCCTGATACCGGGGTTTTGGCCAAAATCTGTATTCCTAAAAACGGAACTGCTGTTTTCTATCAGAAGGCTATTAAGATTTAATCCTGGCCTTAGGACCAGGTTGAATTCCAGTTTTTCGTTATTCTTCTTCAGGGCAGCGGCACTTGGGTTCCGGCAACTGTTGAAGGTGTGGAAAAACCGGATTAAAGGTTCCTTTTTATATGCCAGGCGGTCTGTCTGGGACCGGGTGATCCCTGTGCATTTGAGATGATTCCAGAGTTGTTGCCTGAACCTCATATTTTGCCCCACAATGCCTGGAGATTTATGGTATCTTTTATATACCAGTTGTTGTACAGCTGAACCGTCGACAGTAAAGAAGAACCGCCTTAGATTATTATCTTCATAATAATACAATACCGCGTTTCCCTCAATCAGGGACTTAAGGAATAAACGCTCGGTTTTAAAAACGGGCTGTTTCGCGTTCCCCAGGGCGTTCAGATCGTCCGAGGACCTGTCTATTGGAATAGTATACCTTACATATTTGGCCTCTCCCTCAATTCCGAATTCTCTTACCCCTTCAATAGAGGTTTTAAGGCTTCGTGAACTTTCCGTCAGTTTATAAGTGAACGAACTTGGATTGTTTTTCCAGTCCGTATTTTTGATCAGGCAGTTTGTTCGTTCTCCTTTATTGTCTATAAAATAGCCGGGTTGGAAAGTTATCCGTGAATAATTTGAAAAATAAATTAAGGAAAAAAGCAAGGCCGGTAGTAGGTTTTTCATCTTATGGGGTATCAGATTGGAATACCTTTTAACGGCGGTCGAAATGAAATGTTATCTCAACAGTTAAAATTTTGCTGAAAAAATTTCAAGTACACCCGCTGATTGTATTTTTAACTTCAGGGAAATATACAGCCTCCGCCCATTAGCAACGGGCCATCTCCAAGCACCGTAAAAAGGGAGAAAAGTGTAGTCTATTTTTGGATCAGCCCTAATTCTATGAGTCTCTCATGTAAGAATTCCCCGGCCGTAATATCCGCAAATTGTTTGGGATGATCTTGGTCTATACAGTTATCCAGACAACTCAAAGGCATTTCACTGACGGGGTGCATAAAGAAGGGGATTGAATATCTGGAGGTACCCCATAATTCCTTAGGGGGATTGACTACCTGGTGGATTGTAGATTTCAGTTTGTTGTTCGTTAGGCGGGAAAGCATGTCCCCTACATTGATCATCAACTGGTCCGGTCTTGCAATGGCATCCACCCATTCCCCTTTGTGATTTTTGACCTGAAGCCCCCTGCCGTGAGCCCCCATAAGAAGTGTTATGAGATTAATATCACCATGGGCCGCCGCACGAACCGCATTTTTGGGTTCTGATGTTATAGGCGGATAGTGGATTGGCCGTAAAATAGAATTGCCATTTTTTATATGCTCGTCAAAGTAGGTTTCCTTCAGTCCCAGATGGAGCGCCAAAGCCCTTAGCACATATTTAGCCGTTTTTTCAAGCATTTTGTACGTTTCCTTTCCCACTTTATTAAAATCGGGCAATTCTGTGACCATTACATTATCCGGATATTCCTTCTCGAGCCGGGGATTACCTTCCACATACTGCCCGAAATGCCAGAATTCTTTCAAATCACCTTCTTTCCTGCCTTTGGCATGTTCTTTTCCAAATGAAGTGTATCCGCGTTGACCACCAATTCCCTTTATCTCATAGTCATCTTTTACCTCCTGGGGCAGGGCAAAGAACTTTTCTATTTCGGAATACAAATCTTCAACCAGTTGTTCTGAAAGAAAATGGCCGCGGAGGGCTGCAAAGCCTATTTGCTCAAAGGCGGCTCCAATTTCAGTGATGAATTTCTGCTTTCTCTGGTCATCTCCTGAGACAAAATCATTTAAATCTACGCTGGGAATAGCATTCATGGTATCCAATTTAACATTCGTGACAAAGTTACTAAATTATGAAAGTATAAAGCGGTGAGATTATCTAGATTTATTGTTCTCAATTTTGCTATTTTTACCCGGTGTCAGAACTAAAATTACTATCCCAAATGCAATACACGCACAGAGACATCAGCAAACAAGTGCACCTGAACTTGTATAAAGCGATGTTAAAGCCCCGCATGATTGAAGAGAAAATGCTGATCCTTCTGAGGCAGGGCAGGATTTCCAAATGGTTTAGTGGCATAGGGCAGGAGGCCATTTCAGTTGGGGTAAGCTTCGCACTGAAGCCCGAGGAGTACATCTTGCCCATGCACCGCAATCTGGGCGTATTTACCACCAGGGAAATTCCACTATCCAAATTATTTTCCCAATGGCAGGGAAAGGCAGGTGGCTTTACCAATGGCAGGGACCGCAGTTTTCATTTTGGGACACAGGAATTTAGAATAATAGGAATGATCTCCCACCTCGGTCCCCAACTGGCGGTCGCGGATGGTATTGCCCTGGCGGATGTTCTCCAAAACAAACATCGGGTTACTGCAGTCTTTACAGGGGAAGGGGGTACCAGTGAAGGTGATTTTCACGAGGCGCTGAACATTGCCGCCGTATGGGACTTACCTGTCTTGTTTTGCGTTGAGAACAATGGCTATGGGCTTTCCACCCCCAGCAGTGAACAATACCGCTGTGCCAAAATCTCGGACAAAGGCATAGGGTATGGCATGGAGGCTTATACAATAGACGGTAATAACATTGTGGAAGTGTATTCCAGAGTGGGCCAAATTTGTGACAGTATGCGTAAAGAGCCCAGACCGGTATTGCTGGAGTTCAATACCTTCAGGATCCGGGGCCATGAGGAGGCAAGTGGTACCAAATACGTCCCTCAGGAACTAATGGAAGAATGGATAAAAAAAGATCCGATATCCAACTATGAAAAATTTCTGGCAGAAGAAAAGGTCTTGACGAACGACTTAATCGAAAATATAAAGATCCGAATACAGCGGGAAATTGATGAGAATATTGAACTCGCTTTTAGCGAAGAAGCCATCAGTTTTGATAAAACTAAAGAATTAGAAGATGTTTATCAACACTATGAATATGAAGATGTTATTCCTAAAAAAAATACTAAAAATATTCGATTGGTGGACGCCGTTTCCCAGGGTCTTAAACAATCCATGGAGCGACACAGGAACCTCATCATCATGGGGCAGGACATTGCAGAATATGGCGGGGTGTTCAAAACGACCGAAGGGTTTGTTGAGGCTTTTGGAAAGGAACGCGTCAGGAATACCCCGATTTGTGAGTCGGCCGTAATATCCGCAGCCATGGGACTCTCAATCAATGGAATGAAAAGTGTAGTAGAGATGCAATTTGCGGATTTTGTGAGTACCGGATTTAACCCCGTGGTGAATTATCTGGCTAAGGTTCATTACCGATGGAATGAAAAGGCGGATGTTGTTATTCGCATGCCCTGCGGCGGCGGAGTAGGGGCGGGCCCTTTCCATTCGCAAACGAACGAAGCCTGGTTTACAAAGACGCCGGGGTTAAAAGTGGTATATCCGGCCTTCCCTTATGATGCAAAAGGACTATTGGCTACCGCCATAAACGATCCCAATCCCGTGTTGTATTTTGAGCATAAGGGCTTGTACCGCAGCGTTTATCAGGAGGTACCAACGGATTATTACACCCTTCCCTTTGGCAGGGCAAATAAACTTAAAGAAGGCAATGATATTAGCATTATTAGCTATGGAAACGGTGTGCATTGGGCGCTACATACGCTGGAAGAATTACCCGATGTAAGCGCGGATCTGCTAGATCTTCAAACACTTCAACCGCTGGATGCCGAAGCCATTTTCGCTTCAGTCAAAAAAACCGGAAAACTGATCATTCTTCAGGAAGATAGTCTGTTTGGAGGCATAGCCAGTGATATTTCGGCCCTGGTGATGGAAAACTGTTTTGAGTATCTGGATGCCCCGGTTAAAAGGGTTGCCAGTCTGGATACTCCAATCCCTTTTGCAAAGCATCTTGAGGACAACTACCTGCCCAAGGAGCGCTTTGCCGCAGAACTCCTGAGATTATTGGCATATTAGTGAAAAAGTCAATTTTAATCTGAAATGCAACCCCGTAATTTTCAGCATTTTCTGATATTTGGCCGATGATGTTATTTGCATCTTATCGAAAAATGCAAACTAAAAATAGAAAATCATCGTTTAAATGTACCTTTAACCCCTAAAATATAATTATGAGAAGAACTTTTTTCTATCTATTAACACTCGCTTTTTTAATAAGTGCGTGCTCTGTCTCAAAGGCGGCCCGGGACCAGCGAAACCTTCTAAGCGGTACGTGGACTCTTAATGACATTAGTTTTGAAAATAATGAAGGTACCTTTAAAGCAGTACTTTTCAATGATGCGGCCGCTATTTGTTTTGAGGGAAGTAACTGGTTCTTCAGGGACAATAACAGTACCGGGCGATATACGATAAAACAAGGTAGCCTTTGTTCCGGGGGAGACCGATACATTCGCTGGTCTGTTCAGGATAGAAGTGAAAACTATAACGGGCAGCTGCAGTTTAAGTTTATTGATGAAAAAAACAAGGATATCTCCGGCGGGGTAGGTTATACATTGACCATCGCAAATCTAACTGCCCAGGAGATGACCTTACAATCCAATGAAACCGTAGACGGAGAATCCGTTACAATGGTTTATGAATTCACAAAAAATTAAAGAAATATAAAGGCATGAAAAGTTTAGTTATCAGAAATATTGCAATGGCATTGGTATTTGGCCTAATTGTGGGCTGTAGTGCTACCAGAAATGCAAACAACAAACAAAAAGGAGCTGTTATCGGCGCTGCCGGAGGTGCCGCAATAGGCGGAGTTATAGGCAATAATGTCGGAAAAGGAAATACCGTCCTTGGCGCCATTATCGGCGGGGTTGTCGGTGGTGTAGCCGGGGGTTATATCGGAAATCGGATGGACAGGCAAGCGGAAAAGATTGAGGAAGAAGTGCCCGGAGCCCAGGTAACCAGGGTGGGCGAGGGTATTAATGTAACTTTTACCGAGGACCAGGGTGTTTATTTCGACACCAATAAATCCGCCGTAAAGGGAACCTCCGCCGAAACCCTGAATAAGTTAGCAGGGATTTTTAAGGAATATCCAAAAACCGTTATTCTCATTGAAGGACATACCGACAGTGCGGGTCCGGATGATTACAATATGAATCTATCCAGACAAAGGGCTACCTCGGTAACCGATTATTTGATCGACCAAGGAATTGATGCCAGCCGGTTCACTACCAAATGGTATGGTGAGAATCAGCCCAAGGCGGATAATTCCACCTCAGAGGGCAAAGCACAGAACCGTAGGGTAGAGCTGGGTATCATTGCGAGCGAGGAGTTAAAAGAGGAAGCAAAAGAGAAAACGGGAAACTGATCCACATTGCACTTAATAATTTATTTTATCCCGCTCCGGAGAACTCTGCCGGTAGCGGGATTATTGTTTTAGGAATATGTATCTTCCCTAAGTGAAGCAATATGATATAATCATCCTGGGGGGTGGACCTGCCGGACTTACCGCAGCCCTGCACTTATCTCAAAATAACATTGAAGTCCTGGTGATTGAGAAACAAACCTATCCACACCATAAGGTTTGCGGGGAATACCTCTCCAACGAAATAAGACCTTACCTGGATTCTTTGGGGGTATGCCTGCCCAATCCGGTGGAGATCAATAATCTTCTGATTTCCACAATCAAAGGTACATTCCTAAAAACCATGTTGCCACTCGGGGGACTAGGTATAAGTCGATTCGCATTGGATAATACGCTGTATCTGAAAGCACTGGAACAGGGCGCTTCTTTTAGTTTTGAAACTGTAAAGGAAATTAGTTTCAATGCCGGTACCTTTGAAGTCATTACAGCATCTGAGATGAAATATAAGGCCAGAATTGTTATCGGGGCTTATGGCAAACGATCTTCCCTGGATAAAAAGCTACAATGCGACTTCATTAAAAAGAAATCGCCATGGCTGGGCGTAAAGGGACACTATAGCCACGATGATTTCCCCGACGATCTTGTGGCACTTCACAATTTTGAAGGAGGATACGCCGGACTTTCCAAAACAGAAACAGGAGCAATAAATTTTTGCTATCTGGTTAATTACAAAAGTTTTGAAAGATATAAAGACATTGATCATTTCAATAAATTTGTCGTAGCAAAAAATCCATTTTTATCACAGTTTTTGAGATCGGCAACCCCTTTGTTCAACACCCCCCTGAGTATTGCACAGGTATCGTTTCATAGAAAACAAACTGTAGCGCAACATGTTCTAATGTGTGGGGACACCGCCGGGCTGATACATCCTTTGTGCGGGAATGGTATGGCAATGGCCATACACAGTGCAAAAATGGTCTCAGAATTGATACTCACCGGTCTTAATGCAAGGAGTTTCAATCGTCCGGAACTTGAAAGGGCCTATCAAAGAAAATGGCATGCTACCTTTAGCAAAAGATTATCAACCGGGAGACTACTGCAAGCCGCTCTTTTACAGCCTATTCTGGCCCATACGCTGATGAAGATTATTATAAGATCTCCTTCCTTGCTTAAACGATTAATTGAACAGACCCATGGTCAGCCTTTAGAGAATTAATGGATTTTTCGAAACGCAATACCGAAAAAGAGTTGATGGACGACCCGGAGATTCACAAAACCGTCCTGAAGCAGGTGTTTAAGGATATCAACAGGGCGAACAGACTCCTGGGGGGGAACCGAATTACTATAAAGGCCATAGCCCGGATCCTCAAAGATTATCCCAGGGAAGAATATACCCTTATAGATGTCGGGTGTGGAGATGGGAGTATGTTGAGAGCCATAGCAAAATATCGCAGGGAAGAAAATATAAAACTGAATTTGGTGGGGATAGACTTCAGTGAGCAGGCCCTGGCTATTGCAAAGGAACTATCGTCAAAGTATCCGGAAATTAGCTACATCAGGGAAGATATTCTGACCCTTTCTCCAGACAATACCGGTTGCGATATTTTGCTTTGTACCCTGACCATGCATCATTTTAATAATAACCAAATCCGGGTTTTCTTAAAAAAATTTACCGCCATGGCTGCTATGGGCGTAGTGATCAATGACTTACAAAGAAGTAGGCGGGCATACTATCTTTTTAAGGTCTTTAGTACTATTTTTATGCGCACCGATATTGCAAAACACGATGGTTGTATTTCCATATTAAGCGGTTTTACATTGAACGAATTGAAGAAATTTTCAACGTTGCTTCCCGGGGTAGAGCATACTATAAAATGGAAGTGGGCCTTCAGGTATGTATGGGTGATGCGGACAGATCGACTATAGATAATGAGTGAAGTAAAAATAGCAGGTGTTTCCAGGGAATTACCTCCTTTTAGCAGGAGTACGGCAGATATATTACCGTATGTTTCGGAATGGTTGAGTGGGCAGGACGAACGTTTTAAACGCAAGGTGCTTAAAATATTTGAAGGGGCGGCCGTGGATGTGCGCTATGGGATCATGGACATAGAAGAGGTCTTTACAGCCACCTCCTTTGAGGAAAAAAACGCGCAATACGTGCGGGAAGTAAAAAAGCTGGGGGCAAGTGCCTTGCAAAAGGCCCTGAAGCAGAATAACTGGGATCCGGAATCCCTGGATTACATCATTACGGTAAGTTGTACCGGGATCATGATCCCTTCCCTGGATGCCTATCTCATCAATGATCTGGGGTTACGACAAGATATTGTGCGACTTCCGGTAACAGAAATGGGATGTGTGGCCGGAATTTCCGGAATGATCTACGCTGCCCAATTCCTGAGATTTAACCCGGGCAAAAGAGCCGCCGTGATCGCCGTTGAGAGTCCAACTGCAACCTTTCAGTTGAATGACTTTTCTATGGCTAATATGGTTAGTGCCGCAATATTTGGGGATGGAGCCGCTTGTGTGTTGCTTTCCTCTGAAAAAGACGCTCCGGGCCCCAAAATCATTGGCGAAGAAATGTATCATTTCAAAGATGCAACCCATCTTATGGGTTTTGATCTAAGTAATACCGGACTAAAAATGGTGTTAGATCCCGAAGTACCGGAAATGATTGCTAAGCATTTTGCCAAAATCATTCATCCCTTCCTTAAGAGGTATGATACGGATATTGAAAGGGTGGATCATCTGATCTTCCATCCCGGGGGGAAGAAAATAGTGCAGATGGTAGAAGCGTTGTTCGGGCAGATGGATAAGAACATAGATGACACAAGGGAAACCCTGCGCCTGTACGGCAATATGAGTAGTGTAACCGTACTCTATGTTCTGGAACGTTTTTTAGCAAAAAAAATAAATAAGGGGGAACAAGGCTTACTTTTGAGTTTTGGTCCGGGTTTTTCGGCGCAAAGGATCCTGCTGGAATGGTAGGCCGCCTCCAGTTCTCTCCCACGATCGGCAGGGAGAGTATTAGGTTGCCTACCTTAAAAAAATTGATGGGGCCCCTTATAGATTGTTAGCATTTTCGGTGATGAATACTAAAAAAGGTAGTGATCCTTCCCGCCATGGGGGACGTGCTACAGGTGATGAGGGCAGCTTTGCCCTTATTCTGGGCGGGAGTAAAGGATTGGGCCTGGCAACGGCAATGAAGCTGGCGAGGCATGGGTATAATATCATAGTGGTTCACCGTGATAGGAGGGCGGATCTTCCGGTGATTAAGACCGCATTCCATGAAATTGAATCCTTTGGGATACAATTCATCAGCTATAATATGGATGCCACCAACCCGGAAAGCAGAAGGAAAATGTTAATGGATATGAGAAGGAAATTATCCGGAAAGAAAAAAATAAGAGTGTTGGTGCACAGTATCGCCAAGGGCAATTTGAAGCCACTGCATTCCAAAGGAAATAAGGCATTGGACTATCAGGATTTTATGATTACAATGAACGCTATGGCCATTAGCTTGTTTGATTGGACCAAGGCACTGGTAAAGGAAAAATTATTTGCAAGAGATACCAGAATTATTTCTTTTACAAGCGAGGGCAACAGTAAAGTGCTGCCGAATTATGCTGCAGTTTCCGTTGCCAAAGCGGGCTTGGAAGCCATAACGAGAAGTATAGCCGTGGAATTCGCGCCTTTTGGGATTAAGGCCAATTGCATCCAGGCCGGGGTTACGATTACCGAATCATTTAAGATGATCCCTCAAAGCGAAAAAATTGCGGCGGCAGCGTTAAAGCGAAATCCCAGTGGCCGGCTTACACGGCCCGAGGACGTAGCAAATGTCGTTTACTTGCTTTGTACGGATGAAGCCGAATGGATCACAGGCACAATCATTGCGGTGGATGGAGGTGAAAGATTGCAGTAGTTTTTTCCTTTTGTCATTAGAACGACCCGGGGAGGAAACATCCGGAGGAGGTGACGGACAAAGTTGCGATGGCTAATTGATATAAGAGTCACTTAATGGAATACGAAGCAATTATAAAAAATCTGCCATATTCACATCCTTTCTTATTTGTAGATGAGCTAAGTTACGTTGACAATGAAGGGGCTAAAGGCAGTTTTACCTTTCGGAAAGAGCTGGACTTCTACAGAGGTCATTTTAAGCGGCATCCGGTAACGCCTGGGGTTATCCTGACAGAGTGCTGTGCCCAAATAGGGTTGGTGTGTTTGGGGATTTATTTGTCCGCGGAGATCACAACCAATAAAATGCCTGATGGCGGTTCTGTGGTTTTAAGCAGTGCGGAGATGGAGTTTTATCATGCCGTCTATCCCGGGGAAAAGGTACATGTGAAGTCGGAAAAAGTGTATTATCGATTTAAAAAACTCAAATGTAATGTAAAAATGTACAATCAGAATAACGAACTCGTCTGTAAAGGAGTGCTTTCAGGAATGCTAACTACTAATGATCATGGATAGAAGGGTGGTGGTAACCGGCATGGGTATCTGTGCACCGAATGGAGTTGGGTTGCCAGATTTTATCAAAAACCTGGACTGTGGAACCAGCGGCATCAGGTTTCACCAGCAGCTTTCCGATCTTAATTTTGGGTGTCAGGTTGCCGGAAAACCGGAACTCAAGGAAAATGATATAAAAAATTACTTTACCCCCTTGCAACTAAAGGGATTAAACGCCAGTGGCCTCGTTTACGGAGTCATTGCCGGGACCGATGCCTGGACGGATGCCGGCTTAGACAAAGCGCCTGTGGAAGAGCCCTTTTGGGACAGCGGTATTATTTTCGGGACGGGTATCCTTGGAGTTGATAAATTCAGGGAAGCCATTCATTTGGTAGATGAGGGGAATGTCCGCCGGTTGGGCAGCACCTCGGTCATACAAACGATGGCCAGTGGCATCAGTGCCTTTTTAGGGGGTATCTTAGGCTGTGGGAACCAGGTCACTACCAATTCTTCTGCCTGCACAACGGGAACGGAAGGTATACTGATGGCCTACGACCGTATAAGTTCGGGAAAGGCTGAAAGAATGCTGGCCGGTAGTTGTGGTGACAGCGGGCCTTATATTTGGGGTGGTTTTGATGCCATGCGGGTATTGCCAAGAAACTACAACGAGGATCCCGTATCGGCAAGCAGGCCAATGAGTGCCTCTGCGGCAGGTTTTGTGCCTGGGAGTGGAGCGGGAGCCCTAGTGCTCGAATCGCTGGAAAGTGCTGTAGGACGAGGAGCAGGGATATATGCCGAAGTCCTGGGTGGCGCAGTCAACAGTGGGGGGCAAAGGGCAGAGGGCAGCATGACCGCTCCTAACAATTCGGCAGTGCAGCGCTGTATTAAAGAAGCCATGGAAAATGCGGGCGTTACCGCGTCCGGTATAGACGGTATTAACGGACACCTTACCGCCACGGCCAAGGACGCCGTGGAAATAGCCAATTGGACAAGTGCCCTGGACCGCTCCGGAAGCAACTTTCCTTATATAAATTCCTTTAAGGGGTTATTGGGTCATTGTCTGGCCGCCGCGGGAAGTATTGAATGCGTGGCAACTTTGCTGCAACTAAAAGAACAGCGGTTTTTTGGAAATTTGAATTGTGAGGACCTGCATCCGGAAATTGCAAATCTTGTGGACCCGGAGCGGATTCCTTTGAAGTCGTTCGATTATTCCCCAAAAATTCTGGCAAAAGCAAGTTTTGGTTTTGGCGATGTAAACGCATGTGTTATTTTTAAGGCTTTTAAAAACTGATTTGAAATACGGAAGTGCTAAGTCCCTGACAGCGGTTGACCGTTGGGAATCCCGTGGGTGGTATACAGGCCCGGGAGGGTAGAAAAATGAATACTTCTGTTAAATTTAAAGTTTAAAACGGTCAGTGGCATTCGGAGAAATTCAATATAAAAACTTTTTTACCCCGTTGTAAACATTTTTAGAATTATCTTCCAAATAACCCAATAACCCAATAACCCAATAACCCCGTTTATGGTCAAGGAAGAGCACTATCAGCAATTGAAAACTATTATACAACCATACCTGCCGGAAGATGTAGCGGTAGAGGACATAACTAAAGAGAGTCATTTTATCAACGAACTTAACATCAATTCCGCCAACCTGGTGGATATTGTATTGGACGTGGAAGATGCTTTCGACATTGTGTTCGAGAATGAAGACATGGATCAGATGCAGACGGTGCATGACGCCCTTGCCATTATTGAACTGAAACTTGCCGGCACCTAGGCGATAGCCAGTGCTGCTCAATTGGCCCGGGGAAAAGCAAATACGGTAACTATTTTTATTAGTGGAACCCCATTTTAACAATCCCGCTTTTTAGCGGGAGCGGTTAAAATGGATGGTTGAACTAACCCCGCTTTTTCAGTGGGACTAGCTTTAATCGAAAAGAATTGCTCGCAGCTTGCTGCGGGGTTTCCTGTGAAATGTCATTCCCGCAAAAGCGGGAATCCAAATGACGGAATTTCGTTTTTCGACCTTTAGGTCGAAATAAAACCAGCGAAACCTGTGCCGGGCCTGTAGAGGTATACCCCTGTAGCCTGCAGGCAGGGATAGTTGCCCGCCAGAGGCGGGTAAACTTTCAAGAAATTTTTTATTGCCATTTATTCGGGGATTGGTATGAACCGGCCCTGGATCGAACTCCGAATTGTTAAATTTACCCAATGGTGGCAGGTGATCCGCAGTTATGTCCTAAACATGCTCCATATTTCAACTTCGGGCACACATCCGGAAGAACGAATTACTTCGGTTCAAAAAAATTTAACCCGATTTCGGTTTTTCTTCCTCCCCGGAGCCCCTTTCAATCCTTACGGGAAATCCGCTTTCTCCACCGTATAATTTGATTTCCTGGATATCCGCAGGCATTGAATATCCGGCTTCTTCCAATGCCTCCTTAACATTCCTCACCACATTTCCTTTGGTGATAAGGGCTGCACGCCTGAAATCCATGGTATCTACCCAGAAAAAAACCTTCAGGTTAACAGTGCTGGTAGCCAACTCTTCTGCTATTACAAAATTTTCATGTATATCATCCTCTATCACATTAGGCTCCCTGCGGAGCGCTTCCATCACGGTTTTCTTTGCGCCTTCGATATTGTCTTCATAGGCGATCCCCACAACAAAGTCCCATCGGAAAAAACCATCCTCGGTAAAATTTGTAACGGGTTCCGTCAAAACGTCGCTGTTTGGGATGTATACATCCTTTCCGTCAAATGTTTTCAATTTGGTATATCGAAATTCCAGTGCCTTGACCTTTCCGAAGTTATCGCCAATCTCAACAGTATCATTAACATCAAAGGGCCTGCTGAAGGCCAGAATGATACCCGCTATGAAATTTTCCCCGATATCCTTAAAAGCAAATCCGAGAACAACTGCACTTGCCCCTGCCGCAGTGAGTATACCTGTGGCTATTCCACCCAGACCGGCGGCCCGTAAAGCCATCATAATAGCTATAATAATGAGGGTGTATTTGATAGCCTGCCCTAAAAACCGGCTCATCAACGGATCGCTTGTTTTTTTGGAAATCCTTTTTCGGGCAAATTGGCCTATCCATGAACTGATTAAAATGCCCAGCACAATGATTAGGATCCCAAGGCCTATTCCCGGTAATTGTTCAATTAACTGATCATAAAAGTTCCTTAGTGATTCCGATATGGAAGTGGTTTCGTCTTGCATCATCCTAATTCTATTTCTGTTATTTTCCTGTCTGCCGTTACGGCTACGTATTAAAACCCAAACGCCAGTTCCTGAAGGACTGTACTTTGCAGACTTTCTTGCACAAGTTTACGAAATCGAAGTTTAAAAATGATGCTGTTACAGCCATCCGGTTAAAAGTATTGCATTAGGGGCTACTATTTGGGTTTTCCGGGCAAAAGGCCATGCGTATTGAAAACCAGGCGATGATGAAAACTCGTTTTAAATTATTGTTGTCCGGTAATACCAAAACTGCAAGTATATGGGGCGTTCCCATTATACTTGTTATCCAAGGGCTTGTTTTTCATACATTGCCAACAAGTATGAACGTACCTTTGGCAGCTGAAATCAACTATATGATTTCGGTTGGTCACGATCCAGTCTTACGTCTTATGTCTTGTAGCGCAGCGGTCTTACGTCTTTAACCGGACATTAGTGGTTTTAAATATAAACATTATAAGGTCCCCGAACCCTTAAATTTTGATTTGGGAAAAATCGTTCCTGTTCACGGAACAGATATCTTGAAATCTCGTTATGGTTTCGTTTTTCCTCTAAAATAAATGCAAATTCAGCAAAACCCGGGGGGTCGTTTCCCAACTTTGTAAAAATGGAAGAGAAAAGAAAGAAGATAGGAATAAAATCAATATAATTTTTTTACGGAGTATATTTTCATTGGTCTCATTCGTTAGTTGAAACCCTGCCTAAAAGCGGCAGGCGGGTAGGCACTTTAGTGCAAGACTTTCGGTTTCTAAGAACATTTTGGCCATAATAGTTATTAGGTCATTGATTATTGAGTTATTAAGGCGTTCCGACTAAATAACGAACAACTTGGTAACCCAATAACCGTTGGCAATTCCATTGCTTTTCAAAACCTCCGCCATAGGACGGACAGGCATGGATTTTCAATCCATAGTGGTTTAGTCGGCAGCCATCAAAGTTACCATAATCCCGATTAACGATTAACCACCCAAAAATTCGATAGGTCGCAAAAATTCCTACAGAATTTCGTAACTTAAATGCAGTGAAAAATAGTAATTTGCGGGAGAGACTTTATACTATTTGAAAATGAAAAGATATAATCGGTTAGGCCTTGTGCTTGTATTATTACTTAGCGGTTCACTTTACCCGACCTACGGGCAAGAGATTAAAAATGCGAAAAAACCGGTCATTAAGGTAAAGAAGAAAACAGTTATGGAGCAATATGAACCGGGAATGATCCTCACAGTGGACGATCGTATCCGGCTTAAGAAGGAGCGGCTGGCCCTTATTCAAAAAAGGCGCCGGATCATTGATACCCTGGATATCTCCGACAGAAGGAAGCGAAGACTATTGGAGGAACTTTACGAGACCCCGTATTCCGATAGATGGGAACGCATTATAGCGGATATTGAATTTGAAAACGACGAAAAATATTAGCCATGGCTCTAAACGAACTTTTCACCTTCAGTTTCGGGTCCTGTGTTCGGATCTTCTCCTATATTTTCTTTTTCCAGTCCGGCAGAATCCACAGCAAAGAATTGTAAGACCTCAGAGGGCGTACTGATCTGCTTTATCTTTTTGCCCTTGATCGCGATCGGTTGCTGTAAAAGTTTGGGATTGTGTTTTAACAATTTTAACCAGTCGTCTGTGCTGAAATCGTTTTCCGACCCTTCGGGGGCGTCAGGGTGGTCTCTAGAAAACAGATCCTGTAATTTCACATTCATCTCCTCGGCTATAGAAACCCAAACGGTATCTCCCAGCTTTGTTTTTGCAATATCAATGGTCTGGATTTTCGCCTCCATACTTTCAACATAGCCCAGGGTCTGTTTCGCTATACTCGATTCCGAACTGTAAACCAGCGTAAACTGACGATCGTCCGAGGCAAGTATTCCAATGTCCTTATCCATATTTTAATTTATTTAAGATCGCTTCATTTTTTCTTTTCGTCTCGCCAACTTTCGCTCCAACTCATAAACAGACTCCGCGACGGATGCTTCATAACTGGAATGATTCGCCTCTGCGAAAAGCCGCGGCCCGGGAATACCAAGCCTTATATTGCGGATTTTACCAATATCCCGTTCCGATGTTTTCCCGGATTTAAAAAATACATTGGCCCGGGACGATAAAATCATACTTGTCTTCCAGTTTCTCAAGCTTGCCCATTACCAGTGACTCCAGTCATCACCGGCCTTTACCCTGTCGTACTCAAAGTTAAAACTCATAGCACTTTTATTTGGCCTTAAAGTAGCAAGTAGTGGCGCCAAATCCAAATTAAAATGTGGCCTAACAATAAAAATTTTGACCCGCAAATGTTAGGATACTGATAAGAAATTGTTAAAGTCTGATTTGCTGTGAACTATAAGTAGGATTTTATTTTCAAATGTTGTAACTTAATTTAAGTTTATTGCAGTTAAGTGCAATCCCCAAAACTCTCATGTCATGAAAACAAAAACAGCACCCCCTAAATTCCCTCGTAACAGAACGAGCACAATCCTTCGTTTAGAGCGTATTAACGAAGACCTTTCTTCACTCAAAAACAATTTAAGATCCTACACCTGCGAACCCAAAACCCCGGTGCTGTTTGAGCAACGGGAAGACATTCGCAGTAAACTTGAAGGCATGCGCACTAGCAATCAGGAGCTTATTAATGCTATTCAGGGACATAAGAGAACCCTGGACGACCGCCTGGAAAGCCTTCCCGGCAGATTAAAGCAGTTTCAGGAATTGAAAAGAAATGTTTCGGAATACATAGGCAGGGCCAAAATGCATTGTTAAAACAATGAGCACATAGGTTTTTAGGAGTGTGTTTTATTTGCCCGTTAAACCACCTTTTCTTTTGGCGGGATCTTAACCGATGCAATGATCCCTGCTAAAAGGGCCAGAACAATAACTGACAAGGACACCCATTCCGGCGGATGTACTAAATCCGACAGCAGCATTTTTAATCCCACAAAAGAAAGGATCACGACCAGGCTATAATTTATAAACCTGAACTTTTGGAGCATTCGGGATATGAGAAAATACATGGATCTGAGTCCTAAAATTGCCAGAATGTTAGAACTGAAGACAATGAATGGGTCTGCGGTGATGGCAAGGATCGCGGGAATACTGTCCAAGGCAAAAAGTATATCGGTCAATTCTATAACAAGCAGGGCCACAAACAAAGGAGTAGCAGCGGTAACCCCCATTCGTTTCACAAAAAAATTATTCCCGTTAATCACATTGGTAATTGGGTACAATTTTTTCAGTTGTCTGAAAACAAATGACTTTTTCGGATCGAATTCGTGTTGATCGGATTTGAACATCTTGTAAGCTGTATACAAAAGGAATACCCCGAAAACATATATGATCCAGTCAAATTTATTGATCAATGTCACTCCAAAAAGTATCATCAGCGCCCTGAATATTATGGCTCCCAGAATTCCCCAGAAAAGTACCCGGTGCTGGAACTTGGGTGGTATGGCAAAGGCGGAAAAGATAACGGCAATAACAAATACGTTATCAATACTTAGGGAAAGTTCGATCAGGTAACCGGTAATATACTTTAAAACGGCGGTCCCTGGGCTTAATTCCGTAGGATTGTCTATAAGTCCGGCGGAAAAAAGCCAATAGATCACTCCGCTGAATCCCATGGCTATGCTAACCCAAAGCCCCGTCCAGATGGCGGCCTCCTTACTTCGTATGACATGATCGGATCTGTTGAAAACGCCTAGATCCAGAGCCAGAAAAATAATAATTAAAGAAATAAAAGATGCCCAGATCCACATTATCAGCAAATTTAAGGCGCAAATATAAGAATCGTTTTACACAAAAAAGCGTTTGTTTTGCTATGGCAGCGAAGCAATCAAAAATAAATGGTTTAGGGTTCAAGGAAAGGTTGCAGTATAGCTTATATTGAGGCCTAAAACTACTTAAAATGTATATGAGATCATTCAAATCCGGGTTTGCGATTTTATCGATATTAGTGTGTACGGCCCAATTAGTTTGGAGTCAGGATCCCTATCTCCAAAAGGATAACGAACTGGCAGAGCAGCAGGCCACAGCGTTAATGAAAATATATCAGGACGATCTCGGAATGACTGTGGAACAGGCGCTTTTATTTAAAACCAAGGCTACGGAGTTTATGATCCGGCACAATAAAATTCAACAGGATGATCTGCCACCGGCAGAAAAAATAGGCCGCCTGAAAATGCTTTCCCGGCAGGAAACCGCAGAAATGGCCAACATTCTTACCCGGCCACAGCACAGGGTTTACAAAAAGCTGAAGAAAAGGTATCAGCCCATCGCTGTGGTAGTCGGTGAAGTACAGCCTAAGTAAAACACGGAAGAAAGCGCGCCGGATCAACTCGTTAAAATTTAGTTAATTAGCTGAGGTAGGGTCTAACTGCTTTTAAAAAATCGATATTTTTAAGAAAACACTGGAAGTATGAAAGCCCATAACCTACCTACGGCAGGCAGGTGGGCATTAATTAAAGAATGGTCAATACCAACCGACATAAATAAGGGAAATGGGATGGCCGGTAAAATTTTATATAGATGAAAAAACTACTATTTGGCGCATTGTTGTGCTCGCTCGTTCTGCTCACAATTTCGGCCACCACTAACAGCCCCGATCTTAAAGATGGGTTTATTTTTGGAGATCCTGAAATTGCATCCATTGACGAATTGGCCTTTGGGCCGGAAGGTATTCTTTTTATTGGCGATACCAGGAATGCTACGATATACGCCCTCGACACTAAGGATATGGAGGAAAAAACCAAGTCAGGGGAAATCAACATAGATGATTTTGATACCAGAATAGCTTCCGCCCTGGGCACTACCGTTGAAAATATTGAGATCAGTGATATGGCGGTCAACCCGCTTTCCAAAACAATCTATCTTTCCGTTACCGTTACTGACGGAACCCCTGTCTTGTTGAAAATAACCGGCGATCAGTTGGAAAATGTCTCTTTAAAAGAAGTGAGCTACTCAAAAATAGCCCTGGAGGATCCTGTCGCTGTAGATGCAAAGGACAACAGGGAACGTCCGCTGCGGGTGTGGGCCATTTCCGATCTTAAATATTACGATGGAAAGGTATTGGTTTCGGGCCTCAGCAATAAGGAATTTGGTTCTACCTTCAGAAGTATCCCGTTTCCTTTTACCGATACGCAAAGTTATGCCTCCCTGGAAATATGGCATGCTGCTCACGGGCAATTTGAAACCCATGCGCCCATAAAGACTTTTGATATAATTAACCTCGACAATACCGATTATCTTATGGCGAGTTATACTTGTACTCCTCTGGTACTATTCCCCTTAAGCGAATTAAAAGATGGCGTCCACTCCAAAGGGAGAACCGTTGCCGAACTGGGTGCAGGCAATTCCCCGGTCGATATGATATCTTATGAAAAAGAAGGAAAAAAATACTTCCTGATGTCTAACAGCAACAGGCCGGTAATGCGCTTTAAATATGAAACCATTGCCGATTTTAAGGATACTATGACAGAACCTGTAGAAGAATTTGGCGTGGCAAAAGGTGTGGCTTACGATAACCTTCCCTTCCCTTACGTCCTGCAAATGGACAACCTGGATGCGGACAATGTGGTCTATATACAACGAATGGCAGACGGCGATCTCGTGTTGAAAAGCCGGACTACCAAGTGGATGTAATTCGTCCCATAATATCTCTTAAAAGGATCAGGTACCGCCTGGTCTTTTTTTGTTTTATGATGCTCTGGTACGGGTGCGAACAGCTGGAGGGTCCCACCGACGTTTCAATTACCTATGAGAAGGGTAGGGCAGTGGAGGTTAGTTTTAAATCGGATATCGGTCCCGAAAAATTGAAATTGTTTGTAAAGGGGGCATCCGAGACGGCCGTTTTAGGCATAATTTCCCGGAATGATTCCGGGTATCGCTTTCAGCCGGCAATACCCCTGGCCGGGGGACAAAGCTATGAGTTCCGGAGCGATGGCAAAAAACTGTCCGGTTTCACTATTAATGATAACGGTTCCAGGATACCGCCTGAAATGGTGGCCATTTATCCAACGAACGATACCGTGCCTGAAAACCTGCTTAAAATTTACCTGCAGTTCTCTCAGCCGATGCAGGCAGTTGGAAAGGCATTGGATTTTATCACCGTTATGGACAATACTACTGGGCATGAGATTAACATCTTCCTTGAATTGAAAGCGGAACTATGGAACGCTGAACGTAACCAACTTACGCTTTGGTTAGATCCGGGGCGCATTAAAACCGATCTCATTCCAAACCAGGAACTGGGTCTGCCACTGCGGCAAGGCCATGAATATGAGATAAACATTTCTGCAAAATGGAGGTCAGCACATGGGGAAACCTTGAATAGGCCTATAAAAAAAATGCTGTATGTGAAAGAACAGGATAGTGAGAGGCCCACGATAAATACCTGGAAGATAGCTTCGCCGGCAGCGAATACTCCTGCGCCGCTTCTTATCCGATTCGGAGAAGCTATGGATGCCATATTGGCGGTTGAGACCATCACTATCACTGATTCCAAAGGAACCGAAATAGAGGGAGATCTTGAGGTGCGTAATAGAGAAACGGAGCTGTTATTTACTCCTTTAATACATTGGAATAAAGGAAAATACTACGTTACAGTTGATTCAAAACTTGAAGATTTGGCAGGAAACAATCTGGATCGCTTATTCGACACCGATCTGAGCAAAAACCCAAAAAAAGAGATCGCCGTCACCACGTACAAACTCTTCTTCACTGTTCACTGAGAATATTGGCCAAAAGCCGCTTGAATTTTCTATTATTTTGGTTACATTCAACCCGCCAAATTAATTCTGTTACCCTCTTGAAGTCATAGTAACCTAACTTGCTGATCTGAAGGGGTCACCGGTATTTTTATTTTCAGATCTAAAGCTTTTTTTCATGGCGGTTGGGGGTAGTTTGGCAAACTGGAACCAAAATTTATGAAAATGAATATTAGAAATTTCTTTGCTTCGATCCTTTTTATGGCAATCGCCCTAAACGGCATTGCACAGAAACCGGATGCAGATCCCCTGGATGGCCTGAAATTCCGGAGCCTTGGCCCCGCCTTCACTTCGGGTCGGATTGCGGATATTGCCATCCATCCGGAAAACGAAAATTTCTGGTATGTAGCCGTAGGTTCCGGTGGCGTTTGGAAAACCATAAATTCCGGCACCACCTGGACGCCCGTGTTCGACAAGGAATCTTCCTATTCCATTGGCTGTGTTACCATAGACCCTACTGACACTCATACGGTTTGGGTAGGGACAGGGGAAAACGTAGGCGGACGCCACGTGGGATTTGGAGACGGAATTTACGTAAGCCATGATGATGGCAAGACCTGGGCCAACAAAGGATTAAAAGAGTCTGAGCACCTTTCCAAAATTCTGGTGCATCCTGAAAATTCAGATATTATCTGGGTGGCCGCTCAGGGTCCGCTCTGGAGCAAAGGAGGGGAACGCGGTGTTTATAAATCGGTGGACGGGGGAACTACCTGGAAACAGACGCTGGGCGATGCGGAGTGGGTTGGTGCCACGGATTTGTTACTCGACCCCGGGAATCCCGAAGTGCTCTACGCAGCCACCTGGCAAAGGCACAGAACTGTTGCGGCTTACCTTGGCGGAGGGCCGGGCTCCGGTATTCATAAGAGTACGGACGGCGGAGAGACCTGGGTAAAACTTACCTCCGGTATTCCGGAATCCCGGCTTGGAAAAATTGGACTTGCGATGGATCATTTTGACCCGGACATTATTTACGCTGCAATTGAACTCGACCGGCTGAAAGGAGGCGTTTTTATGTCTGAAGACGGAGGGCAATCCTGGAACAAGCAATCGAACACGGTTTCCGGTGGTACCGGCCCACATTACTACCAGGAATTGTATGCTTCTCCCCATGCCAAAGGCCGGATATACCTGATGAATAATATCGTGAAGATCTCCGAGGATTTCGGCAAAACTTTTACCGATATGAATGAAGAGAAAAAACACGTAGACACGCATGCGATGGCCTTTAAGCCTTCCGATCCAAACTACCTGATCTTCGGTACGGACGGAGGCCTGTATGAGACTTTTGACCTGACAAAAAGCTGGAAATTTATTCGCAACCTGCCAGTAACCCAATATTACAAAGTCGCCGTGGACGACGCATCTCCTTTTTATCATATCTACGGGGGTACCCAGGACAACGGTTCCCATGGCGGTCCCTCCAGGACAAGAGGTAGTGAAGGGATATATAACTCGGATTGGTGGATCACTTTAGGTGCAGATGGGCACCAATCCGCCATTGAACCCGGGAACCCGGATATAACTTATGGGGAGTTTCAGGAAGGATGGTTGTGGCGCATAGATCAGACCACCGGGGAAACGGTGTTCATTCAGCCGCAACCGGCATTGGGGGAGCCTTCTGAACGCTTTAACTGGGATGCCCCCATCCTGGTAAGTCCGCACAAACCCACCCGGCTTTATTTTGCCTCTTACCGGGTTTGGAAATCTGAAAACAGGGGAGATACATGGCAAGTCATTTCACCGGACCTTACACGCAATCAGGAACGTCTGGCCTTACCTATTATGGGTGGGCAGCAGAGTTGGGACAATGCCTGGGATGTCAATGCCATGTCTAACTACAACACTATCACTTCCCTTGCGGAATCTCCCAAGCAGGAGGGTCTGTTGTATGCCGGAACAGATGACGGCTTTATTGAGGTAACGGAGGACGGCGGTGCCAATTGGCGTAAATTTGAGTTGGGAAGTATCAGGGGAATACCTGCAACCGCTTTTGTGAACGACCTTCGGGCCGATCTGTTTGATGCCGGTACAGTCTATGCTGCATTGGACAACCATAAATATGGCGATTTTAAACCATACCTCATCAAAAGTACGGACAAGGGCAGAACGTGGGGTCTTATTAACGGCAATTTACCCTCCAGACTACTTACCTGGAGGCTGGTGCAGGATCATGTAAAAAAAGACCTGTTGTTTGCGGCAACGGAATACGGCGTTTACTTTACAAACGACGGCGGAAGCAAATGGACACAACTCAAAAGTGGGATTCCAACGATAGCCGTACGGGACATTACCATTCAGAGGCGAGAAAACGATCTGGTAGCCGCCTCCTTCGGAAGAGGATTTTATGTGTTGGACGATATTTCTCCCCTTCGGGAATTTTCTCCTGAGATAATGGCTCAGGAAGCACATCTTTTTGATATTAAGCCTGCTTACCGGTACGTCCCAAAAGAAGGGGACTACGGGCAGGGGAATGCGGAATACGTAGCCAAAAATCCCCCTTTTGGAGCGGTATTTACCTATTATTTAAAGGACTCGCTCCAATCCTTAACGGCCATAAGGAAGGCGAAGGAGAAGGACAAGACAACAACACCCTTTCCAGGTTGGGACTCGCTTGAAAGAGAGAAACTACAACAAGACCCTGCCATCCTCTTTACCATCCGAAACAGCAAAAATGAGGCGGTAAAGGTGGTGAAAGGGACCAATAAAAAAGGATTTAACCGCATCGGTTGGGGCCTGGATGTCGCGGATAGAAGCGGGGAGAAATTAGATCCCCCAAAAATCATGGAGGACTATTTTAACCTGACGATTCTTGCCACCCCCGGCGACTATACCGTGACTATGAGTAAGGTAGCAGATGGCGATCAAACCCAATTAGCTCCTCCAAAATCCTTTAAAGTCATTCCTTTGGCCAAAGGAGCATTGGAAGGTAAATCACAGGAAGAGATCATTGCCTTCCGCAGTAGTTTTGAAGCGTTTCAGCAAGACCTGAATGCAACTCAAACGGTGCTAAAGGAAAACAAGCTTAAAGTGGAAGCGATGCAGCGTGCACTTAACAAAGCACCACAACCCTCTAACCGGTTGGTCCAAAAACTGCAGGAGGCCAGAACAGATATCCTTACCATCGATTCCGAGCTGAACGGAAACCAGGCCAAGTCGGAAATAGGGGAGAAGTCGGGCCCAAATCCTACATCGGCAGAATTCGTAGGTGCGGTAGCGCTTTCCAGCAGTACCTATGGGCCCACAGGTACCCATGTGGCTGCTCTGGAAGTGGCGCGGGCACAGCTAAAGAACATAAAAGACAAATTGACGGGATTTGTGAATACTACAGTTCCTGCGCTTGAGGCTGAATTGAAGGAGGCCGGTGCGCCATGGATTGAAAGTCAGGGCCTGATCAAAAATTAGAAGTTTGAGGCACTTCTTTCTGATGTAGCCGGGACAAATATCCGAGTATGGCAAGGGAAATGGAGCTGCATACAAGAAATCCGATAAATATGGGCAAAGCAGTGTCCGTGACAAAGCGTCCTATAAAAGTACTTATGGGTACGGCCATAAGCGTTGATACAAATCCGGTAATGGCAGCCGCCATCCCGGCGATGTGGCCCACTGGCTCCATGGCAATTGCTCTTAAATTTCCAAAGAGAAACCCTATGGCAAAAAATTGAAATCCAAAAAACAGCAGTAATACACCTACAGAGGGATTTCCGCTGTTATAGAACAACAGGATGTAGGCCAGGGAAATGGCAAAAAATGCCAGCAGGGAGGCAGATATCAGACGCCGCATGCCGAGACGGAGTACAAGGGTGCCATTCAAAAAGATCGCAGAACCTATGGTCAGCGCAAGGCCGGCAAAAATATAGGGAAATTCGTCCTTCAGGTTGTATTGCACCTGAAAGATTTGCTGGGAGGTGCTTAAATAAACAAGAAATGAACCAGTTATAAAGCCGGAAATAACGGTAAAGGCTATTGTGGTTTTGTATCTGAGTAATGTTCTGAATCCACTTGTAAAAATACGGGCACTAAAGCCGATCCTGTTTTCCTCTTTCAGAGTCTCCGGCTGTCTTCTCCAGAACCAGAGGGAAACCAGGATACTGAAAAAGACCTGGACATAGAAAATGGCCTGCCAGTTATAACGGTCCAGAATGAATTTTCCGGAGGCAGGAGCAATTATGGGTACCAGGATGAAGACCACCGTTACAAAAGACATGATCCGCGCCATATAATCCCCGCTATAACTATCACGGATCATGGCAATACTTATCGTTCTGGGAGCCGATAGGGCAACACCCTGTAAAATGCGCCCAGCGATCATCAGTTCCAGGTTCGGTGCAAAAATACACAGCATGCTGGCACCAATAAAAAGCATAAAGCCTACATAAACCATCGGTTTGCGACCAATACTATCCGAGACAGGCCCGAAGAGTAACGGGCCCGCACCCAGCCCTAAAAAGAAGAGGACGATGAGGAGTTGTTGATCCGCGGGGTTGGTGGTACCTACGGCAAAACCAATGATATCGAGGGCCGGCAGCAACGCATCCAGAGCCAAAGCCGCGATGGACATCAGAGAAGCCATCAGGGCCACAAATTCGATTTGCGAACGCCGTTTTTTTAGCATCCGGCAAAAATAGCCAAGTTTATTTGAATTTTCAGCGTACAAAAAAAATGGGTTACAGGCAGAAGATCCAAGGGTTGATCTTGTGAAATGCCTGTAATGTTGGTGGTATACGGGTTGCGAGCCCTAGTTGGGGGACTTCATTTCTACCTTTATCCAATCAATGGAGTCCCGTTTTTCATTGTCCAAAAACTTCAGCTCAACGTTGCAACCTACTGTAATATCGCTGATTTCTCCATATTTGTTTGGTTTCTTCAGCTTACTGTAGTCCAAATAGATCACCGGGTCCCCGATCAGCTCAACCGTTTTGTCACCTTCAGGTGTGGCAACAGTGCAGGTTGATTCCGCCAGGCTCAGCGACTGGATATGGCCGTAGATTGTTTCCGTTCCCGAAACCCCCGGGGACTGCCCTATAGGGATAAAAATTTCGGTGGTTTTCTGCGCAATACAGGCCGTTGTAGCTGCTATCAGCAGAACGATGAGAAGGGTGTTCTTAATTCTTTTCATACAGAAATTATTGCGATTGAATTAGTGCATTTTTCGCCAGTGTTAGCTCGTTCATAGCGCTTTTGATCAATTTTTTATCGGGATTTTTTTCAGCATTTGCGTCCTGCAACATATCCGAAGCCCTCGTTAGGTTGGTAATGGCAAGCGGGTGCAGATTTGCTTCGGCCAGAACCATTCTGGCGTCCTCCGTATCGCTCGCCGCCACGATAGTGAGCCTGTCATAAGGGTGTTTCCCCAGGAATTTCCTGCCGAGATACCTATCTAAAAGTTCCAGGCTTTCCGTGATATTTTCAACTGCATTTATCACCCTTAAAAAAGCGGCTACAGCATCTACCTGAGAAGCATCAAGATTTATGCCACTTCCCGTTGCTCCGATGATCAATTCACCGGCGGGCGAATTGGTAAAGCTATCTCCATTATAAAAGGCAATTGCGCCTTCCAGTGTTTTAATGGAATTATTGTGAAAAAAAGGAGCCGTATCGGCGGCCTCCACCAGGGAAGGGGTATTAAACGTACCATCCCCCGGCCTGCCAAAGCCATCGTCTGGAGGAATTAGCTCCCCGCTAAGATCGGCCGCCTGATCCGGGAGGTCTTCCACGCCCGTGTTAAAATTAAGATTTCCGGCACCCGCACCGAATATGCCCGGATTGGCATTTGCCCCGGCATTGTCATGGCATGCAAAACATTTTCCGGTAGTGAGGTCGTTAAAAATTTCCTGACCGCGCAAAGCAGTTTTATCCTTTAAAGGAAGTGGTAACTGAAGTTCCTTTTGACGTCCCAGAGCTAACTGAAAGGCTTCCAACGCATCCAACTCTTCATCAGTAGGCAGGCGAAAATCCACCTCGGGGATGCGATTCATCGATTTGGTAAAATGTTGGATTACGGCACCGGTTGCAAAGGATCTAAGGCTACCATCTCCAGGGGCACCATCCCCGGACCAACCGGTTCGGGGGCCGTCCTTGCTTTTTACGGAGCTCGACAGCCCAAGCGTATGAGGAATGCCCCGTTGTGTAAATTTATTCGGGGGATCCTCAAAGCCGTCCAGGTTTTCCAAAATAAGTCCAAACCCGCGCATCAGCCGCGGATTTTCAAAATTGGACCCGAGTTGAGGGTTAGACTCCGCAACAAACAAGGGATCTGTAAGGCCAGTGGTGGCAATAAAGCTAGGATCCAGGACGGTATTGTTCACATCCGGATGGCAACTGGCACAAACACGGCCGTTTCCATTAAAGGTCTCATTGAAAAAAAGCAGTCGGCCCTTTGTAACCAATGCCTCCTGAGGAGATGGTTTCCCAACATAGGAGTTCGGTGCGCATCCCAGAAACATGACAACTGAAACAAGAGGAAGAAGATTCTTTACTTGCATGGCTAACGTCTTTGTAAAAGAAGGGGGATATTAAGGTACATAAAATAGTCCAAACTCGTACACGATTAACGAAATAGTTTAGTTGTAAAAGTATACTTCAACCTCCATCAACCGGGAAATTAGGAGATGGAAAGGGCATCGAATAGCTGTTAAAACAGGGCGCCCTCATTGGTTTTATTACGTTTATGATCAGTTACACTGTAATTATACACCTGGGATTCGATATAAAGGGTTTGAAGTTCATCCAAATTCAGAATACCACTGCGGATCACGATTATCACCATAGCAGAGGACATGGCAATTATGGCTTGTATTTTAATATCTGGGATAAAATGATGGGTACTTACCGCAATTCGGAAAACAGGAAGGAATTTAAGGTAAGGAGGTAATTCAATGCACAAAGGTGCCGGGTTGATGTGAACCTGGTTCAGAATACTTCGAACACATAACCCAATAACCAGTACAGGATCAGAAAGAGCACAAAGGTTCCGATGCAACCGCATTTTCCACCACCTAATTTTTTGGCGCCAAACCAGGCGAGAACAGCACGAATTAAGTTTTTCACGTTAGTTTTATTTAGTTATAGTGAACAAAAATACACAGAAGCCTTTTCTTTTAAAGGTCTCTTTCCATTAAAAGTTTGCTTTAAATGAAGGGCATTATGAATATGTCGTAAATTTAAGTGACATTTAGGCAATTCCAATGAAAATAAGGATTAAAGGGGATTCGGTACGTTTCCGGCTTACCAGGTCCGAGGTGGAGACGCTTTGCGATCATGGCAGTTTTAGCGAACAGACCAATTTTAACGGCAGGTTTTTTATTTATAATATTGTTTTCCGGTAAAACTTTTTAACTGCAAGTATATTGGGCGGTCCCATTATATTTGTTTTTCAAGGGCCTGCTTTTTTCATACATTGCCAACAAGTATGAACGTACCTTTGGCACCTGAGATCAACTATATGATTTTCGGTTGGTCACGATCAAGTCTTACGTCTTATGTCTTGTAGCGCAGCGGTGTTACGTCTTTAACCGGACTTTGGTGATTTATAATGTAAAATTGAATGACGGCATAGGGGAGATGCGGGCGGAATTTATTGAAGATCCTATAACAGTGCATCTCCCGGAAGATATGGGGCAAGGTTGGAAGGATAATTCCACGGTGGGTGTTTTCCATGAAATGGCCCCCAACAACGGTTTGGCGCTAAGCCTGCAGGTTGAAAAAGATTTTGCCTGTCTGGATGAACGAAACGAGAACCAGGCTGATGACTGTCCAAACCCAAAAGCCGAAATTGCAATGAAGAATGAAAACGGAGTTTAGAAGAAAAGTGGCGTTACGCGGCCCCGAAGAATTTACGGATCTGGAACTCAAAGAGCCGGTAAGAACAGCTGCCGGTATCCTGGGCGTTCGGGAAACTATGAAACATACCTTTAAGGAAATGGGGGTAATGCGGTCCATGCGATCCCTTTTAAAGATGAATCAGCAGGACGGTTTTGATTGTCCCAGTTGTGCCTGGCCAGATCCGGAAGAGCCATCAAAAATTGCGGAATATTGTGAGAACGGTGCCAAAGCCCTGGCGGATGAAGCCACCACTTCACATATCGGGGCTAACTTTTTTTCAACTCATTCTGTAGAAGAGCTGTCACAACTATCGGATTATCAATTAAATAAATTTGGAAGAATCATTGAGCCTTTGGTTTTGCACAAAGGGAGTATTCACTATGAACCCATTTCCTGGGAGTCCGCTTTCAGGCTTATTGCAGACCAATTGCATGCATTGTCTGATCCGGATGAGGCGATTTTTTACACCTCCGGCAGGTCGAGCAACGAGGCCGCTTTTTTATACGGGATGTTCGCTAGGGCATTTGGCACCAATAACATGCCCGATTGCTCCAATATGTGCCACGAGAGCAGCGGTGTGGCACTTTCCGAGACACTTGGGATAGGAAAGGGGAGTACCAAACTGGAAGATCTGTACAAAGCGGAAGTGATCGTCGTTGCCGGGCAGAATCCGGGAACAAACCACCCGCGCATGCTATCCTCCCTCCAGAAATGCAAGGAGAACGGGGGACATATCATCAGCATTAATCCTTTGGAAGAAACCGGTTTGGTTACTTTTAAAAATCCACAGCAACTTAAAGGATGGATAGGAACCGGCGAAACGATGGCCGACTTACATCTGGCGGTAAATATCAATCAGGACATCCCGCTGGTAAAGCTTATCCTGAAAAAATTACTGAAAATGGACAGCGAAGGGGCTGCTGTCCTGGATCATGAATTTATAGCAGCGTATACCGCGGGTTACGAGGCTCTGTTGGCCGACCTGGACCAATATGATGGCGATACGCTGCTCAGCATGACCGGAGTTCCGGAAGCTAAGATAGATGAGGCCGTAGCCCTGTTGGCGAACGCTGAAAGGATCATTGTCTGCTGGGCCATGGGGCTTACCCAGCACAAGAACGGCGTGCAGACGATACGGGAATATGTGAATTTACTACTGGCGAAAGGAGCCATTGGCAAACCCTATGCAGGCACCTGCCCGGTTAGAGGGCATAGCAATGTGCAAGGGGACCGAAGTGTGGGGATACATCATTTTGTGGATAAGGAACTGAATGAACGCATTAAAAAGCATATGGGATTTATACCCCCCGATCATGAGGGGGTGGATACGGTAGGGGCCATGAAAGCCATGCACGACGGGAAGGCAAAAGTGTTTATTGCCCTAGGGGGTAATTTCCTGATGGCGGCTTCCGATACGGAATATACGGGCAAAGCGTTGCAGCGTTGCCGCCTTACGGTGCAGGTAAGTACAAAATTGAACAGAACCCACTTGGTGACGGGAGAGGCCGCCCTGCTCTTACCTACCCTTGGCAGGTCCGAAAAGGACCTGGGGAATGGGAAGCTACGTCACTTTACCGTGGAAAACAGCATGGGACAGATACGGCAATCGAGGGGCCTTTTAAAACCGGCGGCGGATACCATAATGAGTGAGCCGGAGATCATTGCAGCAGTTGCAGCCGCCTATTTTAAAGAGGGCCACCGGGTAGATTGGCCGGCATTGGGGAAAGATTATGAACTCATCCGCGATAAGATTGATAAAGTGGCAAAAGGATTTGAAAATACCGGAGAGCGGTCTCTGGGTACGGGATATTATTTGCCCAATAATGTACGGGAGCGCGATTTTAGCATGCTCCCGGGAGGCAAGGCACAATTTACCCTGAACTCCTTGCCGGATCATAAGTTGGAGGCGGACGAGTTTATGCTGATGACTATTCGCTCCCACGACCAGTTCAATACCACCATCTACGGATTGGACGACCGGTACAGGGGCGTTTACGGGGAACGAAGGGTGCTGTTTATGAATGCAGGGGACATGGAGAAAAGCGGCTTAAAAAGATTGGCAATTATTGATCTAAGCAGCACTTACGATGGCGTATTGCGAACCGCCCATAAATTTAAAGTGGTGCCTTACAACATCCCTCCCGGCAACATGGCGGCCTATTTCCCGGAAACCAATGTGCTGGTCCCCTATAATCATTTTGCCGACCGCAGTAAGACCCCAATCAGTAAAAGTATAAAGGTGCGGGTAAGCCAACATAAGGGTTAAAATTGTACTTGAAGCACGGTAGATTTAGATGCAATCGAAGAAATTGTGTGTCCTATTCATAGTTTGTGTTGCTTGCGGCGCAGGATATCATAACTTTAGTGTAGAACAGCGAAAAACAGTAGATATGAGCGATGATAAAAAGAAAAAGGCAGATTTCCAGGATGCTTACAGGAGTTCCTCAAAATTCGGGAAGCTGGATACCGATAAAAAAGTGAATCCCAAAGGCGACGGTACTTTTCGGCTTTCGGATGATGATGAAAAGGGCCTCGAAGAGATCCGTAAGACAGTAGATGGCCTTTCAACGGAATCGGGAGAGGAGGAGTAGAGAAAAACGGAAAGATTTTTATCGATCACCGGCGTGGCTAATTAGATGAAAAGCAAAGGAACGGGGGATAAAGGGACAGTTAAGAGAAAATATCATACATTGTACGCGAACACAGTATGATCCAAGATGAAAAAGACCGTATTTTTTCTCCTTTATTTGGGAATATCCTTATTGGCTGCGCAGCAGGTTAAAGCCCAGGAAAAACCGCAAAAAGTGGCTAAAATGGAGGCCGAGGAAGAGGAAGCTCCCCTGGTACTAAAATTTGAACCGGATTTCCTTGCCTCGGAAGAAGCCCGCCGTGCCGAGATTGAACGCATTAAGCGAATTATAGATACCCTCGACATTTCTGAGAACAGGCGGCTGAAACTTATCAGGGATCTTTACAGGAACAAAGAATCTAAACGACTCTCCAGGATATTGGTGGCTGATACCAAATATGAGGACGAAGGAATTGATCAGTAGGCGGTCTACAGTATTCAGATAATAGGGAACAGCCAAAAAAACGCTGAAATCTGAAACATGTAGTTTTGAATATTACACCATCCTTCGGCTAGCGTCGTCTGCCATTGAAGGAAACACTTTCTTCATTAAGGATCTTCTGAACGGTATACCACAGTACCAGTTTCGAATTGCCGGGAACGTGGCTTGCATTGGAGCTGTGATAGATGGATTCGAAAAGAATGCGTTTTTTTCGTGCCTGGTCCCCGTTTATACCATTATTGTGGTATACAACACTCCAGTCGTTAAAAAGCCGGTTTTTGGTTGTTTCGGTGCTTAACAACACAATTTCTTTATGCCTGTTATCCGTTTTGATCAGGTTAAAGAGCGGGCGTACTTTTTCTTCTTCGCCCTCAAGAAACTGCACAAATTTCCCATCGTGGAAAAACAAACACCCCGTGATGTTTAATATCGTGTTGGTCATATTAGATCTATGGAGCATTCTCGTTATTTCCGCATGGGAAAAATCGGGCTGGGCTACTGACCGGTAAAGTATATTGAACATTGGGCGTCTTTTCAGATTACACAAAATTAGTAATTTTGGCCTTTTCTTTTGCTTCATATGAGGAAAATTTGAGTATTATTACGCCCGAAATGGTGGGTTGTAGGAAGTAAAATAAGGTGGAGTAGGGGAATAGCTATAAAATCAGTATTGAAAAATTTACAAGCTGTGATACAGGGGTATTCAGAATATGCGAAGGGAAACAACCCCGGGATCTCGTTGGACGAATTACGTACAATTCAAAATTTTATTGTAACTTTTTACTTCAATCTAAAGAATCTCCGACCCTTGGGTCGGGGCTCTGCCTTGAGCCTGCCGGCAGGCAGGGATAGTCGCCCGCCAGAGGCGGGTAAACTTTCAAGAAATATTTTATTTAGAACCGCCTTAAATCTTACAGGAACGTCCCCCTGGTTCTTGATTTCAAAAGAAAAACAAATGGGTAAAAAGAAGATCTTTATCAGTTACTCGAGGGACAACCTGGAATTTGTAACCCGACTGGTAGATTCCCTGAGAAAAAAAGGAGAGGAAGTGTGGTTCGACAGTCATATCCGCTCCGGGAACCAATGGGATAATACCATTGAGCAGGAGGTCAGGAAAGCCGATGTATTGATCACGGTATTATCGGATACGTCGGTGACCTCGCATAACGTAATGGATGAAGTATCGCTGGCCATGGATCTGGGAAAAACGATTATCCCGATAAAGATCAGGGAATGTGAAATTCCTATGCGGCTGCGGCGGTACCAATACATCGATTTTACAAACGACATTCAGTGGGCCTTCGACCGCTTACTGGATGACATCAATAACGTGGAAAACCCAAAGCCGACGCGCCGGCCCCCTCGCCCAAAACCTGCTAAAAAATCGGGGGGGTTGGTGCCTTTTCTGATCGGGGGACTGGTTTTCGTAGCAATTTTTGTGGTTATCGGGATCATGGCGACCGATAAGGAAACCGGGGCGATCCAACCTGTTATAAAAAATGAGATCCGGGAACCCGGGGA
Organism: Flavobacteriaceae bacterium; assembly: GCA_041743085.1. Classification (GTDB taxonomy): domain Bacteria; phylum Bacteroidota; class Bacteroidia; order Flavobacteriales; family Flavobacteriaceae; genus JAFMPW01. The sequence goes on from JBGTNL010000116.1 coordinate 59,276, forward strand.
GGAGGAGCTGACGGGAAAGAACGATGGGAATACCAACAAAGACAGAGATACGAAGAAAAAGGAACCCGCTAAGAAAGATGTGCTGATCCCGGTAGACCACAGTGAAGACTCCGGGGAGGAGGATTACGTCTATGACGACGAAGAAGACGAAGAAGAAATTCCAACCTCGGTCGGGGTGGTCATCTACCAGAATCCCTATGGGCAGGTAACCGTAAACAAAGCTGCCGGAGGCTATCCGCAGATAGGGGATGTGTTGTTCGCTTTAACACCGTTGGAAGTGTATAATGAAAACCGCTATGCCATCGGGGATTACATTAACGTGGGAGAGCAAATAAAGGTGTTGGATATCTATCCGATGACCCAGGACGGTTTTATTTTTTTAAAGGTAACGTATCTGCAGCGGGGATATTGACAGGAAAGGATTGATTTTGAAGTTTCCTTGCGAGATAAAATATATGGGGATCTTGTGATCATGGCTAGAACATATCATTTGCTAATCCCATGCATAAGGAATGTCAACAAAGAAGCTATTTATTAGTTATTCCCGTATGGATGAGGCTTATGTTTCTAAACTGGTGAAAGCGCTGAGGAAGAATGGAATGGAGGTCTGGTTCGATAAGCACATTCGTTCGGGCCATCAATGGGTCAGTACCATTGAGCGCGAAATAAAGGCCTCCGATGCACTGGTTACGGTGTTGTCCCAGAGTTCGGTGGTATCCTCCAATGTGCTCTATGAAGTCTCCTATGCCATTAGCCTGGATAAGATCATCGCACCTGTTAAAATAGAAGAATGCGAGACACCAATGCGCCTGGCGCGGTATCAGTATATAGCTATTACCAGGGTCATGGAGGCAGGCATACCGCAATTGATTTCGGATCTTAGTTATGAGACTAAAAAGAACGTCCGTCCCTCGGGACCATCCGTTCCAGGGCCGGCGCTCAAAAGACGCAAAAGACAAAAACAAGCAGCGGAAGCGGAGAACTGTTAAGAGTAGGAGTTAGGAGTGAAAAGTAATAAAACCAGAAATCCTGAAACCTGAAACTTTAGACCCATTTAGATTAAAAAACCATGTCAGGAAAAAAGATATATATATGTTATTCGGAAAATGATCTGGCTGTTGCGAGGCAACTGGCAACTGAGTTTCGGAATAAAGGCATTGAAGTGCTTTACCGCGAGGATATGCCCTTGGATAGCACAATAGATCAAATAGTAGCAAATGGAATAGCGTCGGCCGACTACTTCCTGGTGATCCTTTCAAAAAAATATGTCGATTCTCAATACATGCAAAGCGAACTCTCTCGTGCGGAGAAATTGGACAAGACTATTTTCCTCGTGATCATAGAGGATTGTAAAGTTCCGGGGCAACTGAGCCGCCTTCAGCCTTACGATTTTAAAGACAACAGGGAATGGGCAATGAAATCCTTGATTTCAAACATAACTTTAGATGATGGACCTGGATATGATGGTCCTGTGACCGCCAAGGCCCCTGTTCCAAGAGAAGGTGCTTTTCCCAAAAGAAAGGGCCGGTTTGCAGGGTTATTGGGTGGTTTGATCAGAAAAAAATTGGAGAAGAAGGAAGATACCTCCGTTTACCCGGCGGAGCTTAGTGAAGAGGCCGAAGCCGGTAACACGGGTGGTAATGAAGGAGAAAGTGGTTACGAGCTTATGCTGCCGGGAAAGGTAGCCGGCATTGCCCGTACACCGGAAACAGGGGTACTGGCGCACAGTATTCCTACAAAAATGCAATTGCAGAATACGCACCGTTGCATTATCCGGATCGGGTTTGATGAAGTAACCATCATCAAAAATTTTCCGGAACGCAACCGGGAGATCGTCGTAAAGAAGGATATCAGGGTATCGGACACCATGGAAGTGGAGTTCTTACCCAATCCCCATTTTGAGATCACCGCCCTGAACGGCATTAAGCAGCCGGTGGATGCCTATGAATACACCGAATGGAATTTTGATGTTATGCCAAAATCCGTCGGGGCGTTTCCGCTTACCTTTAGAATTTCTATTTTCCTTCCCAATGGTTCCAAAGAGATGATCTTGCGCGAAACCATAACCGTTGTCACTGAAGAGGTGGAAGCGGGGGAGGTTTTTATCCCTTCGGACCTGATGAGTCTTGCGGCGTATTATAAAATGTTGAACAAGAAGCTAAAAATAGTCACTCTGTTCCTGGCCTCTTCTTCAGAACTCGCTGACGATCGCAGGGCTTTTGAAATTCTTATAGGGCGAAAAAATAAAAACCTGATCAAAGAAAATATCTATCTGGACCTGATCATCTGGGAGGATTTCCTCGATGCCATGTCGGCCACCCGCTTGCAGGATGAATACGACAAGGCAATAGTAGGGTGTGATGTATTTGTCAGCCTTTTTCATACAAAGGTTGGAAAATACACCGAAGAAGAATTTTTAAAGGCGCTGGAAGCATTTAATAAGAACAAAAGACCGTTGATCTATACCTATTTTAAGACCACGGAAGTAAAAATGGCGAGTCTTGTGAATTTTCAGGAACAGCTGAGAGGTTTAGGCCATTTTCATACACGGTATAAAGACACAGATGACCTGAACTATCAGTTCGGAGAACAGATTGTAAAATTTCTTCCGATGTTTTCACAGTAAATATATGGACTGCGCCCTTGCGTTAAACCCGGCCTTCCCTGGGGTTTTCCGTGAACGCTATGCGGTTCATGAGCCCATAAACCTATAGTTCTCTCAGACCAGTCGGGCAATTGCAGGGATATCCTGCATCTTATTTTCATCGTAATTTTCACTACATTGGGGACGAAATAATACACGGCATCCATGCGGTTGAGATATTCCATTTTTATTGTCATATTCCTTTTCCTGGGTAGTTGTAAGGAGGGGGCAAAAGAAACAGTTACTGAACCCCTGGAGGGGAGTGGTACCGAAGAAAGTGGGGCAATGGCCCCGCTGTTCCAGGATTTGGAGGGCAATGCCATTGCCCTTAGCGATTATAAAGGGAAAAAGGTGCTCCTCAACTTTTGGGCAACCTGGTGCAGGCCTTGCCTGGAAGAAATGCCGGCACTGTTGCGGAGCCAGGAACTCCTGGAAAAAGAGAATTACGTTTTCTTATTGGCGTCAGACCAGCCTGTAGCCACGATAAAGGCATTTAAGGAGCGGAAAGATTATGATTTCAACTACCTCAAATATAGCGGTTCCCTGACCGAAGAGGGAGTAAATGCCTTGCCTACAACGTTTGTATATAATGAAAAAGGGGAGCAGGTAGACACCATTATCGGCGCTACTGATTGGGATGGCCCCGAAATGATTCAGAAACTAAAGGAAATACATTAAAATGCAGCTGTACAAATACTTACTTGTCTTTATCGTATTATTTACTTCATGCGTTGAAAAAGAAAAAAAGGAAGCGGAAACCAAAGAGGATATGGCTGTGCTGACCCCGGTGGCATCCCCGGCGGGGGCAGTGAGTTCCCTGCCTTATTTGTTTACCAATGCGGATAAAACCCTGCTTTCCTGGGTGGAAAACAGCGGGGACACGCTGACCCGACTCCGGTATTCGGAGTTGGTGGACGGAAACTGGCAGGATCCGAGGGAAATAACGGAGGGCACAGATTGGTTTGTGAACTGGGCGGATTTTCCGGTGATTGCCGAAAATAAGGGCAATATGCTCTCACATGTTTTGAAGAAATCATCGGAAGGCACCTATTCCTATGACGTGAAACTCAATATACTGCCGGAGGGGGGAACGGACTGGGCGACGAACATACCGCTGCATACCGACGGCACCCCGACAGAACATGGCTTTGTGACCGCATTGCCCTATACCGGCGGCTCGTTCTTTGTTACCTGGCTGGACGGAAGGAACACAGCAGCCGGCGAAGGGGAGCACCGGGGGGCAATGACTATTCGGGCGGCCGAAGTGAAGCCGGACGGGACGATTGAAAAGGAAACGGTTTTGGATGACAGCACCTGTGATTGTTGTCAAACGACCGCAGCGATCACGGACAACGGGCCGGTGGTGATCTACCGGGACCGGTCTGCGGAAGAAGTGAGGGATATCAGTATTGTACGGCGGGTGGACGGGGAATGGACAGCTCCGAAAACCGTATTTGCCGACAATTGGCAAATAAAAGGATGTCCGGTCAATGGCCCCAAAGCGGCCGCACTGGGAAATAATCTGGTGGTGGCCTGGTTTACGGTCGTAGGGGAAAAGGCCCGGGTAAAACTGGCGTTTTCGGAGGATGGCGGAGCAAGTTTTGATGCCCCCATCCGCATCGATGAGGCCAAAGCCATGGGCCGGGTAGATGTACTGCTGCTGGATAAGGAGACCGCACTGGTGAGTTGGATGGAAAGCAAGGATGGGCGGGCCCTGATAAAGGCGGTAAGGGTAGACCGTTCCGGGAAGAAACAGGCCGCGGCGGTCATCGCGGAAATGGATCCCTCAAGGTCCAGCGGGTTTCCCCAAATGGAACTGGTGGATGACAAGGTGTATTTTGCCTGGACGGATGTTTCGGGTGAAAACAGTACGGTAAAGACGGCTTATGTTTTTGCGAACCGCTTGTAATGAGTTGGAGGTAAGATGTTGGAAGGGGGCAGTTTTTTATTGGTTGGGGATATTTAATTACAGGCCTTTTTAATTATTCTATTTGACATAATATAAATTATGGAACAAACTCATAGTAATTTGTGTATAGTGCCACAAGGCGCTATTTTAGCATAATTGAGTTATAGTGCTTTAGCAGTATAACTTCCACAATTATGTAAAAACAAATTACGACTTCACAATAAAGAGATTTCCAATATGGTATGCCAGTTCATCTCGCCAGCAATTACAAACAGCCACAGGATCTTTGCAATTGGCTGCGTATGTAAAAACAAATTACGGGTTCCCACACAGATTTATATGCTACTCAAAAATTACCGGTATATCACCTCGCCAATACATTCAAACCGCCACTGGCCAATTTCATTTCTTGCGTGTTCAAGAGAATTACGAACTGTACATCAATTAAAAAAATCTTCAGCTAATATTCAAATACGCAAATCTCAAGCTGCTGAGTTAGCATACTGTTATTTGATGCCAAGTATACTCTTAATGGTACGTAGCTCACACTTATAAAATTCTTTAAGGGTTTCCAGGATATAATTTTCTTTAGATGCTTTATTCATGGTATTAAAGGTATTGTTTATCCTATTAGTCCCGAATTCGTGAGAATTGTTACACAATACACATTTTAAAGCGTAAGAATCTTTAAAGTACGAAGCGAGACGGCACTTTGGACATGGCCTGCAGCATAGCTATGAGCACTTGCTACCTCTCGTCTCTGTTTCAACAATTACTTCAAGTGCTTCTAATATTATGTCAAATAGATAGACTTTATTTGTTACTTGGCAAATAGTTTAAAGTTTATTGGTGTTTTTATAATATCAGTTATCGAAAGTTTTTTTATATCCGGATGTAAAGGATTTATATTATAATGATATTCACTTGGCAACAACACGGAAGGCACTTTTAATAAGAGGTGTTTATTATCCTTGATAAATTTGTCGCCAATTACTTGTGTCTTATCATTGTGAATGGGATTATCCCAATTGGTTGGAAGCTCTTTAGTAGTAATTTCAAGAATACCAACCTTACCATCTATAGAATATTCTATCAAACAATAATTAACAGGAATATGCCTGGGTTTGAACCTTCTCAAGAGTTCTATAAAAGCTAAAGATGCGGTGGAACTTGCATAAATCATCGGTACATTTAAACTATTCCATCTTCCAGAATTTATTGAAGCCCCTTTTCCATCAATTAAGTGGGCATACTTTATGTTTGAAAACCGGAATAACTTCATTATAAAGTAATACCATGATCGATTCGTCCAAGTTCCATTTTAACTATACTAATTCCTTGAGAAGTATCTAGAAGCTCCTTTGGTCTTATATCATCTAAAGCTGGACTCTCCGTATCTAACCAATCTAAAAAAATTTCACTTGATCCAAAAACTTCTTCCCCATAATCTCCTAGCATAGCAATATCAGCAAGTTTTTCGCTATGTCTTTTGTCCAAAAACTCCTTTTTATCAAGACGTCTAAGTGTGCTTTCAGAAGTGTCAAGAATATGCATCCAATCCTCTCTTGAAAATTGCAATTCTTTTTTCAACACCGCATATTGTTTTTGGGCAATTCCTTTTCGTGCAATTCGAACGATTTTCATCATTGAATCATCGTCGTCAATACGTCCTCTATCTTTATCAAGGTCAGGAATTATTTTGGTTAGCCATGATCCAAAAACCTTAGTGTGACTCGATTTCACTTTAGCATTACTTGATTTTACCTTAACTTGGGTTTTTCCCGGCTTTGAAGTAGATTCCGTTCTCCCAACCAATTTTCCAGAAGAAACATTTTTTTTTGTAGTTGCCATAATTACTAGCCTTTTATTAAAAATAGTCATTTTGAAGCATTTAACGTGTCATTTTGACTTTTATTTTATATAAATAATAAATGGCATTAAACCCCAGGGCATCCCGATAGCTATCGGGACTGGACCCAATAGAAGGAATCGACCCAAGGGTGAGGTAAAATTTCATAGGAAACCCCGCAGCAAGCTGCGAGGAATTCTTTTCGATTAAGGTACCAAATACGCCAGCACACCAACCCGCTCAAAAAATAAAAGGTCTCCCGGACGTTCCATTATTATGTCGTTATATTGAACCGTTCTTTTTATAGATCATCAACTAAGGCGATGATGCGCAAGGGGGCACCACTCCCCTCTTTGATTTTCATGGGCAGGGCAATTACTTTGAAATCTTTTGCCGGTAGTTGGTTGAGACCCGCAAGGTTTTCGAACGCCGGAATGTTCTCTGAAAGCAGCACCACATGACTCTTGAAGTATTGTGATTGCCCATAGTCGATACTTGGGGTATCTATGCCGATGGCGGCTATCTTTCTGTTTTTGACCAGCCAACCGGCCGCTTCCGGTGACAGACCTGGAAAATGTAAGAGTTCCAGCGCAGTTTCGCCGCGTTGGTCCGTACCGAGGTATTTCACCTTATCCGGATAGAATTTGGAATGACCGGTTTCGAGCAGAACAATGCTTCCATCAGGAATTTGGGTATGGTGTTTTTCCTCCCAATCGGTGAAATCGGCGATACTGATCTGATAATCAATATCGTCCGCGGCCTTTCCGGAAACGTCTATTTTTATGGCATTTCCCACCAGGTTCTCAAGCGGAATTTGGTCGACCGATTGACCGTTTTTGGCAAAATGTATGGGAGCATCAATATGGGTTCCCCCATGTTCGGCAGTGGAGAAATTATTGGCTGAATAGTAATATCCTTTTTCGGTTTCCCCTTTGGACACAACATCCAATTCAAATTCTTTTGCCGTTACCCAATAAATAGATTCCTCTGAGAAGCTATACGTTAAATCGACTATTCTTTCTTTTGAATTTTCAGGCTGATCTGACTCAGTAGCTGCCTGCACCGGATGTGATTCCTCCTTACAACCGCCAAGTAAGCAAAGACCTGCCCAACTGGTAATGAATGCATTTCTCATGATATCCCTGGGTATTTTGTTACATTTATACTTTACCGAAATGAAGATAAGAAGATTTTTGAAAGCATCTCGATCAGAAAGATCGTCCGTTCGTTAGAACCTTTAAAGCGATGGTTTTTTTATTGGCGGGCCTCCCCTTCTACCCCTTCCACTTTGCCCAGGGCCGGCCAGGCTTCCACCAGAGTCGGGCGGGCGCATAATAAGCTTGCCCGACATTGGTGGGTGTTGCATTACATAATGATGTAAACATGCTTTGATTATTTATTGCGCCTTTGAAGAAAGTTCAATTTGATGTTCGTAATCCCAAGTCTTTCCTTCGTACCTCGAAACCAATGTCAACTGGTTTACTGCAATTCGTTTGGAATAGCCTGTTTCCTGAAAAAACGTTAAGCTTTCATATAACATCTTCTTTCCATCGGTCTTGGAAATGGTTATGTGAGGGGTATCTGACACCTTTAATGATCCTGGTTTTCGATGAAGATCCCTTACCCACAAAATTTTAATGAGTGCATGTATTTGTTCAATTTCTTCCGTCTTTGGAACGTTAAGGTGCAGTACATAGGAATACCTCTCAAATATGCCGAACCCTTGGATGTCTAATTTGAATTTTTCAATACTCGATAATTGATCAAAAGCCTTTAGTAAAATACCCTGATGCTGTGAAGACATTGCGAATGTTGCCAGGGTAAGGTGAGGTTTCGATTTAGAAAGTGTTTGCTTCCCAAAAACAGCTTCAAATTGCTTTTTAAACCCCATGATTTCATTAAAAACGGTATCTGGAGGTACAATTCTTAAATTGTATATTTTAATTTCTGACATCGTAGCTAACAGTCGATTTTTTCAAATACAATCACTAATGTCCGGTTAAAGACGTAAGACCACTGCGCTACAAGACATAAGTCGTAAGACTTGATCGTGACCAACCGAAAATCATATACCAAAGGTACGTTCATACTTGTTGGCAATGTATGAAAAGCAAGCCCTTGGATAACAAATATAATGGGAACGCCCCATATACTTGCAGTTTTGGTATTACCGGACAACTATAAAATACAATTAAAAAATAAAAACTTTCAGCACTACCACTTCACAAACACCATACAATGCTGCCACGGGAGATTGGCCATGTTGCTTTGCAGTCGAAAGCCTGCAGCCTTCATCTCCTTAACGGCTTGTGCTTCGGTCATTTTATGAAGTTTTTTAATGGGTACGCTCTGATCTTCACCCCTGTATTCAATTAAAAATAACTTACCCTTTGGCCGTAATGCCTTTTTAACGGAGGCCATCATTTCTACCGGATAATCGAATTCGTGGTACACATCCACCATAAGCACTTTATCCACGGAGTTTTCAGGCAGGTTCACACTTTCTTCACTCCCCTTGACTATCGCTATATTTTTACTGTGCCCATTTTCCTTTTTTTGTTTCAGGGCAGCCAGCATTTCATCCTGGATGTCCACGGCGTATACAAGTCCGGCTCGTGCCTGTGGGGCCATCTTAAAAACATGATAGCCCGAGCCCGCACCAATGTCGGCAATGGTATCCCCTGCCCCGATATCCATATTCTTTAGTAAGGTAGTGGTATTTTCTTCGGCTTCGCGCTCCTCACGTTCCAGCCAGCGCATCCCCTGATACCCCATAACATGTGCTATTTCCCGGTTCATATACCATTTGCCGATACCATTGGGGTCTCCCTTTTCAAAGGTATATGCTCCGGTTGGTGAACTGTTTTGCCCGTTACATTGATAAAGCGAAATGATAGCGAGGAGTATTACCACAAATTGAAAGGCTTTTTTAAGCGCGCATATGGCGACAGGCAGTCTAAGCCGTGCTTCGTGTACTATTTTTCTTTTCATCCGAATAAATTCATGTTAATAATTTGATTTTCAATTATTTGCGTTTATTTGAATAATTGTAAAAAGAATCAAGGGCCAAGAGGCTAGAACCTAGACTTTTATACGTCCGTCCGATTGAAATCTGTCTTGTTTCTTGTTTCTAGGCTCTAGTTTCCAAGCTTATTCATCCCCTTTTGTGACGGGTTCCTTAAAATTGTTTTGCACCGTCATGGGGGTTTCATCTAAATAAAATTTCGCCAACCTATTGATTTAGTGTTATTTATATAGGTTGGTATTGGCCATTTTTTAATTAAATGCCCACCCGCCTGCCGTAGGTAGGTTATGGGCTTTCATACTATTTTTTTGGGGAATCCATTGTGACTTACCATATAACTAAATAGGTGTCCCGAACAGCCGTGAGGCTGGCACTAATGTAAGGAATCTGGCTTCACTAAGGGATCATTTGAATCCGGAGGCCGGCGCATTCCGCCCTGTTGTCTATACAAATGCGTATGTGCAGTTCGCATAGACCTGATTCAAGGCATTCTTCTCCTATTCAATTTTAGCCACAGCCTGGTTTTTAGCCGTAACCCCGGGGGGTAATTCAATAAGCCTGAAATTCTTAAAATGAATTTCGGCGCCTTCGGATTCAAGGCACAGATACCCCTTTTTTATGGTCGATTTGCTGATCCCGTTTACAAATTTTCCGTTCACCGAGAGTTTTATGGTCCCATCCACACAGATCACCACATAGTTGTTCCACTCCCCTTTTCCTCTGGCCCTATTTTCCACGGATTTACTGCGTTCCCCTCTGGGGTTGTCGGGTACCGTCTTCACCCCGCCCACACCAAAAAGTTCGCCATGTACATAGGCGATTGGCGGTTTCTTGCCGTCCCTGGTATTCTGGTTAACCCAATCCAATTCCAGCATCTGGACCTCTACCCCGCCGGGGAGCCGCGATTTTTCATCCGGGGCGGCATCGCTCCAGACAAACACCCCGGAATTTCCGCCGGCCTCCATATGGCGCCAATCGACCTCCAGGATAAAATTCTCGTACTGCTTCTCCGAGCGCATAACCCCAATGGGCAACCCCTTACAAATTAAGAGTCCTTCTTCCGTGCGCCAGGTATCCCTGGCTGTATTTACGTTGATCCAATTTATCGGGCTGCCTTGACTTGCATTTGAAACCAGGGAGTCAAAAGCGATTTCCCTCCCAAAAACGATGGCAGCATCCTGACCAAAGGAACCCAAAGAAAAAATAAGGGATGTAAGGGAAGTTAAACCGATCTTTATTACATACTTCATAGTAATAGTTGTCGCTGTTAAACCATTTTTGTTTTTCCGGGAATTGCAATGGGCGTCATGGGATAAACGAAGTCCCAGGCGTACTCCTCGAATCTCGGGCCCAATTCGTCCCCGGAATTTAAAGCCTCCTCAAAAGTAATGGACTGCCCCGTATACCCTGCCATCCGGGCCCAAATGGCAAGCAAGGTACTGTGGGCCATCTGCTCGCCGTCATTTATCGGTTTTCCGCTCCTGATGGCCGCAAAAAATTCATCGTGCTGGGTTTGGTACATATCATTTTCCTCGCCATCATAACGCCAATTTTCGGCTCCGCTAATTTCGTATTTTATACCCGGCTGAAGCATCGCCCTGCCTTGATCCCCTATAATATCCACAGTGTTTCTGGTAGCCGTTCCCGATTGCTGCCTTGTAAAATGATATCCTTTGGAACCATCGGCATAATCAAACTCTATGGCAAAATGGTCATAAATATTACCGTACTTTTCCTCGGTACGAACCTGTCTCCCTCCTGTACCTATTGCCTTTACTGGCATCACATCGCCCATGGCCCACGACATCAGATCCAAACTATGCACCGCCTGTTCAACTATAAAATCGCCCGACAACCAATTGTAATAATACCAATTCCGCAATTGGTAGGTCATTTCAGTCCAGTCAGGTTGCCGCTCCTTATACCATAGCTCACCGCCGAACCGAAAGGTTGTAACGGCATTGACCTTTCCTACCGAACCCTTTAAGATGCGGTTGAAAAATTCCCTGTTCCCATAACCAAAGCGATACGTGAACCCGGCGACTACAGATAACTCTTTTTCCTTTGCCTTTTTGGCGGCGGCCATGACTTTTCGTATCCCGGGTGCATCTACGGCCATGGGCTTTTCGCAAAAAATATGTTTCCCGGCCTCCACAGCCGCCATGAGATGGTCGGGACGAAATGCGGGTGGTGTGGTCAGGATCACTACGTCTACCCCTGAATCGATGACCTTCTGGTAGGCGTTAAAACCAATAAACCTATTTGGTTTTTCAACATTTACCTGTGCGGGCTTTATTTTCATGAGCTGGGCATACGAATCCCCGAGCCGGTCTTCAAATATATCGCCCATAGCTGTTAAGCGTACCACCGGGTCCGCGTTCAGGGCCTGCACCGCTGCGCCCGTACCTCTTCCGCCACAACCAATGAGCCCCACTTTTATATGTTCTGCCGTTCCGGAAATTTTCCCGGCAGCCACCAAATGTGCTGGATAGGCCAACGAACCTCCTAACAGGGCAAACCCCGATTTTTTTATAAAGGACCGGCGACCCGGTTTCGATGGGTTGTTTTTAGCGTTATCGTTCATGACCAATACGTTTTAGTTACCATTTTTGCTGCCGTTTTGCTGGTTCTTTTAGCTTTCCGGATCCATTTTCAGGTCTTGTGCACTTTGGGCCCTGGCCGGTACAACAGGTCGGCCGGCGGAGCTCTCCAGCAGAACAGGACAATTCCTTTTTACTGCGAATGTTAGACCCATCCCGGGATTTTAGGGAAGGTTCAGGCATTCCAATTTAGTAAATAATTTGCTAGGAATAAAGTTCACTTCGGCAGGTTGTACTTTTTGCATATCCCGGCACGGCCCCCGGCGGGGGTTTATGGCAAGATTTTATCGTTTTTTAGAAGTGGGTATGCATCTTCATTCGTTGATGTCATGCCTCAAATAAGCAACTTTTAGAAGTTATAAATTTTGCAGTTTGAGAATTTTTGAAAAATTCAGGCGACATGAAGGGGCGGGAAAAGAAAAGGATCCCTATAAACATAGTTTCACTAACCCATGCCCCCTGGCTTTCCCTGAGTAGCCAGGGCCGAAAGGCTTTGGACGGCAGGCGCAGGACAAGTCCGGATTTTGATCAGCATTTACGGCAACAAAAGTACCGTCCGCCAAAACCATATCCGCTTCCAATAGGTTGTCAATGGTCAAACCGTATTTGCGTGTCAGATAGCCGATACGTCCACCAAGGGTAAGTCCGCCCACACCGGTGGTAGAAACCATTCCCGATGGAACGGCCAAGCCAAATTCATGGGTTGCCTGATCTACAGCCGCCCAAATACTACCGCCTCCAACTTTTACCGTATTGTTGACAGTATCCACATGGGTATAACTTATTCCCGATAAATCGATGACCAGTCCGTCATCACACACCCCCAATCCGCCTCCATTATGGCCTCCCCCTCTTATGGCGACCAAAAGCCCGTTTATCCGTCCAAAGTTTACAGCGGCCATTACATCCTCTGCATCTATGCACATTGCGAATACCCCCGGGCTTTTTATCGATCATTCCGTTATATACTTTGCGGGTTTCGCCGTAGTCGGTATCGGAAGGTGGTACCATGCGTCCTTTTATTTTCTTGTCCAATGCTTCGATCAGATGGGGCGTAATCTCTTTAATTGCATTTTTCATGATTTCGTGAGGTTTGCCTTTATCTATTTTGAAATGATCATGTCCTTTAACGACCAGAGCACAGTCAGTACCTCTTTTTTAGATTCCTCACCAATTTTGTTCTGATCCAACGCTTGCATAATGTCGTCCATAACATGCATATATTCGGCAGGACTAATATTCATTCCCGTATGGGTGCAGGTCATATCCCTACCTGAATATTGGGCGGGACCGCCACTGCCCGCACTAAAAAAATCGATTGTATGGGCTTTGATGATTGCAAGACGTTCTGGCTGATCTTTGAAGGGAAGGAACCTGGCATTGACAGCCGGGTTGTTCATATGGTTGTTCACCGTATCATCTACGATGGCGGAGAGACCTTCCCTACCTCCCAATTGTTCAAAAAGTGATGTTTTCATAGGTATGAGCTTTATGCTGGTTATTATTTCGAAATTTTGGTAAATGGTATAAGCATGGGCACTTCTTTTTGATAATCCCCATGTTTTTCACCCACCGTTCTTTAAAAGCTGGCCGGGCCATTACGTTGAGGTGTATCGCAAAGAGGCTTAATAAAGCTACATTGGCACCTATGGCAGCCATGAAATTTGTTTCCGTGCCTGAATCAATACCCTTAGGAACCCAAAAATTACCCACAAAACCGATGGCATAAAGAAAGGAAATAAGGAAAATGATGTACCAAAGAATTCCGTAGATGAGCACAATAATTTTTTTCATGTCCTGTGGTTACAGATAGCAGACTCCAAAACTAGACATGCTTTTTGGTAATTGATTCTACATTTCAACCAAATTGTATCATTTTTCGTTCGGCGTACAAAATGGTCAATTGTAGATAATTATAGACTTTTTGTGTACGTAGAGGGAAGCATTTGGTATTTTTTTTGGAAACATTGGGTAAAATAGCCCGGACTGTTGAAGCCGGTTTCAAAGGCGATCTCGGAAATACTCTTGTCTTTTTTCCGCAGTAGTTTCAAGGCCTTGTCCAACCGGAAATCCTGTATAAATGTATTGGTGGATTTTTTGGTAAGGGAAGTCATTTTGCGATACAGTTGCGATGCGCTAAAACCTAAATTCGCGCAAATCGTATCGACACTCAAGGTTGGGGTAAGCCATTCATTATCCAAATAATCGTTCAAATTGGTTAGAAAACGCTCGTCGGAGAGAGATATGGTGTCCAAATATTCCTTATTGATTGGCCTGTTTAGATTTTCACTTTGGTACAAATCTTTAACTTCAGAGGTGATCAGGATACGATCTCGGGAGATAGCGCTTAAACGATCGGCAATCTTAATGGTTTCTTCAAAAAGACCGTGTTCTTTGGTTACAGGTAGCCCTGCACTTACCCCAATATGTAGCTTTGCTGAAGTCACTTTGGCTTTAGAAAAAATCTTTCTAATGGCAATCGTGGATTTTAGGGCGTTGGTGGTGGAGTTATAGGAAATCAAAACGTAATCTTCACTTTGTCTTACGATACGACCTTCAAAACTTTCGACCGTCATTCTGATTTCATTTAAAAATGATGGTATTTGTTCTGAGTAAGAGCTTTGTAGCTTATCCTTAACGATTTTAAGGACCGCCAAAATGCGAAAAGCCGGATTATTAACAATGTTCAACTCCTTTTTTTGAGATTTATTAGGGTCTTCGATACGCCCTAAAAAAGACTCTACAATGCTACTATCTACCTCGATTATCGTATTGGGTACCTCCCCATGTGCCTTGCTGTGCATTTCTACGATTGCCTCTTTATTTGGAGCCTCTACGAGGCAAAAAGCAGTTTTTCTGCTTTAATCATACCAGTAGGTGATGCCTTTGCAGCAGTATTTATGTTGGATGCGTAAATCTTCTTGATGAATCTGAGCAACAATTTCAGCGGTCACTTCTTCCGCCACATCGTGACGATCCATATATATGGGCATCTGTATATTTTTCAACAAGTTAGTGATAATATCCCATTCCACTCACCTTTACAAATTGCTGGTTTATTGTTTATTCAGGTATATATAAACCTCAGAAAAATCCGGTTTCACGCCCCTCCTCTCCTTCACTCCACAAGTTCTCTAAAGCTTCACTGCACAGGGAGCTCAGAACACCATACATTAATACTATAGATTATCCATGGCATAAACAGATAGCTTCCAATGACGGTACAATTGCGATGAATTCTTAATTAATAAGAAGTAACCCAAACGCAATAAATCATTTCTGGTGCGCCGTTGCAATGGTGCGCAACATTTCCCGGGCATTTTTGCCTGTGGGTCCGTCCGGATCCATTTTTAAGGCTTTATTGTAGAACTCTGTAGCCTTTAGGGCGTCGCCCGATTTTAAGTAGTCTTCGGCCAAACTGTCGCAGGCATTTGCTGAATCCAGGAAGAATTCCGTAACCAACAGAAAAACAAACAGTGCATTTTCGTTTTGTCCACTGTTTAATAACCGATACCCCACTTTATTGAATTGACCCTCGAAATCAAAGAACCGATACGTAGGATCTTTAATCATTTGCGCAGCATCATTTTTTAGTTGATCGATATTACCGGCCATAAACAAGGTGGTAAAATGATCCATTGGACTGAGTATAAAAGCGGTATCTGAGAAATTCAATGCAGCATCAAGTATGGGGTCCTTATTTGATTTATAATCTTCAAAGCTCATATCCACTGCAATATGGGGGCTAACCATTCATCACCTTCCCACTGAGGTTTGTCTTGCCACCAGGCAAAGGATAAGAATGCAGGGATTTTACTATTAGGCAGTTCAACGCGATTGTTATCCCCATAGAAATTAATATTTTCCGAGGTAGGTTCCCCTACAAAGATGACATTGGTGTAATTATCCAGTTCATTCACCAAATTCTGGCATGCCGAAAACGTTTGCCGGCCGATTATAACAAAGAAATGACCGACTTTATTGATCTTTGCAGATTCGATTATTCCTGTAACCACAGGTTTGTTTTTGTAATTATTTCCGCCTCCGTTTAACCGTAGATCCAATACCAATTGTTACAGATTTCCAGGAAGAAGTTATTCACGAAGCGCTAAACGTCATTATTGTGTATTCAGGTAAGCAGCATTTTATTTATTGGACCGGACACTAATAAAAATAAAAAAGCCCATCACTATAGACGGGCTTTTTACTAAACTTAGAAGTATATATTAGATAACTTTTACGTTCACTGCGTTTAGTCCTTTGTTACCTTCCTGAAGATCAAACTCAACTTCATCGCCTTCACGAACTTCGTCAATTAATCCTGAAATGTGTACAAAGTGATCTTTTTCAACACCTTCTTCAGTGATAAAACCGAAACCTTTAGTGTCATTGAAAAATTTTACTGTTCCTTTACTCATTGTAATGTAATTAAATTTATAATTATTTATGAATTACAAAGATGGCACTATTAATTTAGAATTCAGTTGTTTACTTCATAAATATTTAATTATATTAATAATTGGGGGTATGTTATGGTTTATTTCGATAGCGTTTCACCACCCATTTTGAAATATCCACAATTGCGTACACCTGCCTCCACTTACACTTGGGTCTGTGGGTAACGCGCCTCAGTTTTAAACAAGTTGCTCCGTACTTCCTGTAGAATTTATGACTCCCTATTTAGCTTGCCCTATGGCTACCCCATGGATTTTTCCCTACCGGGATGGTTTTGATAATTTCAAAGTTCCGGGTATTGACAATGGCAATGTCATTGGAGGGCCCATTGGCAGAAATCAAATAATGCTTGTCAACAGTTAGTGCTATTCCCCAGGGCCGTTTTCCAACGGTTACCTCTTGAATGAGTTCTTTATTTTGGGTGTTTATCGCCACTATTTTTTGACCACGGCCCGAGGCCACATATAATTTATGGGGTATCCGTGTCTTTGATGTGGCACCTCACAAAACGTTCTGGCTGCAGGGCGATGAGTTCGGCCGGACTTCTTTTAGAGGAATACATTGCCCGCCCTCGTCAGTCTGGCAGGAGCCATCCCAGACTGGCATACACGGGCAGGTTTTATTTCCCGCGTTTTCAATATAGGGAATGAGATTAATGGAACATATTAAGAGTCATACCCTTTCCATAATTTCCTGTCATTTTTAAACATGAATACTGCTTTTTAATCCCTCTACAAAATACATTTTCATTATCCCCCTGTTCCTCACCTGAATTTCCCCTCGGTACTGACAAGCTGCCAAATCCTTTACCAACGCATAGGTATTTTCGCTGATATTGATCTTGCCGGGTGCCGACATGGATTCCATACGGGAGGCGACGTTCACGGTATCGCCCCAGATGTCATAGGCAAATTTTTTGGTTCCCACCACCCCCGCTACTACAGGCCCGGAATTGATACCAATCCGGATGTTAAACCGGATCTGATCTGCCTTGCTGTTTACCCGGGCTTCCTCAACAAATGCAATGATCTCGAAAGCGGCCAGAACTATTTTCCAGGCGTGGTCCTCTGATTGGAAGGGCAGCCCTCCGGCGCACATATAGGCATCCCCTACCGTTTTAATTTTTTCCAGGCCGTGCCTTTCAATGATCTCATCAAATTTGGAATAATAGAAATCAACACTTTCCACAAGTACCTCAGGTCTCAAATGCTCCGAATACTTGGTAAATCCTTCAAAATCGGTAAACAATACGGTTACAGATTCGAACCGGTGGGCCTTTACCTTACCAAATTCCTTTAATTCCCGGGCTGTTTCCTCCGGGAGTATATTGAGCAGTAAGTTATCTGATCGGGTTTTCTCTTCGGCAATGATCTTGTTGGTAATTTTAATATACCGGTTCCGCCTGAAGAGGCCCAGTGCCAGCAGGCCAATCAGGAACAGCGCAATACCCGTAGCAAGGACTATGATCCCCCGGATTTTTTTCTGTTGGTTCAGCAGATCTACTTCTACCTGCTTCTGGGATACCTCGTAATTGGTACGCAGGTCGGCCATTTGTTGTACAGAAGCTATATTTTGAACACTATCACGATAGGCAATATGCTGCTTGTAATAGTTATGGGACTCCTCATAATTGCCAAAATTTTCATAGAGTTCTGAAAGTTTCAGGTGGGCGTCACTAAGTTGGTCTTTCAGGCCATACTCCCTGGCCAGATCCAGGCTTCGCTGCAGGTAGCCCAAGGCAGTATTAAAATCGAGCCGCCTGGCATAAATATCGGCCATATAGGTGAGATAGACCGAAATGGGATAATAGTCTTCCAGTTCCCCGAGTATCTTAATTGCCTCATTAATTTGCTGTTCGGCCAGAGCATCCCTGGCCAGCTCTGCATAGACCATCCCCGTATTGCCCAAATTATAGGCGGTCCCGTTCAGGTAATTTACCTTTTCAAAGATGACTCCAGATTCCTTAAAATAGACCAGCGCAGAGTCATATTTTTTGGTATTCACAAATTCATCTCCTGCATTTAATAAGGCCGTGGCAATTTTAACGGAATCACCCAGTTTTCTCAATAACTTAATTCCTTTCTGGTAATAATTCTGGGCGTTTTCTGAATTGCCCATTATGGAATAGGTGTCTGCAATTGAGATCATTAAAGAGCCTATTCCTATCCCATGGTCACTGCGATGTGCGTGATCCAGGCTGTTATAATAGGCTTCCAGAGCTTGGGCATTATTTCCCATTTCCTGAAGGGCATTTCCCTTTTGCAAATACCCATAATAGAGGTAACTGGATAAGGAACCTTTGACCGCCCTGGTGATCAATAATTCCGAAAATTTAAGTTTCTTTTCGGGGTTTTGTACGTTGACCGCAATATCGTAAAGCAGGGACAAGTCCCCATCCTCGTATTCTTGCGATTCATAAATTATAATGAGGCTGTCGGCTAATTTTTGATCTTGCCCACGGACGAAAGGGGATGTAAAATAAAAGAAGCCCATTAACAGACAATAGGCTTTTTTCTTAGGTAACATAGGAGAGAGCTGTTAATTCATTTTAAGTTTAGGATCCTCGGTATGTTGGACGCCATTAACTGTATAGACTAGGGAATAGGATTCCTCTGTATCGGAGGGTTGAGTGCCAACGGTTCCTGACCATCGACCGGTACCGTCATTCATGTTTGCCGGCCCCGCGCTGAATAGATTTAGAGGTGCGGATTTATCAATAATATTATCAATGCTGGAAATGTTACCGGCGGGAACCCAGATCACTGTATCTCCTGCACTGATTTTAGTGGTTAAGGCGGCATCTGTTGTTTCGGTATTGGCAGTATTACCTTCGTCATCCGAAATGGATAAGGGGTATGGATTCGCATTGGTTGCGGTAATCGTAATTGTGTGTGTTGGCATGATTTCTGAAGATTTTTTAGATTAGTACAATACTACTAAAGATAAGATTTTTATGATAATTAATTGTTAAATAAGCTTGTAAGTAGTACGAAACCAATTATTTACTGTCCGAAAGGATCTTATTATTTACCAAGTGCATTTGTGGGAAAAGTATATCTCTTACAAAATGCGGTATACTTTCCCTGTTTGAATAAATATATAAAGGATATTTAACCAAAGGAGCATTGCCGTTTCGCGGGTCCTCCCTACCGATGGTACCTATAGGCTCTCTTTTCTATTTTTACCTGCTATGAATATTTCCTATTGTCCGGGTATTGCGAGCGGGAGATCTGAAGGAGGGGATTGAAAACGGCATTCGCATCAGATCGCCCCGTTATTTTAAACGCCGGCCGGTGTCAAAGCAATTTCGCATCAACCTGCGCCAAGGCTTTGGCAGGAGGCAATGGTGAAGATCATAACATCCGCCGAAGTGTGCTGTGGCGTATTATAGCTTCATCGTGAGGCCCATAGCTCAGAACATGTCACGGACCAGGGGCTTAAAAGATTTCAATCTTTCCTTAACATGGCACTAAGTAAAAAACCTATAAAGCAGCCAATATTTATAAAGATAAAAGCAACTAAATATATCATATTGCAACTATAAGTTAAAACATATGAAGGATATTGAACCTATATATAATGTTAGGGTTTAATAAAATTACCAGGGATAGCCTGGATTTTTTAATTCATATGCACAAATTACTTGCGCTATTAAAAGTGGGGATTGTGTTTGTTAGGAACGGAAAAATTACTTTTAAAAGTATATTGTTACTTGCTTTTTTTCAAAATAAAATGCCTTCCATACCTTTCTTATCGGCCTATGAATTTTCTTGGGAAACCACGGATTTAGATTATTAGGAGAGTTATGGCATTCGGAAAAGATGTGTAAATACTTCGCATTTAAGTCAAACCAGGGTGCTAAAGTGAATCTAGCTTTCCAATCCTCTCCGATTTTCAAAATTCAAAAAGTCAGGCCCAGGTTAGTTTTCTCCTTGTCGATGACAACTCTACCGAAAAAAAAACTTTTATGACTCCCTATACATGCCATGTTACCGTTTGTACAATTCATCAATGCTCTTTACAGGATTATGCCTTATTTTCCTGTACAAAGCCCGGATGGTTCATTCGTCAAAGGATGCCATCACATATCTGAGTCTGTAATTGCGGGAATTGGTCAATATGTTATCCGTTCCTACCTCCCCAAAATAACTAAATAAGACAGGAAACAAATAGGACGGTTCCCTCCTGCCCCTTTTTCTCTTGTTTAGGATAAACTAAAAAACCGTAATCTGAAGAAAATGGTAGCAAAGAAAACCTCTAAAAAAACAATGGCTTCTAGATCCGTCAGAAGCAGGAAGTTGGTGGCCGTGAAAAAAAATGTAGAAATAAAATCCACTTCCACCACGAAGAAATCGGCTGCCCGGAAAATCAGTGTTCGGAAAAAGAGGATTTCAAGAAAGGCCTCCCCGGGGGGTATAGCCCTGATCATTGAGCCAGGCCAGGGCTGGGTATGGCAAAACAGCCGCCCCTATCACGAAAACGGTGACTTGGTTTTCCTCAATACCCCCTTTCCCAATTGGGAGAAACCGGTACGGGCAATGGCCAATGGCGTGGTGTTGCACTTTGAAAATAAAATTCCCAACAACTGGAAACCTGATGGTTCTGATGCCGGCATGGAAAAACAAAAAGATGAATTATGGGGAGCATTTGATTATGGAGGATCCGGAAATCATTTTTATATAAAGCACGGGAATGTCGTTGCGCTCTATGCGCACCTCCAAAAAGGCTCCCTGAATCCCAGGTTTGCCAAAAACGGAGCTGTGGTAAAAAAAGGTGATTTTCTTGGCAAGGCGGGAAACTCAGGCAATTCTTCAGGGCCACATCTTCACATACATATTAAAACCTTTAAGAACAGCAGTGAGCCCGAGGGAGGGATTTTCCGCCCGCTTCTATTTAATAACGGCTATGTCATAGGACAGGCAAATTATCCAAAGCCCAAATCGAATGTGAATTGGACCGGGCTCAACAAGCAAGGCATCCCCGGCTTAAAAAGAAAGGCGTGCTTTATTCACCCATCAGATACGCATCCCTATTGCGCCTACCCTACCAATTGGGGGGAAGTTTGCAGGCGTGTGGAAAAAGGATAAAAGTGTCGTCTGGTTTGCCTATCACGGCCGGTCGCTGTCATGGCACGAAAGTAATTTTAAAAAATATGTGAAAGCAGGTTGGGTTCCGGTAAATGTTTCCTGTGTGAGTATGGGCAGTAAAGTTTATGTGGCGGCACTCTGGGTAAAGAAAAAAACGGATGGTTTTTACCTGAGACCGGAGATGACCCTGGGGCAATTTAAAGAGGCGTTTGATCAATATACCAATAAGGAAAAATTTAAACTCGTCTACCTGGATGCCTACAATATAGGCGGAAAGCCAAGATCGAGTGGTATCTGGTATAAAAGCGCCCCCAACTATAACTCCTGGTGGGAAAAACATCATCTGTCGGCCAGTCAGTTTCAGACGGAATATAACGCGATGCTCAAAAAGGGTTACCTCACACGTTGTATAGCAGGGTATAGCGATGGAGGAAGTGCGCGGTTTGAGGGTATATGGTCAAAATAAATGCGCAAACGGACCCTGGATCCGCTGCCGGATCTTATTTACCGGCTTTGGGAATTGGTAATGCATTTTCATTTCAGAAACGGGCAAAAGATCACAGATCAGGCCAAATCTGTTAACCTTTTCCCTCCTGCCGGCACTAATAGTAAAGAACACTAAATTTCAACATCATGAATACCCTTGATATGAACTACGCAAAACAAAGCCTGCGCTTTATTCCTGACGAAGGATGGAAGATGAACCGGAATTACTGCTGGAAGGGCTCTTTTTTCTGGAGATGGACAAGGCACACTTCCATTATCTTACCGAAATCCTGAAAAGAGGTAACCCATTAGCGTCGCCAGTGCAGTATCAGCGCCTGATTCACTTCGTCTGCAAGAAATAGGCCGACGGCATATAATCTACTTTTTCCGGATGAGGTCGTAATAAAACCCTTTACCTTCTTCTCCCAGAACCCGCACAAACAATTTATTATCCCCGGTCTTTTCATATTGTATTTTTTTAGGGAAATCATGCGCATCGTTTTCGAAAGAATAGCGACCCCGGATAGCCTTATTTAATGTAAATCCAATGGTTTGTCCCTCGTTTTGACCGGAAACGGTAGCCTCGTACACAACCTCGCTATTCTTAACAGAGATCTGTAAGGTTTCAAGGACCAGGGTGTCTCCTGCCTCATTCGGTTTATAGGACTTTCCCCTTAACTGGCCGTGCTCACCCGGATCCCAGGCTTCATAGGTGTCTTTTTCAGCGATTTTCCACGTCCCCAGAAGAAATTGCAAGTCGGTTAACTCCTGCTGCCCGTGGCATGCCCCAAATGAAAAGATTATACTGATCCGTAGAAATTTTAAGGAATTGATATACATATCCGTATTTTTTGGTATGAATGCGAAAGGTAGATCAGCCAATTATGCCCCAATAGTAAAAAAACGACATTATCGTAAAAACAAGTTGGCCATATTCCTGGTATTAAACCCGTAGTTGGAAGGTTCTTCGCCTGTGAATTCCTTGAAGTTCTTGATAAAATGTGATTGATTGTAGAAACCGGCCAGATACGCAATTTCAACCCAATCAACGGGTTTTTTTTGTGCCAGTTTAAAAATATGTGAAAATCGGATGATCCGGCTGAATTTTTTTGGGGTCAGGCCGATACAGGAATGAAAATAGCGCTCCAGGCTTCGAACACTCAGGGCAGCCTTATAACATATTGTTTCGATGGGCAGGGATCCGTGAGTCGTAATGATATCCTGGGTGGCTTTTTGTCCCCTTCCGGGATCTTCAGAACGAGACTCCTTCCTAACCGCTAAAAGCCAATCCTCAAGAAGGGCAACCTTAGCTTCAAAATGCTCCAGGCGATGCGCTATTACATAAAGGGGCTGGATACGCTTAATGATGTCCGAGGGAACCTCAATGACCCGGTCTGTCAAGGAGACCATGTGAAGCCCAAACATCAGTGTCAAGCGCCCAGGGTTTAAATTTTATGCCAATGACCCCGGATACACCGGTAGATTCCAAAAGAAAGTGATTCTGTATCTGGCCTGCCAACAGCGTTTCAGGTTGATGCTGCCACTGGCCTTCAATATTGATCCTATAGGGATTACTTGAGAACTCGAAATTTATTCAAAAGGCCTGAAAATCAACTACTTTCAGGTTTTTTCATTTTCGTTACTTCTATTTGATTTCAAACGAAATCATTGGGTTTGGTGAGCTTTCAGGTGAACGATCCGGTGAACATTTTCATATTCGCAAAAAGTTATTCATTTATGTGTTAAAAAATTGAATTTCACTTATTTAACTCAAAATAAGTTAAAATTAATGATGTGTAAAAAATTGAAATTATGATGGATCCCTTTTCAATTCTGTTTTTTGTTAGAAAAAAACCTGGCGATATTTATTCAATGGCCTCGATATATTTACGGATAACCGTAGATTCGAAGAGAACCGAAATCAGTCTTCGGCGAAAAATTAGACCTTCCGATTGGAATTCATCAGCAGGTAAAGTCAAAGGGTCTAGTCCGAAAGCAATAGAAATAAATAAGTATCTAGAGGACATTCGGCATAAGGTATATGCCATTCATAGTAAATTAATTTTTAAAGAAAAGACTTTCACAGCTTTGACTATAAGAGAAAAGTTTTTGGGAAAGGATAAAACCGTAAAGACCCTTTTGCCGCTTTATAAAGAACACAATGATGAAATAAGAGCATTAGTAGGGAGGGAGTATTCTATTGGTCGCTATTACCAACATATGCGGACGATGAATCATCTAAGGGCTTTTATAAAGAGAGAGTATGAGGCAGAAGATATAGCCCTGAAAAAGGTGAATTTGAAATTCATAAAAAGGTTTGAACATTACTTAAAAATTATAAATGCCGGCGGTACGAATACCGTTACTAAATATATTACCAATTTTAAAAAAATAATACGAATCGCTTTTTCTCATAATTGGATCAACAAGGATCCTTTCTATCATTGGAAAGCTACTTGGAAAACTGTGGAGCGGGATGTTTTGAACGAAAGGGAAGTAAGAATACTCCTGGATACAAAATTTGGAAACAAAAGATTGGATCAGGTAAAAGATGTATTTTTGTTTTGTTGCTTTACGGGATTATCATATGCCGATGTGAAAAAGCTTTCTTCCGACCATATTATTTTGGACCTAAACGGGCAGCATTGGATCAAGATCAAAAGGAAAAAAACGAATACCAAAAGCAGCATTCCTTTGCTGCCGACAGCTGAGGAAATCTTAAAGAAATACGAAGAATTTGAGCGCAAATCGGTGGATAGCTTATTACTGCCTGTTTTGAGTAATCAGAAAATGAATGCCTATCTTAAGGAGATTGCTGATCTCTGTGGCCTTCAGAAGAAATTAACTTTCCATTTATCTCGCCACACATTTGCTACAACCGTAACCCTAACTAACGGTGTTCCCATAGAATCCGTAAGTAAGATGTTAGGCCATCAATCCTTAAAAACGACTCAAATTTATGCTAAAGTGGTGGATAAAAAGTTGATGGAAGATATGATGCTTGTTAGAAATAAGTTCAAAGATTGACAGCTAGGATATGACCTCTAACCCCAAATCATACCATAACTAACCCTGCGCCGGAACCTGTGTCGTTTTTATAGTGTTCGGGAAGATAAGCGTTGAGTAAAAACGATATAGGGCGCAGTTGCTGTGTCCAAATAATTTTCTGTCAAGAAAATTGCGAAGCAGCCCGTGGCATTGTCGAAATAGAATAACTCTCCCAAGCTCGAGTTATTTCCAGTCCGACAAGCAAAACATATTTAGCCCTGTACCACCAATCCAATCCTTAAACATCTTTTGATGGATGTTCAAGGATTTCTTCTATTTGAGTAAATATTCTCAAAATTCTACAATAAACACTCTTAAAATTAGAGAATTTTCAGGTGTTTGGGGCTTTTGCCTTTACCTTAAGGAAAGGTATGAAGATTTCCCCGCGCGCGGGGAATCGGAATAGCAAGAGGATAACACGGCAAGCCGGTGTTATAGGTTTGATTTGCTGCGCAAGGCCCCTGAACATAGGGATTGTGTAAAATAGAAAAACAGGGAACGGTATTGAAAATTGTGTCAAATTCCTTGGAAACACCCTAAAAAAGGGATCGAAATTGTGACAATCAGGATCGTAAAAGACGGTAAATGGATGGGTTCAAGACCATACGGCTCAAGGAGAAAACGGTAAAACGCTATAAAGGGTTTTCAAGGAAAATGGGAGCGACCCATTCGGCAGCCCTGGAAGGGGTAATGGATTTTTTCGAGTGGCACGGTTTTACCCCCTCGGATCGATTCGGAGAAAGTATCATCGGGGAGATCATAAAGAACAGGAAGCGGACAGAGGCCTCCATAGCAAGAACCAACGCTACCATAGCGATCATAAAGGACATTGAAAAACGCCAGACCAAACCGACAACGGCCATGTTGCATTCCTTATTCGAGGGACAGATGGAGGATGAAGAACCTTTACAGATCGAAAAGAAATTTGCTGACCTCTCAGCGGAAGAAAAGATCATTGAGGAAACGACAGTTCCTAAAATCCGGTACGAACGGATGGAATCCAGGATGCGGGAGATCAGGACCGAATTTGCCCAGATCCTTGATCTGGTCGAACCGGTAACCAGTCGCTTCGGGAAAGATTATTTGAAGCTAGAACTCTCCCTTCAGGAGTTTAAAAAGTTAAGGCAACGAATTAAAAATCTATGATATGTACATAGCAATAACAAAACAACAAACAGGGAATACCTATCAATCCAGCGTAAAAGACTATGTCGCATATCTGGAAAAGGAGGATGCAGGTAAGTCCGGAAAAAGTGATCTAGGAGATCGCAATAGGGAAAAAATGAAAAGGGAAGTCTAAAAGCTGCCTAATTTCGATTTTCAAAAGTCTAATGAAACGTGGGATTGTTTTTCCGTTTTTTCACCTGTTGGCGATGTGGTCAATAATCGGGGGTTTCAGTTCGAAGCTTACTTTTTGGTACTCCTTTTTTCGACAGTGTTCATTCTTTGGTGTTTCCATAGGTGACTAAGAGGGTTTAATTTTTGGTCAACCAGTTTTAGGACGATACATTTCTTTAGCTTCCAAACAACGTCAAAGTTAATAGACTGATATTTAAAAGGTTATAGTTTTAAGTAAAATTCACCTTATCACAGTTTAAGACCTCGTTGTCCCAAAAACTCAACTGGTTTTTCTGGTAGGGAGATTGTTGCCAACGATTATGTGTAAGGATAGTTGCGTGTGCAAGCAACTAACTTACTAAAAATGGAACGAACCAGAGGGAAATCCGTAGGATTTTCCGAGTAGGCAAGAACTAAGCAATTATTTTTGTACGGTGTTATTAGCTACAGTTATTTATTCCATTTTGTCCAATCAGAATCTGGTCTTTTAAAAGGTTCTGATAAAAATCTATTCGCGATTTCATTAAATAGTTTAGGGTTTGAGGCAGGTGCAAAATGTGTTTCTCCTGGCGTTATACATAATTGTGCTTTAGGAATATTACGATAGATTTCTAAACTGTGTTTACCTCTTATTATATCTTCATCACCAGCCATTATTAATACTTTTGCTTTTATTTTTGACAAGTCTTTAATTGGGATATTTGGCTGGTCTGCCAAAAGTCCGAGAAGTTGTTTTTGTAAATTCCAATTTTGAGTAGTGTCTTTTTCTTTAATTTTAGAATCAACTAATTCTCTTTCTGTCATGACATTCTTAATAGCCCAAGAGTGAACAGCTGTTGAGTCAGGCCTTAAATTTGCTCCCATTGCAACTATTTTCTTTATTTTTGATTTATTACTGATTCCCATTTTTAATGCTATTATTCCACCATCACTCCATCCAATAATGGATAAAGAATCTAATTTTAAATAATTTACTAATCCTTCCCAATCTTTTGCAACTTGAACATAGGTTAAAGAATCTGTTTTTAATTCAGATTTTCCTTGTCCTCTGTTGTCAGCTATAATTACTCTATACCTAGTCTTAAAATAATCGATTTGATTTCCCATCCATTTGATACTTCCTCCGTTTCCATGAATTAAAAGCAAGGGGTCTCCTTTTCCGTATTCCTCATAGTAGATTTTAGCACCATTTATTTCAACATATTTTCCAACGGCTTCATTGTTGCCATAAGGAGTATCAAAATTAAAGCTCATTTTAACTTGAGCATTTGCTATTACACATATTGAAGAGGTTAAGAGCAGAATTAATAGGCTAATTGAGTTTTTCATAATAGTTGGTTTTAATTGTAGCTAACGTTTATGTATATGAGCTGTGGCGTGTCTCGGCACGAACTTCTCCAAATAAAAACTGGCATTGGAAAATCCGTAGCATTTTCCAAGTGAGGACTGACCAAGCCATAGCTTATATACGGTGTGTGTGCCCAGCATGGGCATCTTTGTCATATCTAAGATATGGTATTAATCTAGAGGGCGCAAGTCCCTTATGGGCGGGGGTAGCGCCTCGAACCATTAGTAAGCCGCAAGGGTGGTAACTGCGAGGTTACATCTGAAGGAAGCGAGACTACAAAACCCGGTACTGACGAACAGGGACCAAAGCTGAAGTATTGTTTGTCCTGCCCGTATTTTGCAAATGCAATGTTGTACGCTGCATTCATTTTTTCAAGCTGCTCCGATTTCCGATGCTTAATCAATGAACGTAATCCTGGCTATGGCTTTGCAGATTCCGGCATCTGTTCAATCCTTGCCAATTCATCAGAAGTAATGCGTTTTATGTTAATGAAAGGGCTCTTCATCTGGTACAAAAACGTTTGCTTTTTATCATCGTCAAATTCCTTTAAACCATATTTAATTTTTTTTACCGGCAGATATTTGTAAGTTCCAAAAAACCGATCCCACACAATAAAAATGTCAGCAAAATTGGAATCAGTATAATGTTGATCCTGTTCATGGTGTACTTTGTGCATGTTGGGGGTGACAAAAAACCATCCCAGAGTAGTATCCACCCAACGCGGGATAAGAAAATTTGTATGTTCTACAAAAGAAAGCGGAATAAGAATAAAAAAATAAAGAGCCATTGCCATTAAATCTAACCCAAAAATGGCAGCCCCAACAATATTTGCAGTTCCAAATACCAGTATCTCAAGAGGATGGATTCTGAAGTATGTAGTGGAATCCATAGTTGTATCGCTATGATGCACCCGATGTAACCTCCATAGTAATGGAATTTTATGTGCCATACGGTGGAACCAGTAGGTGGTCATATCGAACAAGGCTACACCAATCAACAGTTTTACCAAAAAAGGGGTCTGCACCAGGTATAATAATCCTATTTCATGCTCATTGAACCAGTTAATGCTAAACACCTGAAATATGGCGAAAAAATAATTAGCAATAAAAACGACCACATAGAATAGGGCATTGTGAAAAAGATGCTGCGGTCGTTTATTGAAGTTAAAAGGAGTACTTAACACTTGCTCCATCGAATAAAAAACAACGAGCAACGCTATGGTGATGTAATTTCCATTAATATCGAGGAGCATTTTTAATTTTTCCATTTTAGAGTATCATTTAACAGCTAATTATTTTTAAAAATGGAGCAGTGATAAGTTTTTGTCGACCAAAACTCAAAAATTATGCAGACTCAATCGTTTAACTTATTACGGGACGGGAGATTTTTTGCTCAAAGACAAAGGTCTAAGTTGTTTTTCACTTTTGCATTAATGTAGATTAAGAAAATGAAGTCTGCTTTATTTTTTCTTTGCCATATTGCTCCGCATCTTGCTCAATGCTTCGGGTGTAATTCCAAGATATGACGCTATCATTTTTTGTGGCACTCTTTGAACAAGATGTGCAGCAGATAATTATGG